>JAGCGH010000091.1 GCA_017649705.1 bacterium
AAGTTCTTCCAGCCCTGGACCTGAATGCCAATGTTGTCCGGGACGTCCGGAAGGTGCGTGTCGTAGTAATGGGTCCAGTCAAAGCTCCAACTGGTGGAGTCTTCCTCGCTGCTCTGAAGATCAACGCGTTCAAGGAAAGGTCCTTCGTCATCGTAGGCAAGGGTAACTGCGGTGGTGATGTAGTGTCTGTAGACAGCTCTTTCCGAGCCGTCGTAGCGCGGTTGGAATTCGTTGGTGCCCCAAGTGGTGAACCACTTGGTGGCGGAATGGATTCCGTAGGTCGCGACAGGGGTGTCCCCTTTTCTGAACATGGTCCAGCAGCCGTTGTCAGGAACGTAATATACGGCGGTCAGACGAAGCTTTTGGCCGGGCACAAAGAAAGTGTTCGTGGGAAGATCCATCGTGACGCCGTCTTTGGGGAATTCATTATCGCCGGGTTTCCCCATGAAAAGGCGGGCGACGTAAATGCCGGCCTCGTTGGTATCGATATTGTCGGTGTACTGCTCCCAACTGCCCAACCTCTTGTAGAGCGGCTGCTGCTCAGATAGGGATTTTCCAAATTCATATTGCTGGAAGTAGTCTTCGTACAAAGTCTCCCATTCCTCTTCCGGGGGCTCGTATTCGTAGATCACCTGAAGATCGTCGAAATCGGCGCCGGCTCTGTCCGTGTCGAACGTGTTGCCGACGGCCGTGAACTCAACGAACTCGGGACGTTCCAGCATATAACGCAGATGGCAGATCCTGCGGCCGTTATATGAGAATCCGCTGTCGTCAAGGGCTCTGATACTGTAGGATACAACCTGGGCCAGATCGCAGTCGATCACGATCTCAAAGAAGCACCAGGTGCTTCTGACGACAGCGTTGGTGGTGTGATACCAGGTCCTGCCGGAATCGGCGTTGTCCCAGAATGTGTTCCCCGAGTTGGCGGCGGAGCTGTTGACGGTGGAATTGTGATTGTAGAAGTATGTCTTGTAGTCGGAGGAATGAGGGGTGAAGCGCAGAATAGGCTTGTCTTCTTTGGTGGTCAGCCTGATCTCGGCGTATCCGTTGCCTTCCGGGATCCTGGTCTTGCCCTTGATCTTTATCTTGGCGTTCTTGCCATGATTGTAATCAAGGCGACCCCAATCGAGAGGGATCCTGACGCCGCGGTCCATTTTCGTCTGCTCTATGCCGGGGGCGGCCTTTACCCTGCCAAGATGGAGGATCCAGTTCTCACCGTCGTTGGTGATGTCGACTTCGCCTTCGACGGGAGCATCGCCGACGCAGTTGACAGTCGACTGCATGACTTCCGTGTCGCCCTGGCCCAGCCAGGGGCCGAGGTCGTAAGATTCAAAGTCGTCCTGCCAGAGGATATGGGTGTTGGCGAACGCCGCGGCGGCGCCCATAAGGGCTAAGAGGATAAGTTGTTTGCGCATTTGTCACCTCGCTTGTTTTGTTTCGTTTATCTTAACAAAAGGCAAGTAATTTTTGCAAGTATAATAAAAAAAAGACGCGCGGATCGCGCGTCTTTTTTCGGTCAACGCACAGCTTATTCAGCCGTGGTCTCAGCGGCCTGTTCGGCAGGGGCTGCGTCCTGCGTTTCCTCGGGAGTCGATTCCGCGGCGGCGGGGGCTTCCTCGGCGGCGGCCGCGGCGGCCGCGGCGGCGGCTTCGTCAGCTTCCTGCTGAGCCATGGATCTCATGTTGCTTTCCGCCTGACGGGCGGGAGCGTTCACTGTCTTGAAAACAGAGGATGTCCCGTGCTTGTAAAGGATGGTGGCAAGCAGACACAGAACGATGAAGGAGACCGCCAGGACCATGGTGCTCTTGGTGAGCACGTCGCCGGACCGGTTGCCAAAGGTCGCTTCGCTCTCGAAAGCGTTGGTCAGGTTGTTGCCTTTGCCGGACTGAAGCAGAACCACGCCGACGAGGCATATGCTGACTACCACTAAGAGGACCAGTACCAAAATATATAACATAAGTTTCCTTTGAGTATAGAAGCCATTTGACATCAGCTTAACCGATGTCGCGCTTCATGCAACCCCGCCAGGATTTGAACCTAGACCGAGAGTACCAAAAACTCTTGTGCTGCCATTACACCACGAGGTTATTTCTAATGCGATCTGTTAGTCTCTTTCCTGCTGATCCCACTTCTGCCAGACGAAGTAAGGGATGGAGCAGACTTCGTAGGTGCTGTACATATCGTCGACGGAGCCGAAGGAAGCGAAATCCAGGGCGCCGGCCACGGCGCGGACGCCGGTCAGGAAGATGCCTTTGAAGAGGCCTTCGACGGGGCCGAGATAGGCGTTGTTGGCGGATTCAGTGTAAATGCAGCGGGGAAGTTCCAGCCAGCAAGTAGCAACATTGACCAGACCGCGGGTCATCTTGAAGCCCCACTTGGTGCCGAACAGATCAGCGGTGTTGGCGGTGCGGGACATATTGGCCTCATCGCTTAAAGAGCTGACTTCAGCGGCGGCGACGGTTCCGACCAAAACGAGAGCCGCAATGGCTACTAACATGCTTTTTTTCATTTTTTACTCCTGGTTGAGTTTTAATTGTGTTGATTAACTATTATAAACTTTTATCACATCGCCTGAGGCAGCATGATATCTATTTTGTGTTCCTCCACGCCGGAAAGCTCAGCCATGGTCTTGGTCGCCAAGCCTTTCTTCGCGTCCGAACGGGGGATGGATTTCAGGATTATGCGGACCTTGGGAGGCATGCTGTTCCTTTGGAAGGAGTCCCAGTTGCCGGCCACGAAGCGGCTGTTCTTGGTGCTCCAATAGAGGACTCTGAAACTTATGATGTCGAAGGCGAAAGGCTCGACTTCCTCGTTGTTGTCCATGTTGAACTCCGGCCAGTTCTTGGGGTCGTTGAAATTCCACATGCCTTTGTCCTTCTGCATACGCATCAGCTCGAAATCGGGCCACTGGGGCTGGTCGTCTATCTTGGGCTGCTTCATGGCGTAGGCCAGTTCCTTCATGCCTCGCTCGGTGGTGCAGCCGAAACGCAGGACCGACTGGTCCGGGCTGAGCTGTTTGATCTGGAAGTAGATCTGTTCGCCCACGGGACGGTTGTTGTTGACCAGGGCCTGGGAAAGCTCGCGGTTGAGCTGGTCCATGACGGAACGTACGTTCTGGTTCATTTCCGCCCTCAGCTGGGTCTCCGTGACCGTGTCGAAGGTCGAACGGAAAGCCACCATCAGGGAGGACATAAGTATTCCTAAAACGCCAAGAGAAACCAGAATTTCAATCAGCGTGAAACCCAGGGCTCTTTTATTTCTTCTTAGCGTTCTTTCCATAGTTTATGGCAGGATAGGGGTTATGCACACGGAATATCTGGCGCAGGATCGGCTTGTTGACCTGGTCTTCCTTGACGACGGAGTGTTCCAGCGGGATGAGTTCTTCCTTGATCTGGGAACGGTCGTAAACGTTCATCTCGATCTGGAAGAAAACGCCCTTGACGCCTTTCTCGCCGATCTTGGTGTCGCCTTCGCGGCCGATGTCGTGGACGGTGTACTGCCAGAAGTAGCGGTTGTTCTGCTCGAAGGGGTACACTTCGGAGACGATCACCGGATGGGAGACGCGCTTGTTCTTGTCGTCC
Source organism: bacterium (assembly GCA_017649705.1). Taxonomy (GTDB): domain Bacteria; phylum Auribacterota; class UBA3054; order UBA3054; family UBA3054; genus UBA3054. The sequence goes on from JAGCGH010000091.1 coordinate 3,582, forward strand.
TCGGACATGTAGCGGGCGAAAGCCGTGTCGGCTTTCAGGTAGTGCTGGGCGATCCTGGTGGCGTTGTCGCCGCGGCCCACCGGGCTTCCCAGTTCGTAGGTAAGCTCGCTGACTTTGGACCGCATCAGGTTGGCCAGGACCGTGTTGTCCCTGGCTTTCCGGAAGGATTCCATGCCGGCCGGGAAGACCGCCATGATACTGCTCATGCCGATCGACAATATGGCCAGGGCGGCCATGATCTCGATCAAGCTGAAACCGTATGTTTTAATCTCTTTCATTAGTCAAGTCCTAAAGCCTCGAATGCGGCGTCTTCGTTATCCACAGACTGCTGTTCGCTGGTAGCCTGCGGTTTGGGCTTATTGTCTTCGGGGAAGATGCGGTTTATGGGCTTTACGCGCGCAATTCCGGCCGCCTTGTAGATCTGCACCGGGATCTCCCATATCTCCTGGGGCTCCGTCTTGTCCTCTATAATTATAGGGTTGTGGGAAGCGTAAATGATGCCGCCTTCCGGGGAGAACTCGATCTCGATGGGAGGATCGGCCTTGATGTTCAGACGGTGGTCCAGATAGTAGGGCCTGTTGTCGATGGTGAGGTCGTTCTCATAGTCGATAACGTTGTCGGCCCCGCTGTCGAAGGTCTGAAGCTTCCAGACTTTGCGGGTGGGAGTGACGGTCATGCGGATGGCGAACTTGCGCCTCTGGGTGATGGCCGATGTCCTGGCGTAGAAGATACGGTCCTTAATCGCGTTGGCCGCGCTTTCGATGCGCATGTTGCGGCCGACCGCTGCGAAGCTAACCACGCCGATGGAGCTGATGGCGCCGATGATGCCGATCACCACCAAAAGTTCCATCAGAGTGAAACCGCTGTATCTAGGACGATTTTCGTTCATTGCGCTAAGAGTCTCTTTTTTGTTTTACGGTCTGACGTCGTCTTTCAAGCCCTGGTCATTGTTGCCGTCCGGGCCGCTTGACCACATGTCGAACTTGTAGGGGTTGAGCTTCGGGGCGAGAATGTTGAAATTCAGAGGATTGCCCCAGGCGTCAGCCACGGCCTGATTGTTCTGGCGGTGATAGAAGGACTTGGGATCGGTGGTGTAATAGGGGCCCTTCCAGTTGGGGTTCTTGTAATACTTGTCGTCGCGTTTGTCCGGTTCATCCGTAAAGCCTGTCAAAGCATTGGAGATCTCCTTGGCGTCGTCGGTCTGGGGATAGACGCCCATGTCGGTCTTGTAAGCTTCAAGCGCCATGGAAACATTCTGCATGATCGTGGCGGTCTGAGTTTTTTTGGCCTGTTTCTGGACCATGGAAGCGCCGGCGCCGCCAAGCGTGCTCAGAACGCCGATGATGGCGATAACGACCAGAAGTTCGATTAAGGTAAAACCTTTGATGCTTTTCATGCTTTGCTCCTCAATTTATTGATTGATCATTCGATGACCCAGTTAATGATGTTGTCGCGGTTGTAGTCGGCGCCAAAATCAATGACTTCGTCTCTTGTTCCTTCCGTGGCCTTGTTGTCGGGGCCGCAGGAGTACAGAAGATACATATTTCCGTTGTAGGGGCACCTGGGGCACTCCCTCTGGTTTTCCCAGTAGCGGTAAGGAACGTCCCAGGGATCCATGAGTTTTCCGGCCCTTACGGGGAAGCTCTTGTCGATCAGGATGTAGGGCTTTTTCCAGCGGGGATGGTTGGCGGGGATGTCGCCTTCGTCGCCGGTGTACTTGCCGTCGCCGTTAAGGTCGCCGGTCAGGCAGCCGATCATGATGGAGTTGTCGTTGGGGTCGTTGCCGGTGGGGGGATAGCAGCCGAAATCGTTTTTGTACTGACTGAGAGCCAACTCAAGGCGCTGGATGACAGCTTCCGCCGCCGAGGTCTTGATGCGGGCCTTGGCAACGGTGGCGACGCCTACGGAAAGCGTCGAAAGGATGCCGATAACGCTTATGACCACCAGAATTTCTATCAGGGTGAAACCCTTGCTGACGCTGTATTTCATTTGGCACTCTCGTCTTTTGTTATTGCTCGCTGCTTGCTTCTCCCGGAAGTGATCCTTCCGCGGGCTTGGATTCCTCAGGCTGCTCTTTTTGAGGCTCTATGTCCCCCATCTTGACGATCTCCTGCAGTATCTCGGCCAACTGTCCTATCGCTTCCGCCGGCACGATTATCGTGCGTTTGGTAAGGGAGTCCTTTTCGCTTATCTTCAGGAAACGGCCCCGCTTGTTCTCTTTGTAATCGACGTAAAAAAGCTTGCACTCGCAGAGGATCTTTTTCGTCAGGATCAGCTTTTCGCTGGGATTGTAGTTGTTTTGTTTGGGAAACATCTTAACCTCGCTTCCCGCATGTGCTCGGCTCGAATCAGCGGTAAAGCTTCATCAGGCGGTGAGCGTTGCGGCGGGCGGCTTTCTGCTTGCGCAGTTTTTTCTCGCTGGGCTTCTCGTACTCTTTGTGCTGTTTCACGATCTTGAGAACGCCTTCGCGATCGACTTTCTTTTTCAGGCGACGGATCGCCTTGTCAACTGTTTCGTTTTTACGAACCGTAACTGTTAACACGTATTCCTCTCGGATATGAATGAATATACTGATTCCCTCTCCCATAAGCGCACTTCGCGCCTATGGTAGGGTAAAAATAATCGTTAAGAATTATATTCAAACGCCTTCCCTTTGTCAAGGAGGAACAGCCTTGGCAAAGGCTTAGCGTTTGACGGCCCTCCTGACCAATTCCTCCACGTAGCCGAAAAGGTAGCGCTGCATGATGCTGGTGGTCTCCAAGGGGAGCTTGTCCTTCATGGCGGTCTGCCAGATCTTGTGCATTTCCTTGGTGGCGGCGATGACCTTGTCGACGTGCATGATCTCCCTGCGGCGGGAGAACTGCTGGTCGATGTAGCGGTTGTAGAGGCGGTAGCGGGCGTAGAAGTACACCAAATCGAGCATATCCCTCTGGATGTGGGGTTTCAGAGCCTCCGCCATCTTCATGAGCTCTTTGGTGGCCTTGGGATAGTCGTCGGAATCGGTCAGATGGAAGTTTTCCATGTAGGAGGAGAACTCCTTGACTTTTTCGTTCTCGGAGCCGAAGTAGAAGATCGGCCAGCCTTCCTTTAAGTTTTCCTCGGTGGAGGTCCTGCGCCACAAAAGCGCGCCGGCCCTGTAGACCGCCTCCCAGGCCAGGACGATGGGCATGCGCATGGCGCCCTGCATCAGCTGCGGTGCCAAAGGCGTGTCCAGCCTCTGGCAGTTGTGGCTGCTGTATGCCAGGACCACGCCGCCCTGGTCGTTTACGTCCTGCTTGATGCTCCAGAGAGCCTGGAGATGGGATTTCAGGCGTATGCTGACCTCGGTGGCGGGGAAAGAGAGGGCGTAATAGCTGTTCCAGACGCTCTGGCCGGCTTTCTGGAAACGCTCGGCGCTGTCCAGCTCGCGGTTGTCGCGCATCAGGACCGCGCCGCCTTTGGGCCACTTGTCCAGAAGAGAGCCGTTCAGAATGTCCGACCAGGTCACCGGCAGCTTCCCTTCCTCCCTCAGGACGTCGCAGAGCTCCAGGGCGTATTCCTCCTGGGACTCGCTCAGTTCCTGGGTGAAGGAGTTGTCCTCCTCCCGGCCCGCGAAATCAAGGAAGACATACCGCCCGCTGTGGGCCTTGGCCAGGTCGCGGCAAAGTCCCTTCATAAGCTCCCTGGCTTCCTTCAGTTCCGTCCTTATTTTGGCCATGCGGTCGCTTTTCACTTCCGGGAGATCTGAGAGCCAGATGTAAGGCTCGAGCTCCCAGATGAAATTGACGCTCCTCAAGGCCGGCAGAAGCGGAATGATGGTTATGCCCAGCCTTCTGGCGTAGGCCACCATGCGCGAGACCTGCTCGATGCTGTAGCCGTAGAAAGCGGAGGCGTAGGGCAGCGAATACGGGAACATGCCCCTGTAATCGATGACGACGGCGTTGTATTTCAGGGCCGCCAGCTTGTCGAGGATGTTCCTGACGTATTCGATCTTGTAGTTGTAGACCGAAAGGTCGAGATGGAAAGCCCTCACAAGGCAGTCCGGCTCGTCATCGATCTCCATGCAGCGGATGCTGTCCGTGGTCTCGTCCAGGATCTTCAGGAAGGTCTGGAAGGCGCCGCACAAGCCTTCGTAGCCGCCCGCGGAGACCAGGACTCCGTTCTCGGTCACCTTTATGCTGTAAGCGTTCGCCGCTATGTTGGCGACCTCGAAGAAACGGATCTTGATGCCGTTGTCCTGAAGCACCTTCTCCGCCGTGTGGGGGAAATCGTGCCAGGCCGCGGCTATCTCCGTGCGGAACCTTTCGCTCAGGGGCTTTTTTATGGAATACTTTTTTTCGCCGTAAACTATGCGCTTCGGCTCAGGGATTATCTTGTAATTTTTTTCCATATTTTTTCTCGTTTGCCGCGTTTCTGGCGCGTTTTAAAAGTTTGTTCCAATCCTTCGCCATATCGGGATTGAGAGTTAGATACGCCGCGTCGAAGCGGACTCTGTTCTTGTAGATCTCCTCGAGCGTCATGTAGCCTTCCAGGGCTTCCGGCTCGATGTAGGGACGCTTGAATTCTTCGTAGGTGAAGCGGTAGATCCTGTCATAGAACCACCAGCCGTGCTTCGCGCGCATCAAGGTCAGGCGGTTCCTCTGCTCGGAAAGAAGATTCTGGTGGACGCAGCTGGAAAGATAATTGTAGACCGCCCTTTCCAGGGGATTGATCAGGAAACGTCTGGCTTTTCCGGGCTCGTTTTTCATTTCGGAATACCATTCGTTGATGAGGCGGTAGGCGTAGAACTCCAGATGCGGATCCTCCAGCATGTCGCCGACGGAGGGGGTGTACACCTTGCCCGACTCCACGGTCTTGGCTATGAGGTTGGTGAAGACCGCGTCCTTCAGGGGGGCGTTCTTGAGCCCTTTTTCGATAAGGTGGTTCTCATACTGGATGTGGCTGTGGAGATAGGTCCAGCGGAACAGCTCCGCCGTCAGATAAAGAGCGTCCGCCAAAGTCTTGACCTTCTCCGCGGAGCGGCACATCACCATGGCGTTCTTGTCGTTCACGTCGGAGCCGTAGGCCTTCATGTCGTGGTAAAAATACGGCATGAATCCTTTGCTGGGCCTGTACATCAGGATCCACCAGATGTAGCTCCCCTGCTTTTTGATCTCGTCTCCCATGAAAGGCAGATGGATGGATTCCTTGACGATCCAGTCCTTTGTTTCAGGCCTGAGGCTCTGCTCGTAAAGACAGTTCTTGTGGATCCAGGAGTTGGGCTCCGCCTGGAAAATGACGATGTCCCCCGGCCTGTAGGCGGACTCCAGATAGTCGAAGACATATCTGACGCCTTCCAGCTGCTCGGCGAAAAGCTTTTCCGACTCAGCGTAGGAATAGCCCTCATAGCAGATGATAAGAGAGAAGCCCAGAAGCGACAAGGCCCTGCCGCAGGACGCGATGACATCCCTTCTTTCCTTCATGTCGCTCAAGAACCTTGCCGTAAGAGCCCAAAGCCACTCCGTGACGCAGCTCAGAGCCATCGTCAGAAGCAGCATGTCCAATATGAGGACGAAAATGATGTACTTGTCGCGAAACTGCTCGTAGGTGAAGCGCTGGGTCACTATCCTGAGCAAAACGAAAGTGGAGAGCTTCACGAAGAAGCAATAGACGGCGGCCAGCCTCAATTTGCTGAAAAGCAAAACGACGAACGCCGCGATGGAAACGTACAGAACCACATGCGCGAAGGGCGCGCCCACCCAAAGTCTTTCGCAGATGCCGCCCACCACCCGGAAGGAAAGCTCGGAAATAAGGTGGGCGCTTCCCCTGCCGGTGGGAGTGTATGGCTTGTCCGCGCCGGTCACCAGCAGGAACTGGTAGCAGTAGGCAAGACAGGGCAGAACTAGAAGGACGAACTTGCGGTAGAAGATCTCAAAATCTTCCTTGAAAACAAAAAGGGAGCCCTTCAGCCCAAGTTTCCCGAATTCTTTTCTCTTCTCCCAAAACAGTAAGACCAGCGGCGAGAAAGCGTAAAGGCAGAGGAAAATGTTGGAGAAGGCGAAAAGAATGTAGAACCCCTGGTGCGAGCCCATGCCGCCTATGGCCGCCAGGGCGTACAGCGCGTAATTCCGCAGGGAATCCTTTCCCCCGGGAGATTTTTTCAGGATCCCGACCGCCTCCAGAAGGAGCCAGGTGGTGAAGAAGCAGACGAAGGAATAATAGCGCGCCTCCCTGGCGTGGGTGAGAAGCAGGAAGGAGACCGTGCCGAAAGCGGCCAGAAGCAGTCCGCTCCAGTTGTCCTTCGCCCGTTTGCCCAGGAGGAAAAACACAGGGACTGTGAGGAAGCTCACCACGGCGGAAGGCAGCCTGATCTGCCACTCCCTAAGGACGCTTATCTTGCAGAAGAAAGAGAAAAGATGGCCGTCGACGTAATAGATCAGCGCGTTGACGGGAGCGCGGCTGGTGATGTAAAAGCGCCAGAGCCGCCAGAGCGACCAATGCGACCTTTCCTCCGTCAGGCATTCGTCGTAGGTCATCCCCCGCCAGGACAGGTGATAGAAGCGCAGATAAAACGCGAAGGCCAGAAGGGCGGCCAGAAGAAGGTACGGCCAGGCGGCCTTAAGGAATGCCCAAACTTTCTTCATGCCTTCTCCCTCCCCAGAGCAAGCGCCAAGGCATAGAAAAGCGAACCCAGGATCAGCGCTATAAGCCACAGCCAGGCCGCCAGGCGCAGCATCATATAAGCGCTGCTAAGCCTCACGAGCCTCAAATTCTTGAGCTCCACCATCTCTCTTCTGACGTTCATCCTGACGTTGCTGAAAAAGCGCGTGAAGAAGCGCTGGAAGGTGTCTGAGTCGTCGGGATAAAGTTCGCCGCGGCCCGCCAGCACATGGTCGTTGAAAGACGCCACCGTCAGGCTGCCGGCGTTGGGAGCCTCCAGGTTCTCAACATCGACGCCCGGCCCCGGCTGGTTGTGCCAGAGGAGGGTGTAAAAGGACACGGGCCTCAGTCCCATGATCCAGCGGTCGCTGGTGGTTTGGAAGATCGGCTCCCTGCCGGCGAAAGAATAAATCGGCATGAAAAGGATCGCCAGCGAAATCACCGCCAGGGCGAAAGTCGCAGCCTTGGAATAAAAATCCCGCCTGAGATAAACAAGCAGAAAATAAAAAGTCAGAAGGAGCGTCCCCCACAAGACCCAAAAGCAAGGCAGGAAAAACTCTGAAACACCCAGCAGGGATTGCACTATTGTGGGCGGCAGCTTGACGTTGACAAGGTAAGCGCTCTCAATGAAAGCCGCGCCTCCGTGGCCCTCGTTCCAGAAGCGCAGGAATATTTCGTCGTAAAAGGAATGGACCGTGTCGAAGGCGAAAACTTTTTCGGAGGTTCCCTTGCCGAAGAAACACATGAGATTTTCCGTGTGCGCGTCGTCGTAGACGAAAGCTTTGTAAAGGTCGGTGTAAACGAGCGCCGGCTCGTTTCCGTCCAGGGGACGCCCCTTGATCCTTATGTAGCCGGCGGTGTAGGGCGCGCAGTCCTTCACGGATATCTTCAGGACCGTTTCGCTGCTTTTAAGCTCCTTTTCTATCATCTGGCGCAAAAGCGTCTTCGCTTTCGGGCCCTGGGTCGCGGCGTTGAGCAGATTGTAGGGAGTGGCGGAGATGATGAAAGCCAGAAGTCCGCAGGATACTACCACAACCGCGAAGCGCCAGACCTTTCCGACCCTGCGGTGCAGGAAAAAGGCGAAAATGACGGCGAAGCAGGCGATGAGGAAATTGCGGGGCAAAATAAGCGCGTAAGGCCAGAAGCACTTCGCCTTCTCCCTGAAATTCGTCAGGAAATAATAGACGTTCTCCCCTACGAGCGTCGTGGGCGGCATGTTGCCGACCACAAGATAATACCGCCCGCCCTGGCCAATCTTTTTCTGGGCTTTTAAATTCCGGCGGCGCTGGAAAGTTATGTGCTCGGTAACAGTATTTTTCTCGATGGCTTTCCTGAAACCCAGAGGCGAGGTGTCGGGGCTCAGAAGTTTATCTTTCTCCTCTTCGCTGACGATCCCAAAACATAATTTCGGCAGTTTCTCCGCCTTGCCCTTCAAAGTTCCCAAAAGGTGGGCGTGCACGGTGCCGCCGCCGGGAATGTCCAGGGGAAAAAACTGATAAGTCGTCCGTCCGCTTTTTACGGAAATGACCTGCGACAAGTCGGCCGTCTTGACATTCGGATAATCAGGAGCGGTCCTTTTGCCGAATATGTAGGCCGCCTCGATGATCACATAGACCGCGAAAAGCAGCAGGAGGAGATATAACCTTGAGCGAAGCATTCTCTACCAGCGGTTCCAGTGGATCTTTTCCTCTTTGTATTTGTCCTTGGGCACGTCTTCGCCCGTGGAATATCCTATTGAGATGAGAGAGAGGACTTCGTAGTCGTCGCTGTAATTGAAAAGCTCTTTGTAACTTTCGGTGCGGTCAGTCATGGGATACCCGGCGCACCAGACGGCACCAAGGCCCAGGGCTTCGGCGGCCAGGAGAATGTTCTCCGTGGCGGCGGAGCAGTCCTGCTGCCAGAACTTCTCGTCCTTCTTGCCCAGGACAAGGATCACGGCCTTGGCTTTTTTTAGCATCATGAGCCCGGGCCTGTCGCTTATGGAAGAAACCTGGGTCATGTTGGTCACAATGATGAAGGACCAGGGCTGGCGGTTCATGGCGGTGGGCGCGGCCATGCCGGCTTTGACGAGCGTCAAAAGCTTGTCCGCTTCGACTTCCTTTTCGGTGTAATGCCTGACGCTCTTCCTTGAGAAGATGACGTCCAGGGCGTCCTTCGCGTCCGCTTTCATTTCAGGCGCGGCGGTCTCGTATTCCGCGCCCTTCATGCCGCGCTTCTCCTTCGCGTTCTGCATCTGCACGACGAGAATGGCGACGCCGATGACGAGGATGGTTGTCAGGATAATGTTGGTGAGCCTTGATCTGTTCATTTCTTTATCTCCTTGAAGAAAGCGACGGCTTCTTCTTTGGTGACTTCTTTCTGGGTGCCGTTCCTCATGTCCTTGAGATTCCAGACACCCTTGTTTCTTTCGTCCCCGCCCCTTATCAGCACATAGGGAGCGAGTGATGCGTTGGCCTGGCGGAACTGGGATTTGGCGGAAGCTTTTTCCGGCAGCAGGGCAACGGAAACGCCCATGGTGCGTAGCGTGTCGGCCATTACAAGGTTCTCCCCTATCGCTTCCTCGTCCATGGAGACCATGAAGAGGTCGGCCGCGGGAACGCTCTCCTCTTCGCCTTTGATGGCGGCAAGGGCGATCATCAGCCTTTCCTCGCCTATGGCGAAGCCTACGGCGCCCGTGGGGCTGCCTCCCATGCTTTCCACGAGATCGTTGTAGCGTCCGCCGCCGCCCAGGGCGTCCTGGGAGCCCAGGGAGTTGTGCGTCACTTCGAAAATGGTGTGGGTGTAGTAGTCCAATCCTCTCACCAGCTGCGGTTTCTCAACGTAACTGATGCCCATGTCATCCAGCGCTTTCAGAACGGCCTCGTAGTGCTTTTTGGCTTCGTCGGAAAGGCAGTCCTTGATGCTGGGCAGATCGTTCTTGAAGATCTCCTGGCAGCTTGGCACCTTGCAGTCCAGAAGCCTGAGAACGTTTTTTTCCAGCCTGCGCTGGCAGTCCGGGCAGAATTTTTCCTTGTTGGCGCGGGCGCGTTCTCTCAAAACGGCGCGGTACTTTTCAAGGCTCTCCTTGTCGCCAAGGGTGTTGATGTTGACGGAAACGCCCTTCAAGCCCAGCATCTCGAAGAGCCTCACCATCATGGAGATGGTTTCGGCGTCCGCCAAGGGGCTGTAGCTCCCGAACATCTCGACGCCCAGCTGGTGGAACTGGCGCTGGCGTCCGGCCTGGGGCCTTTCGTAGCGGAACATGGGGCCCATGTAATAAAACTTTTTGATCTTCTGCCCCAAAAGCTCATGCTGCATGGCGGCCCTGACGACGCAGGCCGTGCCTTCCGGGCGCAGGGTGATGCTTCTCCCCTTGCGGTCGCTGAAGGTGTACATTTCCTTTTCCACGATGTCGGTGTCCTCGCCGATGGAGCGGGTGAAAAGTTCGCTCTGCTCGATTATGGGCGTTCTGATGTTCTCATAGCCGTAGCGTTCGAAGTGCTCCCTGACCTTGCGCTCCACTTCGTTCCAAAGAGCGCTCTGCGGAGGAAGGATGTCGACGGTTCCCCTGAGGGATTGGATATCGTTCATGATCTTGCCTTGTAGTTTTCCGCCATCGCCACGCGTTTGCCGGTGGCGGGATGGCTGTATAAGAATATTTCTATGAGGCGGTCAACTTCCATGACCGCCAGGTTCTCTTCCGCCAGGCGCTTCAGGGCGCTGGCGAAAGCGAGATTGTCCGCGTTCTCAAGGGCGAAAAGGTCCGCCTCGTATTCGCAGCGCCTGGAGAAGCCGTTGGTCAGAGGCATCGTCACAAGCTGCCAAATGGAAAACACGGCGACGAAAACGGGAAGCGTCCCCGCCTCGCAAAGCTCGAGGCCGCAGAGACCGCAGTACCACAAAAGGATCCTGGAAAGGATGAAAAGCCCCAGGAAGATGAGGATTGTGTGCAGCGCCGCCAGTTTCCAGATGTGGCGCTTCTTATAATGGCCGATCTCGTGGGCCATGATCGCCACGATCTCCTCGGGAAGATATTCCAGAAGCCCGTCGGACAGCATAATGCGTCTGGTGGCGCCCAGCCCGCAGAGCATGGCGTTGGCCTTCTTGGTCTTTTCCGACATGTCAAGCCTGTACAAGCCCGTGATCTTGAGGCCCGCCCTTTCGATAAGCTTCAATAGCTCCTCTCTGCAGGGATGCTCCTTCAATTCCTCGCTCTTGTAAAAAAGCGGCAGGATGAGTACCGGAAAAAGCATGCCCAAAACGATCTGCAGAACAATCCAGCCGGCGGCGGCGAAAATAAACCACCACTCCCCGAAATAGCGCATGGCGGCGTAGCAGAAAAGAAAAGCCGCCATGACGAGGGCGACGGAAAGCGCGGAACTTTTGAAAAAATCCTTGAGCCAGCCGAAAGCGGTCTGGTTGGTGAGGCCGAACTTCATTTCGACCCTGTAGTCCTTCAGATACTCGTAAGGGAGGGTGAGGATCACATAGGCCGCTTCGAAAAGAAAAGTGAAAAGCAGAGTGGAGAGCCAGAAATTAGAGTTGCAAAGCTCCGCCGTCCAGCGCCAGAGCCTCAATCCCAGCGACGCCTTCCTGCCGTACAGAAAAAGGAGCAGGAAAAGCCCCAGAAGCGCCTGGTCGGAAAGGAAGCAGAGATTTCTGATCCTTTCGTAACGCTCCGCTTTGATTTTTCTCTCTTCCGTCATCTGTTAATCTAATTTGTCCGGCTTCTTGGCTGCCGTTTTCTTTGCGGCGGGCTTTTTGGCGGCCGGTTTCTTGGCAGTTTTCTTGGTTTCTTCCGATCCGGCTTTGCCTTTCTTAGCGGAGGCCTTTCCGGCCGCGGTCTTCTTCGCCCCGGCTTTTTGGGAGCCTTTGCCTTTCCCGAAGCGGGAGGCCTGGGGCTTCTTTTCGATGAACATGCCCACCGCCCATTCGCTCTTCAGCGTGATGGAGTCGTCGCCCATGAGCGTGATCTGGCTCCTGGGGATCCAGGTGACCTGGCTGGCCCCGGTCTTCAATCCCACGGCCTTCTTGTCCTTCTCGTCGATGATGCCCACGATGTTGATGACGCCGAATTCCTTGGTGTGCTGCTCCTCGTCCGCCACATACTTGATCTTCAGGGGGCGCATGGCCATCTTCAGGTTGTGTTCCAAAATTTTGGAGGCGGTGTCGATGAAGCTTGAGATCTTCTCGGCGGAAAGGCGCATTTCTTCGGTTATGGGCAGCCCGGTGTCCTGGGATAATTTCTCGGCGTAGGAGAGCTGCTTCTCGCTGGGAGGAAGGACCAATGACGAGCCGCCGGCTTCCTTGGTCTCGTCGATCCACTTGGACAGTTCCTTGGCGTTCGCCAGGGCGCTTTCCGGGATCTCCTTTTTGCAGGCGGCGGCCAGCCTGGCGGCCATGTCGAGCTGCTTGGCGGTTGGCTTGCTGACCGCGAATCCGGATTGGTTGGAATAGACTTCCTTAAGCGGCGTGAAGAGTTTTTCCATCACCGTCTGGTAATCCTTCTCCCCTTCCTCGATCTCGTCCAGATCCTTTTCCAGGTCCGCGGTGTAGTCGTAGTTCATGACCAGGGGCCGCTTTTCCTTCAGATAGTCGTAGAGCCTGAATCCCCTTTCCGTGGGCTTGAACTCCCGCTTGGGCTTGAGTTCCTCCACGTACTGCCTTTCCTGGATCTTGTCCACGATGGTGGCGTAGGTGGAGGGGCGGCCGATATTCAGCTTCTCCAGTTTCTCCACCAGGGAGCCGCTGTTGTAGCGGGGAGGCGGCTGGGTCTCTTTGCGCTCGCAATAGGCTTCCTTCATCTCCAGGCTGTCGTTTTCCTTGAGAGGCGGCAGCTGGGGGTCTTCGCTCTCGCCTTCGTCCTCGCTGAGGTCGTAGCCGTAGGCCTTCAGAAAGCCTTCGAATTTCAGGACCTTGCCCTCCGCTTCCATCTCCACTCCGTCGGAGTCGATGAGGATCTTCGTCTTGTCATAGACAGCCGGCTTCATCTGCGAGGCCAGCCAGCGCTTGTAGATGAGGCTGTAGATCTTGTAGCAGGGCTCGGTAAGATATTCCTTGACGGATTCCGGAGTGATCTCCGGATGCGCCGGGCGAATGGCCTCGTGGGCGTCCTGGGCGCCCTTTGAGCTCTTATAAAAGCGGCGCTGGTAATACTGCTCCCCGTACATGCGTTCGATCTGCTTCTGGGCCATGTCCATGCCCTCTTTGGAGATCCTGGTGGAGTCGGTTCGCATGTAGGTGATCAAAGCCACCTGGCGGCCCTTGATCTCCACGCCCTGGTAGAGGACCTGGGCCAGTTCCATGGCCATCTTGGGGTTGAAATGGTAAGCCCTGAAGGCCGCTCTTTGGAAAGTGGAGGTGATAAAGGGCGGCATGGGGTTGCGGGAGACTTCCGACTTCTCAACCGATCTGACGACGCTGTTTTCAGCGGCTTTGAGCTTTTCATAAATTCTCTGCGCCTCCGCTTCGTCCTCCACCCGGCCCTGCTTCAGCTGGGCCGTGAAAACTTGCCCGTTGGAGGCGTAGTCGGCCTTGACGAGCCAGTAGGGCGTGGGCTTGAAATTCTCTATTTCCCTTTCCCTTTCCACGATCAGACCGACTGCCGGGCTCTGCACGCGGCCCACGGAGAAATTCTTTTCGCCCATGTAGAAGGAGGCCTCCGGGGAAAGCAGGTATCCGATCAAGCGGTCGATGGCCCTTCTGGCCTTCTGGGCGTCCACCCTCTTCAGATTGATGGTGGTCGGGTTCCCCAGGGCGTTGTTGATCTCCGAGGGAGTAATGGCGTTGAACATGATGCGGTGTATTCTTTTGCCGTGGGGCAGAATGCCGTAAACGTGCTCGGCTATCGCTTCCCCTTCCCTGTCAGGGTCGGTGGCCAGGAAAACTTCCCCGGCTTCCTGGGCGGCCTTTTTAAGGTCGCTTATGATGCCGCTTTTGCCTTTGATGGGCTTCAGCGTCACTTTGAACCCCTCCTCCACGTCCACGCCCAGGCGGGATTTCGGCATTTCCATAATGTGCCCCACCGTCGCTTTGATGACGTACTTGTTCCCTACGATCTGATGGATGGTCTTGATCTTGGAAGGCGATTCCACGACGATAAGTCCGCGATTAGCCATAATTCTCCTTAATTTATTTTTGCCTTTTATTGTCTTTTCGATTTGCTCTGTCTCAGAATGGTCCTGAGCCACTCCGTCAAAGCCAGGCTGGAGGGCTCTTTCCCCAAGAGCTCCTCGACCGTTTCCCTGGGGATGGCGGCCCTGGATTTGCCCTTGTGGCCGCCGGCGCTGCCCAAATGGGACAGCCTGAGCCTGGCTATCTTGCCCACGTCCGCTCCGATGGAGCTTTCCCTAAGGACGACGTGCAGAGTGGGCCCACACATGCCTCCCACCGCCACCCATTTCATGGAAGTGAACTGGGAGAGGAAATCCGCGATGTGCACGCAGACGTCCGGGGAGGGTATCTTGGAAAAGCAGATGACCGGGCACAAGCCTCCGGTCTGCACCAGCTGCAGCGCCTCGGTGAAATAAGGGACGTAGGAGCGGGGTATCTCCGCCAGTTCCAGGGAATGCAGCAAAGCCGTGTCCGTCCTGGGTTTCAGAAGGCCGAGGGCCGCCACGTCCTGGGGGGACACGCCCCTGACAAGGTCGTCCGTGTCCGTGCTGAGGCCGTAGCACAAAGCCGTGGCCAGCTTCTTTCCCAGGGGAAGCTGCGCCGTGACGAGATACTCCAGAAGTATCGTGGCGGTCGAGCCGTAGCGCGGCCTGATATCGGAAAACCGGAAGGGATAATTGCCCTTCTTGGGATGATGGTCGATGATTATGTCGAAGGAAATGGGAAGCGGCGGCTTGAAAAAATCAGGCTGGGCGTCCACCAGGGCGAACTTGGTGTACTTTTCCCATTCCACCTCGTGCTGGATCTGGAAGGGGATCTTCAGCTTGCGGGCGAAGATCTGGTTCTGCTGCCGCTTTATGTGCTCGAGGGATATGATGACGCACTCCCCCAGGCGGCCTTTCAGAAGCTCCATGAGCGCCCAGGCCGAGGAAAGCGAGTCCGGATCGGGCTCGCCGTACATCAAAATGGCCAGCTTGTCGTCGTTTTTCAGGAGCGAGTAGAGCCGGGAGAGTTTTTCCGCGGTCCTCTCGCCGCGCAGCATGTTGCTGAAGTGTGAATTACCATATTTAATTATTATTATTATTTTATGGAAATAAGCGCATATAGTCAAGGGAAGAGAAGGGATGGATCGACTCCCGCGCCGGGGAAAAAAGAGAAAAGAAAAAAGCGGCCCGAAGGACCGCTTTTTAAAGGTGGTAGCGGAGGAGGGAGTCGAACCCACGACACGCGGATTATGATTCCGCTGCTCTGACCAACTGAGCTACTCCGCCGAAATATTTGGTGGCGGGGGCAGGACTTGAACCTGCGACCTTCAGGTTATGAGCCTGACGAGCTACCGGACTGCTCTACCCCGCGATCACGCTTATTCGAATTTAAAGATCAATTCGTTCGTTTTGCTTAACCCGAAGTTTTCCCTGGCGAACTTTTCGAGATAGAATTTGTTGTGCTTCAAAAGATGCAGTTCCTTTTTCAGCTCTTCGTTCTCTTTTCTCAAAGCGTTGGCCTCTTCGGTCTTCTGCTGCTCCTTTTTCTGCAGCTCCTTCAGCTCCAAACTGACGGGCTGGAAAGAAAGGATAGCGAAGATACCTAGTATGGTCAGGACTAAAAGTACTACGATAAATCGCATGTTTGCTTCCCAAATTAGGTTCAATTATGTTATCAAACGGGCTTTTTAAAGTCAAGGAGGTCCCCCTCCCGCTTTTTTAAAGGGCCCGCCCGTCTCTGTTTCAGAGCCCTTCCTTCACGGCGTAAAGGAATTCCTCGGTGTTGAGGGGCGTCTTTTCCTTCAGGGTGGAGACGAGGCAGAGATCCTTGGTCATCCTTCCGCTTTCTATGGTTCGTATGGTGGCAGATTCGAGTTTTTCGGCGAAAGATACCAGATCCGCGTTGCGGTCCAGCTCTCCCCTCTTCCTCAAGGCCCCGCTCCAGGCGAAGATGGTGGCCACGGAGTTGGTGGAAGTCTCCTCGCCTTTGAGATGGCGGTAATAATGGCGCTGGACCGTGCCGTGGGCCGCCTCGTACTCGTAAAAGCCCTCCGGGGAGACCAGGACAGAGGTCATCATGGCAAGGCTCCCGAAAGCCGTGGCGATGAAATCGGAGAAAACGTCTCCGTCGTAATTTTTGCAGGCCCAGATGTAGCCGCCCTCGGAGCGCACGGTGCGGGCCACCGCGTCGTCTATCAGGGTGTAGAAATACTCGATGCCGCGCGAGGCGAACTTCTCCTTGTAGCCCTCCTCCTCAAAGATCTCGCTGAAGATGTCCTTGAAGCGGTGGTCGTACTTTTTGGAGATGGTGTCCTTGGCGGCGAACCAGAGGTCCTCCCCTTTTTCCAGGGCGAAATTAAAGCAGGTCTTGGCGAAATTCCTTATGGAGCGGTCGGTGTTGTGAACGCCCTGGATGATGCCCGGGCCGTCGAACTTCTGGATTAGCTGCCTTCTTTCTTTGCCGTCTTTCCCGGTCACCACCAGCTCGGCCTTGTCCCCTTCTTCCGTGATCATCTCGCTGTTCTTGTAGATGTCGCCGTAGGCGTGGCGCGCGATGGTTATGGGCTTCTTCCAACTCGGGATGTAAGGGACGACGCCCTTCACCAGTATCGGCATCCTGAAGACCGTGCCGTCCAAGATGGCCCTGATGGTGCCGTTGGGCGACTTCCACATCTCCGTGAGATTGTATTCCTCCACCCTGGCGGCGTTGGGCGTTATGGTGGCGCACTTCACAGCCACGCCGTATTTCTTGTTGGCCATGGCGGCGGCGACGGTCACCTCGTCCCTGGTCTTCTCCCTGTTCTCCAATCCCAGGTCGTAATATTCCGTTTTCAGTTCAACGTAAGGCAGGATGAGGATGTCTTTGATGAGCTTCCAGATCACTCTGGTCATCTCGTCGCCGTCCATCTCCACCAGGGGGGTCGTCATTTTGATCTTGGACATTTCGCTCCTTTTCTAAAAAAAGCGACCGCCTGGAAAGGCGGCCGCTTTGCTTTTGACCGGATGGTGATTAAACGCCGCCGACGCCTTTCAACATGGCAGTCATCGGCAGGAACATCGCGATAACGATGGTACCGACGATCAAGGCCAGGAAGACGATCAGCAACGGCTCGATGATGGAGGACAGGCTGTCCACCGCGGAGTCCACGTCGTCGTCGTAGGTGTCAGCGATACGGAGCAGCATGGGGGCCATGGTGCCGGTTTCTTCACCGACGGACAACATGCCGGTCACCATGCCGTCGAAGATGCCGGAATCGGCCAGAGGCTCGGTGACGGATCCGCCCTCCTTGATGGAGGCGTGCACGTTGTTGATGACTTTGGCCACCACCAGGTTGCCTACGGCGTCTTTCACGATGTCAAGAGCCTGCAGAATAGGAACGCCGGCGTTGAGAAGCGTGCCCAAAGTACGGGTGAAGCGGGCGATGATGGACTTTCTTATAAGGGTGCCGAATACGGGCGCCGAAATAAGGAAGCGGTCGATCATGTAGGCTCCGGCTTTGGAACGCTTGATGGCTTTCCAGAGCGTCACGAGGACGAAGATGACCGCCGCGGCGATAATCAGCTTGACCGGGCTGGTGAAGATGCTCACCACGCCGTGGGAGAGGTCGATAAGGGTCTGGGTGATCCAAGGCATTTTGTTGCCCTGCTGTTCGAACATGCCCTGGAATTTAGGAATAACGAAGACCAGCAAGAGCACGCAGACCAGCAAAGCGATGGTCAAAATGACGATAGGATAGGTCATGGCGCCCTTCACGCGCTTTTTCAGCTTTTCGCTCTTTTCGCTGAAGTCCGCCAGACGGTTCAAGACGGTCTCGATGACGCCGCCGGCTTCGCCGGCTCTCACCATGTTGACAAAGAGGGCGTCGAAGACCTTGGGGAATTTGGACAGCGAATCCGAGAAGGTCTTGCCGCTTTCCACGCCGGCGACCACCTCTTTCAAAACGGAGCCCAGCTGGGTTCCGGGAGGCTGCTGCTGTTGAAGCAGTCTGATACTTCTGACCAGCGGAAGGCCGGCGTCCAGCAGGGTGGCCAGCTGGCGCGTAAACAGAGCGATGTCAGCCACAGTGGCCTTCTTCAGGCCGCCGATGCGGATGTCGCCGAATTTACTTTTCTTTTTTGGAGCAGTGCTCATGATTTCCTCCGATTTATGAAATCAATATTAGTTGTAATTTACTTTTTAACCGTGGGCGATGGTGCTGCGGCAGACTTCGGAAATTGTCGTGATGCCGCGCTTGATCTTCAGTATGCCGTCCTCGCGCAGCGATCTCATGCCGTGCTCGCGGGCCTTATCGCGCAGAGCGGTGGCCGGCGCGCGGTCGTTGATCATGTCGCGCAGTTCGTCGTTGATTTCCAGCATCTCATAGATGCCGGTACGGCCGCGGTAACCCGAGTTGTTGCAGTGCGGGCAGCCGGTGCCGTGGTAGAAAGTGACGTCGCCGTAGGCGTCGGGATGCTGTGGGTCGAGCCTCTTCAGCTCTTCCGGCGTCGGCTTGTATTCCTGCTTGCAGAACGGGCAGATCTTCCTGATAAGACGCTGGGCCACGACGCACTGCAGGGTGGAGCCGATAAGGAAGGGCTCGGTGCCCATATCGATAAGACGCGTGATGGTGGTCGGCGCGTCGTTGGTGTGCAGCGTGGAAAGCACCAAGTGGCCGGTCAGGGACGCCTGAATGGCGATCTGGGTGGTCTCCAAGTCGCGGATCTCTCCCACCATGATTCGGTCGGGGTCCTGGCGCAGGATGGAACGAAGGGATCTGGCGTAAGTAAGGCCGACCGCTTCGTTGATAGGCACCTGGACTACGCCTTCCACGTCGTATTCCACCGGGTCTTCCGTGGTAATAACTTTAGATTCGATGTCGTTGATCCTGGCCAAGCAGGCGTAAAGCGTGGTGGTCTTGCCGCAGCCGGTAGGCCCGGTCACCAGAACGATGCCGTTCGGCCTCAAGACGATCTCGGTGAGTTTCTCGCGCACGTCTTCCTCAAGACCGAGGTTGTGCAGGTCAAGTTTCACCGCTTCGCGGTCCAGAATTCGCACCACGACGGATTCGCCGAACATGGTGGGAAGCGTGGAGACGCGCAGGTCGATCTGGCGGCCGGCGATGCGGGCCGTGATACGTCCGTCCTGGGGAAGACGTCTTTCAGCGATCTTAAGACCTGCCATAACTTTGATACGGGAAGCCAGCGCCGGGGCCAGGGATTTGGGCGGCGGGACCAGTTCGTACAGGGAGCCGTCCACGCGGTAGCGGATCTTGAAGACGTCTTCGAAAGGTTCGAAGTGCACGTCGGAGGCGCCGTCTTTCACCGCCTGGACCAGGATAAGCTCAAGCAGCTTGACCACAGGGCCGCTCTGGCTCTGGGCGGAGTTTTCGTCTTCCGCCAGTTCCTCGGGCCTCAGGGACGCCAGGTCGTTGATCAGTTCGTCCAGGGATTCGGCTTTCTTTCTATAGTAGCCTTCCAGGACCGCTTCGATCTGGTCGTCGGTGGTCAGGGCGGGGGTAACGTCCACGCCCAGGTTGTAGCGCAGGGTGTCGACGGCGGAAAGGTTTTCCAGGTCCGCCATGGCGACGCACACGGATCCGTTTTCCTCGCGTTTATAAGGTATGGCGCGGTAAAGTTCCGCGCTGGAGGGCGTGATAAGGTCTAAGACATCCTCGGGAATGTGCTTGTAATCCAAGGTGACGAAGGGCATGCCGTAAGCCATGCTGACCGCCTCGTGGATCTGTTCCGCGGTGGCGATGTTCTTCTGGGCAAGCACGACCTCGATGGGAACGCCGTTGGCGGTCGCTTCCTGAGTCGCCTCCGCGATCTGCTCCTGAGTCGCGGTGCCGGAATCTATCAAAGCCTGACCTAAAGTTTCAATATCAAATGCCATAAGTTGATCTCCTAATTAGGCCTCGTCGACCGCGGTTATACGCAGGACTTCCTCCAGCGTGGTTATGCCGCGTTCGGCTTTCTTAAGACCGTCCTCGCGCAGCGTGGCCATGCCGTTTTTCCTGGCTTCGGCGCGGATGTCGTTGGCCGGCACGCACTCGTAGACCAAACGGCGGATGGAGTCCGTGACCACCATGATCTCGAAGAGGCCTTTACGTCCTTTGTAACCGGTGCCGTTGCAGACTTCGCAGCCGGCGCCGTGGATCCATTTGTGACTCTTGATGTATTCGTCGCTCAAATGCATCACTTTGCAGACCTGGGGATCGGGAGTGTATTCGCAGGCGCAGTTCTTGCAGACGGTACGGGCGAGACGCTGGGCCATGACGCCGATGACGGAGGTGGCCACAAGGAAGGGTTTCACGCCCATGTCAATAAGACGGGTGATGGCGGAAGGCGCGTCGTTTGTGTGAAGAGTCGAGAAGACAAGGTGTCCGGTCAGGGACGCCTGGGTCGCGATCTCAGCCGTCACTCTGTCTCGGATCTCGCCCACCATGATGATGTTCGGGGCCTGACGCAGAATGGAACGAAGCGCGTGGCTGAACGTGAAGTTGATCTCGTCGTTCACCTGGACCTGGTTGATGCCGCCCAGCATGTACTCCACGGGGTCTTCCACGGTGATCAGCTTGACGTCCGGTTTGTTGAGGAAGTTCAAGCAGCCGTAAAGAGTGGTGGTCTTGCCGGAACCGGTGGGGCCTGTGACCAGAAGCACGCCGTTAGGCATAGAGATCAGATGACGGAAGGTGTTCTCGTCCTCATCCAGGAAGCCCAGTTCACTAAGACCGAGCATCAGGGAGGATTTGTCCAGAATACGCATGACCACCGATTCGCCGTGGGTGCCGGGGAGGTTGGAGACACGCAGGTCAAGGACCACCTTGTCGACTTTGAATTTGATACGGCCGTCCTGAGGGATCCTGCGCTCAGCCATGTTCATGCCGGACATAATTTTCAACCTGGACATGATGGGGCCCTGCAGTCTCTTGGGAGGCGATTCCATCTCTTTCAAAACGCCGTCGATGCGGTAGCGGATACGGATGCGTTTTTCCAGAGGCTCAATGTGAATATCGGAAGCGCGCATGCGGTAGGCCTGGGTGATGATGGCCGAGACGAAACGGATGATGGGCGCCTCGTCCTCGCCTTCGCCGCCGGAGATGTTGCCTATTCCTTTCAGCGCTTCGCTGTA
>JAGCGH010000009.1 GCA_017649705.1 bacterium
GCCCAGCCAGCCTGGCCGAACTGGATCATGCGCTGTTTGCAGACTTCTTTCATGGCGTTGCGGGCCGGTTTCAGGTAGTCGCGGGGGTCGAACTTCTCCGGATTTTCCACGAAGACTTTCCTGATGGCGCCGGTGATGGCCAGACGGTTGTCGGTGTCGACGTTGATCTTTCTGACGCCGTGCTTGATGCCGCGCTGGATCTCTTCGACGGGAACGCCGAAGGTCGGCTTAAGAGCGCCGCCGTACTGGTTGATGATGTCCTGCAGTTCCTGAGGAACGCTACTGGAGCCGTGCATGACCAGGTGGGTGTTGGGGAGCTTCTTGTGGATGGTCTCGATGGTGGTCATGGAGAGCACGTCGCCGGTGGGCTTCTTGGTGAACTTGTAAGCGCCGTGGCTGGTGCCGATGGCAACCGCGAGGGCGTCGACGCCGGTCTGCTTCACGAATTCCACAGCCTGATCAGGGTCGGTGAGGTGGAGTTTCAGCTGGTCTTCGGAAAGACCCGCGCCGTGGCCGTCTTCGATGCCGCCCAAGCAGCCGATCTCGCCTTCCACGGAGACGCCCAGCATATGGGCGACTTCCACGACCTTCTTGGTAACTTCAACGTTGTACTCGAAGGTGGAGGGAGTCTTGCCATCGGCGGAGAGGGAGCCGTCCATCATGACGGACGTGAAGCTCTGGCGGATGGCGGAGAAGCAGGTGGCGGGGCTGTTGCCGTGATCCTGGTGCATGCAGACGGGGATCTCGGGGTAGAGCTCGACAGCGGCCAGCATCAGGTGACGCAGATAAGCGTCCTGGGAATAGCTGCGGGCGCCGCGGGAGGCCTGGATGATGACCGGGCTCTCGGTCTCGCGGGCAGCTTCCATGATGGCCTGGATCTGTTCCATGTTGTTGACATTCAGGGCGGCTACGCCATAACCGTTTTCGGCGGCATGGTCGAGCAGGATACGCATCGGAACTAACGGCATAAGATTCTCCTAAAAATTTATGTTAATTTTGTTCGACGGGTTTGACGCTGACGTGCTTCCCGTCACGCTTATTTTCGAAAACGACGATGCCGTCAACGACGCAGAAAAGACTGTCGTCTTTGGCGCGCAGGACATTGACGCCCGGTTTGATTTTGGTGCCGCGCTGACGGACGATGATGGAGCCGCTGGTGACCAGCTGGCCGCCGTAGCACTTGGTGCCCAGACGCTGGGCGTTGCTTTCTCTACCGTTCTTAGAACTGCCAAGACCTTTCTTATGTGCCATATCTTATTCTCCTTATCCCAGAACGGATTTGATCTCGACGAGAGTGTAGCTCTGACGATGACCGGTTTTGCGCATATAATCTTTGCGACGTTTCTTTTTCATGATGAGCAGCTTTTCGCCCTTGACTTCGCCAAGGGAAACGCCTTTGACGCTGGCGCCTTCCACGGTGGGACGGCCGACTCTGATGGCATCGCCGTCAGCGGTCAAAAGAACTTTGTCAAAGGTAACTTCGGCGCCGGACTCGACCTCCAACTCGGGGATCTGGACCTTCATGCCTTCTTCCACGCGGAACTGCTTTCCGCCGGTTTCAATGATAGCGTACATTTATGTTCTCCTAATTAATTGCTTATTCAGCTTTGGCTTCGGTGGTTTCCGGGGCCTGGGACTGCAGTTCGCCGCTGACGTTGGCTTCGACCTTCACTTCCTCTTCCTTCTTGGTGGCGGAGGCTTTGGCTTTCACTTCGGCGTCCACGAATTCCAGGATGCAGGTGGGGGCGTTGTCGCCGCGGCGGGTGCCGGTCTTCAGGATGCGGGTGTAGCCGCCCTGACGAGTGGCGAAGCGGGGGCCCAGAACGTCGAAGAGGCGCTGGACGGTCTCTTTGCGATCCTCACCGGAGGGACGCAGGAAGGCGATGGCCAGACGACGGTGATGAAGCGTGCCCTTCTTGGCCAGGGTCACCATACGGTCGGCGTAACGTCTGGCGGAACGGGCAATGCGCAGGGTGGTTGAGATGCGGTCATTGTCTATGAGGGAGGCGACCACGTTGGACATCAGCGCGGCGCGATGGTCAGACTTACGACCGAGTTTGTCAGTTTTCTTCTGATGACGCATAAATATATTCCTTCTATTTTATTTTCTCTTGCTTTTATTTCTTGCTGCCTTTTTTCACGACCTGAGCGATGACTTCGTCCTCGCTGGTGAAGCTCAGTCCCCTAATCTTCAGGGCGGCTTTGAGTTCGTCAAAAGAGCTTTCGCCTATGCCTTTGATCCTCTTGACTTCTTCTTCGGTCTTTTCAGCCAGCTGGGTAAAGCTGGTGATGCCGCTCTTCTTCAGGGCTTCGGCAGTGCGGGTGGACACCTCGCTGGGAGCGAGCTTGTCATCGTCGACGTCCTCGTCCTCGTAGGTTTCTTCAACAGGCTCTTCGCCTTCTTCCTCGGGCTCCGCTTCCTTCAGGTACTGAGGATCGGCGGCCTTGGCGAAGATGGTGACATGCTCGTTGAGAAGATCGGCAGCCTGCACGGTGGCCTGCACGGGCTCGACTCTTCCATCGGTCCAAACTTCCAAAACAAGGCCGTCAAAGTCGGTCTGGTTGCCGACGCGGGCGGATTCCACGGAGTATTTGACTTTCTCAATGGGAGAGAAGAGGGAGTCGATGGGGATGACGCCCACGGGCTGGTCGTCGTTTTTGTTCTTTTCGGCCGGACGATAACCGCGGCCGACCTCGACGGTCATCTCGATCTTGATCTTGCCGTTGGAGTCAAGATTGCAGATGTACCAATCAGGGTTGAGGATCTCGACGCCAGCGGGAACTTTGATCTTTTTGGCCGTCACGTCGCCTTTGCCGCTGGCATCCAGCGTGCATTTGAAAGGCTTCTTGGTCGTGACCTTGAAAAGGACCTTTTTCAGATTGAGGATGATGTGGGTGACATCCTCGTAAACGCCCTGCACAGTGGAGAACTCATGGGTAACGCCGTCGATTTTGACAGTGGTGATCGCTGCTCCTTCCAGAGAGGAGAGAATAACGCGGCGAAGGGCGTTGCCCAGGGTGTGGCCCCATCCGCGTTCCAGCGGACGGATATCCATGCGGGCGTAAGTTTTGGTCAGGGTCTTTTTGTCGACCACGATACCTTTGGGCATTTCAAAATTCAGTAAATTCATGGGAATACCCCTCTAAATTCAGGTGAAGATCTAAGCGAAAATCAACGATTACACGCGGCGGCGCTTGCGGGGGCGGCAACCGTTGTGGGGCACGGGGGTGGTGTCGCTGATGGAGGTGACGGTCATGCCGGCGGTCTCGAAAGCGCGCACGGCGGCTTCGCGTCCGGCGCCCGGTCCGCTGACTCTGACTTCCACTTCTCGCATGCCGTTCTGCATGGCGACGGCGGCAGCTTCCTGGACGATCCTGGCCGCCACGAAGGCGGTTGATTTACGGGGGCCGGTGTATTTGAGTTTACCGGCTGAGCACCAGGAAATCACGTTGCCGCGACGATCCGCCACGGAGACGATGGTGTTGTTAAAAGAGGCTTTGATGTAGGCAATGCCCTGCGGGATGTTCTTACTGACTTTCCGCGCGCCTTTGCGTCTTGTTGTAGCCATTTAAGATATTACTCCTGAGTTTATTTCTTATTTCTTAGCGGCTCCGCCGCCGCTGCTGCTGATCATACGCTTGGGACCCTTGCAAGTGCGGGCGTTGGTGCGAGTGCGCTGTCCGCGGGTCGGCAGGTGCTTGCGATGACGCTGACCGCGGTAGCAGTTGATGGCTACCAAGCGCTTGATGTTCTGCTGCACTTCGCGGCGAAGATCGCCCTCGATGAGCCTGGTCTGAAGCCTTTCGGTGATGCGCTGGATCTCTTCGCTGACGAGTTCGTGCGCTCTCTTGTTCGGATCCACGTTGGCTTCCGCCAGGACCTGCTTCGCGGTGAGCGGGCCTACGCCATAGATGTACTGCAACGCGGCTTCGATCCGCTTTTGATTAGGAATGTCTACTCCTACGATACGAGGCATAATTTTTAAGCTCCTCTAATCTTTCTTAATATGAGTTAGCCCTGGCGCTGTTTGTGGCGCGGGTTGGTACAGATAACGCGAATGACCCGGTTTCTCCGGACGATGCGGCATTTTTCGCATATCAGTTTTACTGAAGAACGCACTTTCATAGTGTTTTTCCTTTATTTTGCTTTAGTTAATATTTCAGATCCGTTTACAGTTACGAGAACTGTGTTTTCGTGGTGAGCGCAGGGAAGTCCGTCCCTGGTCACCGCCGTCCAGCCGTCCTTCAAGACCCTGACGCCCGGTTTTCCCAGGGCGATCATGGGCTCGATGGCCAGCGTCATTCCGGCTTGCAGAACGGGGCCCGTCCCCTTCTTCCCGAAGTTCGGGATGTCAGGAGGCTCGTGCAGCTTTCTGCCGACGCCGTGCCCGACGTATTCCCTGACCACTCCGAAGCCGAACTTTTCCGCATGGGTCTGGATGGCGTGGGAAACGTCGCCGAGTCTTACGCCGGCCTTGATGAGCTTCACGCCCGCTTCAAAGGACTTTTCCGTCTCCTCCACGAGCTTCTGAACCTCAGGCTTGACGCTGCCCACCGGGTACGTCCTGGCTGCGTCGCTGAAATAGCCGCCCCAGATCGCGCCGGTGTCGATGCTCACAATGTCGCCCTCCAGGAGGACTCTTTCCCCTGGGATCCCGTGCACCACTTCCTCGTTGACGGAAGCGCACACGGTTCCTGGGAAACCGTAAAGTCCCTTGAAGGCGGGCACCGCGCCGCGGGAACGGATGAAATCCTCCGCCCGGCGGTCTATCTCCGCCGTTGTTATCCCGGGAACGATCCAATCAGCAATAAGGCGAAGAAGCTCGCCGGTGATGGCGCCGGAAGCGCGCATCGCGGAGATCTCTTCCTCGGTCTTGATGATGATCGGCGACATTAAAGCAAAGATCTTATGGCTGACGCCGTTTCGTCTTTGTTTACGTCGGCTTTGACGTCTTTGAGGACGCCGTTGCCTCTGTAGTAGTCAATGAGCTCTGCCGTTTGGGCCTTATAGACCGACAAACGGTTGGTGATGGTCTCCACAGTGTCGTCACTGCGCTGATAGACTTCACCGCCGTCAACGTCGCAGACGCCCTCAACTTTGGGCGGCTTCGAGATGACGTTGTATATTTGTCCGCAGGTGCGGCAGACGCGTCGGGTGGTCAGACGGCTCAAAACCACTTCGTCGCTGCACATGAGGTTAATAACAAGATCTATTTTCTGCCCTTTGGCAGCGAGGGCCGCGTCGAGGGCTTTGGCCTGGGCCATGGTCCTGGGGAACCCGTCCAGAAGGAAACCGTTGGCGCAGTCGGATCCGCTGATCCTCTCCTCCACCATTTTGCACACCACGCTGTCAGGGACCAATTCTCCCTTATCCATATAGGATTTGGCTTCCAGACCCACAGGGGTGCCGTTTTTGATGGCGGCCCTGAACATATCTCCCGTAGAGATATGCGGGATCTTGCAAGTCTCGGTCACGACGCCGGCGTGAGTGCCTTTGCCGGCTCCCGGAGGCCCTAACAGGACGACGCGCATGGGATCAATATCTCCCTCTCAGGCGGCCCTTCTGCATGAAACCGTCGTACTGGTGCATGAGAAGGTGCGCTTCGATCTGCTGCATCGTGTCGAGGACAACGCCCACCACGATCAGGATACCGGTGCCGCCCATGAAGCTGGCGATGGTCCAGTCAACATGCAGCCTTCCGGTGATAAGGGCCGGGACGACGGCGATGATGGCCAGGAAGATGGCGCCCGCGGTGGTGATGCGGAACATGCTGGCTTCCAGGAAATCAGCCGTAGGCTTGCCAGGACGGATGCCGGGAATGAAAGCGCCGTTTTTCTTGAAATCATCGGCGATCTGCACGGGGTTGAACTGAATGGCCGTGTAGAAATACGTGAAGAAGATGACAAGAATGGCGTAAACGATCAGGTATCCGGCGTTGCTCTGGACCGCGAACTGGTTCGCGATGTTCCTCAGGGTGTACCAGTCGGCCGGAATGATCTGGGGCAGCATCTGCGGGATGATCATGAGAGCGCCCGCGAAGATGATGGGGATCACGTTGGCCTGGTTCAGGCGCAGAGGAATGTAGGAGGTGTGGGCCGGGACCGTCTTGCCGCCGCCGGCGACGCGGCGGGCGTACTGGACGGGGATGCGGCGCTGTCCCTGGATGACCAGGATGACGGAATAGACCACAGCCACGAACAGGACGATCATCAGGATGCCGATGACCATGCTGTTATCGGAACCGGGGGCAAAGTGCAGCTGCCAAAGGCGCTTGAAAGCGTAAGGCATGCGGCACAAAATACCGGCGGTGATGATAAGGGAAATGCCGTTGCCGACGCCCCTCTGGGTGATCTGCTCGCCGAGCCACATAAGGAAGGTGGTGCCGGCGGTAAGGCAGATGATGAAAAGAGGAACGAAAAGGACGGGAGACATCAGGTTGACGCCGTTATGGCAGAGGGAGCGGGCAAGAATGGCGCCCTGGACAACGCAGATGATGACCGTCAGGTAACGGGTGTACTGGTTTATTTTGCGGCGGCCGGCTTCGCCTTCCCTGGAGAGACGCTCCAAGGAGGGAACCACGCTGGCGGCCAATTGGATGATAATGGAGGCGGAGATGTTAGGCATAACACCAAGAGCCATGATGGTCATGTTGCCGAGTCCGCCGCCGGTAAACATGTCCATCATGTCGAACAGGTTCCTGTTCAGGCCGGTGAACATATCGTTAACTTTGGATATGTCGATGCCCGGGGCCCAAATGCTGCCTGCCAGACGGTAGACGCCAAGCATCAGAAGAGTAAAGATGATCCTCTCTCTGAGCTCTTTGATGCTGAACATGTTACTAAGCGCTTTCCACATTTTGATCCTTTAAGTGCTTGTGGGAATAAATTACTTCTGTTCGCCGTTGGAGATTGAACCGCCGGCCGCTTTGATCTTCTCTTCCGCGGCGGGGCTCCACTTGTCGGCGACGACCTTGACGGCGACGTCGAGTTCGCCTTTGGCCAAAACTTTGAAACGGGTGGTCTTCTTGGGAAGGATGCCGACAGCGATGAGTTCCTGAATGGTCACGGTGGAGCCGGCCGGGAATCTGCTCAGGTCGCTCACGTTGACCACTTCGTAGGAAACGGTGAAGTTGGCGTTGTTGAAGCCCCTGCGGGGAAGTCTGCGGTAAATGGGGGTCTGGCCGCCTTCGAAACCGATGCGGACGCCGCCGCCGGAACGGGCTTTCTGACCTTTGCTGCCGCGGCCGGCGGTCTTGCCGTTGCCGGTACCCTGGCCCTGGCCTCTTCTCTTATTCGTGCGCTTGGCGCCCGGAAAAGCTTTTAAATCGTTGATCTGCATAGTCTATTTCCTTATTCGGCAGCCGGGGTTTCCGGAGCCTCATTTTCCTTATTCTTACCGCGCAAACCACGACGGGCCAAAACATCGTCCATCCTGGTCATCATCTGGAGGGCCGTGAGGGTGGCCTTCGCCATGTTGATGGGGTTGTTGGAGCCCATGGATTTGCTCAGGATATCTTTAACTCCGACCGCCTCAAGGACCGCACGGACCGCGCCGCCGGCGATGACGCCGGTACCGGTGGTGGCGGGCTTAAGGAAGACTTTGCCGGCTTTGAATTTGCCAGTGGCGGCAAAGGGGATGGTCGTATTGTAGAGCTTGATCTCCACGATATTCTTACGGCCGTCATTGTAAGCTTTGCTGATGGCGTCGGTGGTCTCATTGGCTTTGCCGAATCCCAGACCGACATGGCCTTTGCCGTCGCCAACGACGACCAGGGCGCTGAAACTGTTGCGGCGACCGCCTTTTACGGTCTTGGAAGTGCGGTTGACCTTAATGACGTTCTCAATCTCGAACGCATCCGCGGACTTCTCTTCTCTGAATCTTGCCACTTAAAGTACTCCTCGTAAATTGACTTAAAATTGCAAACCGGCTTCACGGGCGGCGTCAGCCAGAGCTTTGACCTTACCGTGATACTTGAACCCGCCGCGGTCGAAGACCACCGCGGTGATGTTTTTGGCTTTGGCGGCCTCGGCCACCATCTTGCCGACTTCTTTGGCGGCGGCGATGTTGGAGCGGCTGCCTTCGGCGGTGTAGTTCTTGCCGGCGCTGGTGGCGCTGGCCAAAACTTTGCCCTCGGAATCGTCGATGACCTGGGCGTATATGTAGCGCAGAGTGCAATTCACATGCAGACGGGGACGTTCCTGGGTGCCCACGACTTTCTGGCGCATGCTGCGATGACGTCTTTTACGCGGAGTAAGATCTTTGCGTTTTTCTGTGTATTTCATAACATTAATCCTCTCAACTCTTATTTGCCAGCAACAGACTTGCCGGCTTTGTGGCGAACGTTCTCACCGGCATAACGGATGCCCTTGCCGCCGTAGGGTTCGGGCGGGCAGATGCTGCGGATCTTGGCGGCCAATACGCCGACCTGGTCCAGGGAGATGCCGGAGACGCTGATCTTGGTGTTCTGATCAACGGCGCAGGTGATGCCTTTGGGGATCTCGACTTCGGCGGGCTTGGTCCAGCCGATGTAGAGATAAAGCTTGTTGGCCTTAACTTCAGCGCGGTAGCCGACGCCGACCATTTCCAGTCCTTTCTGATAGCCGTCTTTGACGCCGGCGATCATATTGACGATGGTGGCGCGGATGGTGCCGTGCATTTCACAGAGATGGCGTTCTTCGCCTTCCCGGGCGACGCTCACTTTAGAGTCGTCCACGGTCACGGTGATGCCCTGCGGGATGGCAAGGCTCGTTTCCCCTTTCTGACCCTTGACGGTGACTTTGCCGGTCTCCGCCGTAACGGTCACGCCCTGGGGCACCGTAATAGTTTTCTTTCCGATTCGTGACATTTTCTTTTATCTATTGGGTTTCGCGGTATTCCGCTTTAATTACCAGATCTCAACCAAAAGCTCGCCGCCGACATTGCGTTTGCGGGCTTCATTGCTGGTTATAACACCTTCCGGGGTGGAGACGATCAAAAGGCCCAAGCCCCCGCGCACAAGCTTCATTTCGGAAGCGTTGGCGTACCGGCGCAAACCGGGCTTGCTGACGCGTTTGATGTGCTGAATGACCGGTTCACGACGGAAATAGCGGATATAAACTCTGGTGGTGGGGATGGGAGCGCCCTCCACCGGCTGGTAACCGCTGATGAAGCCTTCCGCCTTCAGAACTTCCAAAATGCTGCTTTTGAGCTTGGAAGAAGGGACGTCGACGGTGCGATGCTTAGCCATGCACGCGTTTCTAATGCGGGCAAGAAGATCGCCGATCGGGTCTGACATAGCCATATAAAAAACTCCTGATATATTGAATTATCTTGATTTCAAAAAAGGAACGCGATCACCAGCTGGACTTCACCACGCCGGGGATGGCGCCGTTGCCCGCCAATTCGCGGAAACAAATACGGCAAAGTTGGAACTTGCGCATATAGCCGCGGCGGCGGCCGCAGCGCTGACAACGGTTGTAGCCTCTGCAGCTGAACTTCGGGGTTCTTTTCTGCTTCTGTATCAATGATGTTTTTGCCACTTTGAGAACCTTTATTTAGCGTTAGATTTGACGAAAGGCATACCGAATTCGACGAGCATGGCTTTGCAGTCGGCGTCGGAATTCGTGCTGGTGACGAAGGTGATGTTCATGCCCTGCTGGCGCTTCACTTTGTCCGGGTTGATCTCGGGGAAGACCAGCTGGTCGTTGAGACCGAAGGAGAAGTTGCCGTTGCCGTCGAAGCCCTTGGCGGAGATGCCGCGGAAGTCACGGATGCGGGGCAGCGCGATGCAGATGAGCCTTTCCAGGAACTCGTACATGCGGGCGCCGCGCAGGGTGACTTTGCAGCCCACCTGGTTGCCCTCTCTCAACTTGAAGTTGGAGACGGACTTCGTGGCTTTGGTGATGATAGGCTTCTGGCCGGTGATGATGGCCAGGTCGGCGGCGGCGTTCTGAACGTGGGCCGCGTCCTCGGTGGCGATGCCGACGCCCATGCTCACC
Organism: bacterium; assembly: GCA_017649705.1. Classification (GTDB taxonomy): domain Bacteria; phylum Auribacterota; class UBA3054; order UBA3054; family UBA3054; genus UBA3054. The sequence goes on from JAGCGH010000009.1 coordinate 9,979, forward strand.
ACGATCTTAACAAGTTTCGGGACGAGGTGGACGTTGGTCTTCTTGAGATCCTTAAAGAGCTTGGCTTTGATCTCGTCGTTGTAGAGCGCCATGAAGCGGGGCGTCACTTTTTCGGCAGGGGCCGCGGCCTTGGCTTCCGGAGCTTCTTTCTTAGCTTTTGCGCACATTTTATCTAATCCTTTATGCTTACCTTGCTTTATTCGTTGGCGGCGGAGCTCACCAGCTTCACGTTGGAGATGTGGATGGGGGCCTCTTTGTCGACGATGCCGCCCTTCTGGGCTTCGCTGCGGGCCTTGACGTGGCGCTTCTGGAGCTTGACGCCCTCCACCTTCACGGTGCAGTTTTCACAGCCGGCATTCTTGACGCTGAGGACTTTTCCTTCCTTGCCTTTGCCGTTGCCGGAGATAACTTTGACGATGTCACCTTTTTTGATACCCATAAAATTACCTTCCTTACACAACTTCCGGGGCTAAAGAGACGATCTTCGTGAACTTCTTCTCGCGCAGTTCCCTGGCCACGGGCCCGAAGATACGGGTGCCCTTGGGATCCTTGTCCTTGGCGAGGATCACGAGCGCGTTGTTGTCGAAACGAAGCTTAGAGCCGTCTTTGCGTTTGATGATGTTTTTCGTGCGGACGATGACGCCTTTCACAACTTCGCCCTTCTTGACGGGGCTGTTGGGGTCGGCGGCCTTGACGGAGCAGACGATGATGTCGCCCACCTGAGCATAGTGACGCTTAGTTCCGCCGAGGACCCGGATGCACATGACTTCGCGGGCGCCTGTGTTGTCGGCGACTACCAATCTGGTTTGTTGCTGAATCATATTGTTACTCCTTACTGCTGCTCGCCGGCGTTAAGGGTGGCGCGCTCGACGATCTCCAGGAGACGCCAACGTTTGGTTTTGCTGATGGGGCGGCACTCTTCGATCTTGACGGTGTCGCCTAAGCGGGCTTCGTTCTTTTCATCGTGAACGTAGTATTTCTTGACCAGACGCACCATTTTGCTGTACAAAACGTGCGGAGCACGGCGTTCGACACGCACCACGAGGGACTTGTCGCCCTTATCGCTTATGACCACGCCCTGGCGGATCTTTCTGCTGCTGTCAATTTTGTTTTCCATGTGACCCAATTCCTATTGCCGCCTTACTGCGACTTTTTGTTCTTTTCTGTGATGATCGTGCGAACCTGCGCGATGGTGCGGCGGTTCTGCTTCAATTCATGCGTGGTCGTCAGCTGTTTGATGGCCTTCTTGTTGCGAAGATCAAAACTCTCTCTTTGCAGACGGGCGAGTTCTTTCTCCAGCTGGTCCACTTCCAGATTGCGAATTTCAGATGCCTTCTTCATTCTTCAAATTTCCGTTAGCTTAGATTATATGTCTCGCGACAAAACGCGTGCGGATAGAGAGTTTCGCGGCAGCCAGGCAAAGAGCCTCTTTCGCGACGGCCTCTGTAACGCCTTCTATTTCGAACATGACTTTCCCGGGACGGATCACGGCGACCCAGCCTTCAGTGGCGCCTTTGCCTTTGCCCTGACGGGTCTCGGCCGGCTTCTTGCTGTAGGGTTTGTCGGGGAAGGAACGGATCCAAACTTTGCCGCGTCTCTTCATGTGACGGGTGATAGCGACACGGGCGGCCTCGATCTGGATGGCAGTGACCCAGCCCCTGTCCAGGGCCTGGAGGCCGTATTCGCCGAAAGCGACTTCCGTGCCGCCCTTGGCGAGCCCGGCGCGCGACATGCGCTGCTGCTTTCTGAACTTAACTCTTTTCGGTTGTAACGCCATTTTCTATCTTCCTTTGAATTGCTTCAGTTATTTGGCTTTCTCAGCGCGGGGGGCTCTGGGGCCGCGGGGACGGGCCGGCTTACTGGGACGGCGTTCCGCCTTTTCTTCCAGGGCTTTGTCGTTGCGGGAGATCCAGACTTTGCAGCCGATGGCGCCGTAGGTGGTGCGGGCTTCCGCGAAGCCGAAGTCGATGTCGGCTCTCAGGGTGTGCAGGGGCACTTTGCCGACTCTGATGGACTCGGTGCGGGCGATCTCGGCGCCGCCAAGACGGCCGCTCACCACGATGCGGATGCCCAGGGCGCCCATATCCATGGCGAGCTGGGAGCTGCGCTTAAGGACGCGCTTGTAGGAGGCGCGCTTTTCGAGCTGCTGGGCGACGCCCTCGGCCACGAGCTGCGCTTCCAGTTCCGGGCGCTTGATCTCTTCGATATCGATGTAGATATCGCGTTTGGTGAACTTCTTGAGCTCGTCGCGAAGCTTGTTCACGTCGCCGCCCTTGGTGCCGATGACCAGGCCCGGACGGGCCGTGAAAACGGTCACGCGGATACGGTCGGTAACGCGCTCGATCTTAACGTGAGCAACGCCGGAAGCGTACAGTTTACGCTTGACGAACTCGCGGATCTTGAGATCCTCGATCAGCTGGGCGCCGAACTCTTTATTCGGCGCGTACCACTTCGACTGCCAGTCGCGGTTCAACGCGATGCGCAGACCTATCGGATTTACTTTTTGTCCCACTTGGATTAACTCCGGTTCTCTCTGTTTGTTGCGGTTTGTTACCGATTTAATGTGACAGAGATTATACCATTATGGCCCTTTGAAATCAAGGACCGGTTTTTTTACTGTTTTAGCGCTGGTCCGTCACCGTCACGGTGATGTGGCTAGTGCGTTTGATGATCCTGTTCGCGCGGCCGCGGGAGGCCGGGCGGAAACGTTTCATGGTCGGGCCGCCGTCCACCGTCGCGGATTTCACCACGAGGTCCTCGGGCAGCACGGATGTGCCGGCGTTGGCCACGGCAGATCTCAAGACCTTCACGATCAGACGGGACGCTTTCTTGGGCGTCGAGTCGAGAATGCGGAGAGCCTCGGGAACGGCCTTTTTAGCGATCAGGTTGGTGACCAGGCGCGCCTTTGTGGGTGAGATTCTCACCGTTCTAGCAATTGCTTTCGCTTCCATGTGTCTTTATCCTTCTTTTACGTATTTTCGGTATTATTCACCGGGCTTCTTACCCTTGTTTCCGCTGTGCTGGCGGAACGTGCGAGTCGGCGCGAATTCGCCGAGCTTGTGGCCCACCATGTTCTCCGTGATGAAGACTGACACATGCTTTCTGCCATCGTGGACCAGGAATGTGTGTCCCACGAATTCCGGGGTTATCATAGAACGGCGGGACCAGGTCTTGATAGGTCTGTGTTCCCCGCTCTCGGTCAAACGCTGGATCTTGACCAGCAGTTTGTCTTCGACATAAGGTCCTTTTTTAATTGATCGAGCCATAGCCTTTCGTCCGTCGTTTTATAATGTAATCGCTTCTCTTGGAGCGCGTTCTGGTCTTGCGTCC
>JAGCGH010000092.1 GCA_017649705.1 bacterium
GAAGTCCTCTTTGGAGGCGATGGGGAAGCCGGCTTCGATGATGTCGACGTTCAGACGCTCAAGCTGCTTGGCGACTCTCAGTTTTTCCGGGAGCGTCATGGTGGCGCCGGGACACTGTTCGCCGTCTCTTAAGGTCGTATCAAATATCTTGACGTGATCTTTTTTTGTCATGGTCTTTTTTTCGTTTGGCCCGATTGTGCAGTCGGGCTTATTAGGGGCGGAGTCCTTTTGAGACTCCGCCCTTGGAAAGTCTTGTTTTTTTTGCTTTGGCTTACTTCTTGAGCCAGCTCATCATTTCCCTGAGCTTGGATCCGACCTTTTCGATCAGGTGTTCTTTTTCCTGACGGCGGCGGGCGTTGAGAACCGGGCGGTTGACGCTGCATTCAAGCAGCCATTCGCGGGCGAAGGAGCCGTCCTGGATGTCGGCCAGGATGTCGCGCATGGTGTCCTTGGTGTCTTCCGTGATGACCATGGGGCCTCTGGTGAGGTCGCCGTATTCAGCGGTGTTGCTGATGGAGTCGCGCATGCCGGCGAAGCCTTTCTTGTAGATGAGGTCGACGATGAGCTTCATCTCGTGGCAGCATTCGAAGTAGGCGATCTCGGGCTGATAGCCGGCTTCCACCAAAGTTTCGAAGCCAGCCTTGATGAGGGCGGAGCAGCCGCCGCAAAGCACGGCCTGTTCGCCGAAGAGGTCGGTCTCGGTCTCTTCTTTGAAGGTGGTCTCAAGCACGCCGGCACGGGTGCCGCCGATGCCTTTGGCGTAGGCCAGGGCGATCTCTTTGGCTTTGCCGCTGGCGTTCTGATAGACGGCGATCAGGTCGGGGACGCCGCCGCCTTCCACGAAGACGTCGCGGACCAAATGGCCGGGGCCCTTGGGGGCGATCATGATGACGTCGACGTCCGGGGGAGGAACGATCTGGCCGAAGTGAATGTTGAAGCCGTGGGCGAAAGCAAGGGCTTTGCCGGCGGTCAGGTACGGCTGGATGTCCTTCTTGTAGATGTCGGCCTGGCATTCATCCGGAGCCAGGTTCATGATGATGTCAGCCTGCTTGGCCATCTCGGAAACGGAGACGGGCTCGAAGTTGTGCTGCTTGGCCAAGTCGTAGTTCTTGGAGCCGGGACGCTGGGCGACGATGACTTTGACGCCGCTGTCCCTTAAGTTCTGGGCGTGGGCGTGGCCCTGGGAACCGTAGCCGATGATACCGACCGTCTTGCCGTTAAGAAGGCTAAGATCGGCGTCCTTGTCGTAGTACATGACTGCCATAATGTTTCTCCTTTATGAGTTGGGTTAAATTTTTTAAAGTCTTATTTATTATATCACCTGGTCATGGCGATGGAGCCTGTCCGGACGATGTCTTTTATGCCGAAGGGGGCGAACATTTCCAAAGCCGCCATGAGCTTCTCGTTGGTGCCGTAGATCTCCACGATCAACGACTTGGGGGAGAGGTCCACGATGTGGCCGCGGAAAATATTGGTTATCTGCACTATCTCGCTCCTGGTCTGGGCGGTGGCGTTGATCTTGACCAGCATAAGCTCCCTCACCACGATCTCGTCGCCGGAGTGGGTGATGACCTTCACAACGTCGATGAGCTTGTTGAGCTGCTTGTTGATCTGTTCGATGACGGCGTCGCTGCCGGTGACCACGATGGTCATGAGAGAGTAGCCGGGCTCGTTGGTCTCGGCCACGCAGAGACTGTCGATGTTGTAGCCGCGCCCGGAGAAGAGACCGGCGACGCGGGACAAGACGCCTGAACGGTTGCGCACGTAAACGGA
>JAGCGH010000093.1 GCA_017649705.1 bacterium
GCCGGCGCCGCCTTCCCAGCCGGTGCCGCCGCCGATGCCGGCCGCGTAGGTGCCGCCTTCGGCCACGATCTCACCGCCGTTGATCGTAATGGTTCCGCCGTTGCCGTGGCCGCCGCCGCCGATGCCAGCGCCGAAAGGCGAGCCGTAGGCCGAAACATGTCCGCTGTTGATCGTGATGGAGCCGGGATTTTCATATTTGCGGCTGCCGATACCGGAGTTCTGATCGCCCTCGCCGTGCACGTCGATATAGCCTTCGCCCTCGATGATCAAGGAAGTGCCACTTTTGACGCGCAGGCCGGCGGAGTTCGCGGAGTGCAGGGTGCTGCTGCCGCGCAAGATCAAGGTCACGTTGCCTTTTACGATATCCAGCGCGCATTCGGCGCCGTCAATTGTGACGTTCTCAAAAATGTTGGTGACCTTGTCGTTGGTATCGATCTTTATGGAATAAGTGTCGGTGGTGCCGGTTATTTCCCATTCGCCGCCCGTAGTGATGGACAGGTCGCCGGTGGAGATGTCATGGCTTGTCGCTGCCTGGGCCGCAAACGCCGCGAAGCACAGGGCGATCATGAGGATTAAAAGTCTTTTCATGAGTGTATCTTCTAGTTAATGGGTTAAAGCTTTTTGATGTGTTTTTGTGGAATCCAACGCGGATATTTTACAACAATTTCGGAACAAAATCCACACAATAGCGTGAGCGAAGCATCCTATGCGTACAGCCAACCGTGTGCGGAAATAGGGTAGCAATTTCACTATTGGGGTAATTTGTGGCTTGATATTACCCTTATTATGTAGTATAATACCCTTAAAACAAGTAGGAGTTCGTATGCAGTCACTGAACGAAAAATTTTTGTCTTCCTTGCTTTTCAGCAAGGAGCAGCTGGGAACCTTGAAGCGCCTTGGCGAATACCAGGGCATGCAGCTTTTGTTCGCGAAGCAGACGCCGGAAACGCTGGAGTCGCTGCGGCACATAGCGCTCATCGAATCGAGCGAATCCAGTACGAGGATAGAAGGCAACGTTACGCCGAGGGAAAGAGTGAAAGCCTTGGTGAAAGAGGAGTCAAAGCCGCAGAACCGTTCGGAACAGGAAGTGGCCGGCTACAGGGACGTCCTGGCGCTCATTCACAAAGAGGGGACGTACATGCCCTTCGCGGTCGACACGATCCTTAAGATGCACAAGATCCTTTACGGCTACATGCCGGAAGAAGGCGGGAAATACAAGACGACCAACAACGAGATCAGGGAATACAATCCCGACGGGACTTTACTGAGAGTGCGCTTTAAGGCCGTGCCCGCGGCGGAGACGCCCGCCGCCATGGAAGACCTTGTCAATTCCTACAGCAAAGCCATCGGCACGCTGGATATCGAACCTTTGATCATAATTCCTTTGACTATTCTGGATTTCCTTTGCATCCATCCTTTCCGGGACGGCAACGGAAGAATAGCCAGACTGCTGACGCTGCTTCTTTTGTACCACTGCGATTACAACGTGGGCCGCTACGTTTCTTTGGAAAGAATAACCGAGCAGGCCAAGACGGAATATTACGCCGCCCTGAAAGCCAGTTCCGATTTCTGGCACGAAGGCAAGCACGACGTTCATCCCTGGCTGAATTATTTCTGGGGCATGCTCTTGAAGGCCTATCACGAGCTGGAGGAAGGCGTGCGCGGCATGGGCACGGGAAGGGGAACGAAGAGCGAGCAGGTAAGGCAGGCTGTTTTGAAACGCTTTTTGCCCTTCAGCCTTTCCGAAATAGAGGACGACTGCCCCCTGGTCAGCCACGACATGGTGAGAGCCGTCCTTAAAAAGATGAAAGAGGAAGGCCTCATCCGTCCGGAAGGACACGGGCGGGGAGCGAAATGGGTGGTCAACAGAACGACAGTGGCGAAATAACGCTCACTGTTCTTTGGGCGGTTTGAATTCCTGCTCCTGGAGGGGGAAGTAGAAGGGAAGGTCCTCGTCGGTGTTGACGATGTAGACCCACCAGTTGTTGTAGCCCCATTTTGTGAAGCCGGGCTTTTTGGGAAGCTGCCTGAGCCACCACTGCTGGTAGCCCAGTTGGTCGCCTTCCCATTCTTCTTTGCCTATTAGCCTCGCCCTGCCTTTCGAGAGGTCGGGATAAGAGTGCCAGGCGTTGACAAAGCTCATCACTTTGTTGGTGTTGGCGTAGTCGTAGCCATGGTCGCCGTTGGGCGGAACGTGCACGTTGCCGATGTTGGCGGTGACGGGATTTTTGCCGCCTTCCGGTATGGCGGTGAAAGTGTTCCAGGGATCTTTGCCGTAGAGTTCCGCTTCCCACTCTCCTCTCGCGAAGACTAAAGACATGATGCTTTCCACCCTGTGGCCGTAGCTGTGGATCATGTTGTCCGGACCGCACTCATAATTGAAGCCCATGACCCAGACAGTGCGGCCAACTTCTTCGGGGATCTCATACGGACGGTAGAACCAGGGGTTCAGCGTGGGGGCGAACCTGGCGTAGCGCTTGGGAATGTACATGGCCAGTTCGTCGTAGCCGAAGCCTCCCCCTCCCCAGATCCAGACTTCCGTAACGCCATCCTCCTTGCAGCGGTTTATAAGGTCGTTTTCCTCGAAGATCGCGCGGTAGTCGGAGCGGTCGGGCTGGTGCCAGGTGTGGTTTTTCCTGGCGTCGAGGAAGGATTCCTCGGTGTAGGTGAAGCCGTCTATTTTCTTGGTGAACTGGTCGCGCTCGATGACGTCGACGATCCTGTAGTTGACATATCCGTCGCTGGCGTCCCTTATGACGTCGCAGAGCTGCTGGCTGAGCTTTTTGGGATCCTGGGCTTTCAAATATTCCGTGAGTTTAATCCCGCCTTCGCTCTGGAGGACCGGATCATAAATGATAACGATGACTCTCGCTTCTATGGGCAATACGGCGACGTTGTGGTCGTAGTCGAAGCAGGGCGGCTGCCAGTCGCTGGTCTTGGGGTCTTCCATATAGCACTTGATGTTCTCTTCCATTTCGCCCTTGGGCTCGCGGTCGGGAAGACATTTCCAGGGCTGCCTTCTTTCGCAGCAGACGTGATCGGGGAGCACGTTTACGTACGAAGACCTATTTTTCACGGACATGAAATAAAAGGCGAGAGCGGCTCCTATGGCCGCGCCGATAACAAGGATGATCCAGTACTTCATAATTCCCCCGGGATTGTTATACTGCTTTAATTTTAGCAAAAAAAAGCCCGCCGGATAGGGCGGGCTTTTTGACTTTTTCGGGTCTTAGAGCAGCTTTTTGCGCCAGAAGAGAATGAGCATCACGATGCAGGTCAGGATCGTGATAGCCATGATGAGGACCAGATGCAGTTTGTTGTTCTGGAACGGGATCGTTACGTTCATCCCGTAGAAGCTGAAGATAAGCGTCGCCCAGGCGAACACCAGCGATATGCTCGCGAACGTCTTCAGGATCTGGTTGACGTTGTTGTTGATGACGGAAGCGAA
>JAGCGH010000010.1 GCA_017649705.1 bacterium
ATGGACCTTTCACTTCCGGAGAAGATAAAAGACGTATTATGCAGCAGTTGAATACGCGAACGAAGGATGGCTTCCACATTCCGCTGTTCATAATCTGCAATTTTCTGAAACTCATCGATGGCGACGATGCAGGGTTTATCCGAACGCTCCAGATAGGCGAAAATCTCGTCCAGCGTCGTCTCCGGATGAGAGATCTCACCGATACCGACTGAAAAGGCGGGCATTCCCGTCGAAGGATCCATCGAGAAAACGCCCCGCAGTCCCGTGAGAGACTTGAGGAAAGCGGACAAGGGCCCTAAACCTTTTCTGGACAGTTTTCCGACAATCTCCCGGCCGAGTTTCTGAATGAACTCTTCCAAAGAGGACGTCTCGTATATGTCGATAAAAAAAGTGTTGTAATCCTTCTTGATTTCAGGGCGATTGAACACATGGTGAATCAACCCCGACTTCCCCATCCGACGTGGTGACATTAAAAGGACATTGTTCCCGTTGACAACCAGCCGGAGAAGGGACTCCGTTTCCTCCTTTCTATCACAAAAATAGGCGTCAGGAATACTGGAAGAGAGGAAAAAGGGATTCAGGGGTTGATTTTTCTTTGCCATACTCTCACATCATTTACGGCAAAGATAAATACGATTATTAAATTATGCAAGTTAAATTATGCATAATAAATAATTTGATATACGTATTGGTAAGACTACCGCTTCCCTACCGCTTCCTCCACCGCCTTCTCAATCTCCTCTCCATGCATATCCCTCGCGACGATACTCCCGTCCGGGCCGAAGAGGATAATGGTCGGAATGGTGTCAATGTCGAAGCGGCCGTCAGGATCGGCATCTTCCACGAAGACGAAGGAGGGGAAGGGAATCCCCCACTCCGCGATGGCGTCCATGGAGTCCTGGATTTCGTCGCCGTAGGTGACGCCGAGCACTTTCAGCTTGCCGGCGTACTTCTTGGAGACGGCCTGGATATTAGGGAGCTCCTCGCGGGCCTCATCGGACCAGGAAGCCCAGAAGAAGGCCAGGACGTAACTGCCTTTGCCCACCTGTTGGTCCCAAACCGTATAGGTCAGGGAGACCTTGCCGGACTTGGTCATGGAGAGATAGGCGTTCTTGAAACCGCCGGCGGGCGCGTTGACCTGCGCCTTCGCCTCAAAGGAGAACGAAAAAAGCACGGCTGTCAGCAAGCTGAAGCCGAGAATCTGCAAAAACTTTTTCATGGCAGCTATTCGGATTTTTCCTCCGCCTCGGCCTGCACCGGAGGGGTCTGGGCAGGGGCCTGGGCGGGAGCCGGAGCAGCCTGCGCCGGGCAGGCCTCTACGGGCACATTGTTCTGAACGACCTCATCCTGCTTGGATGCATTCTGCGGAGGATTCGGGATGATGATGACTTTGGATTTGGAAGGCTTTTTCATAATATCAGTGTCTGTTGAGTTTGTCATTTAAGCAGAAAAGCGTCAATCGCTTCTATGGCGTCCTGGACGTCATCAGGGTTCGTGACGAACTCGGAAATGTCATAGTGAAGCGTATTCAGCCATTGTACGGCACCCTTCGGGGAGGAATCCCGCACGGAGATGTGGCGGTTCACGTTCGATTCCATGAGTTCACAGGCATCATAGGCGCGGATGACCTTCATCGACAGTTCGTTGTCCTTGATTTTCGGGAACAGGGAGGACATCTTCAGGAGCTCCAGGGCGTCGTGGCTGAAGGCGACGGAGACATCGGCATTGACGATGCCGACGTGGTAGTTGACGGAGTCCGCCGGGC
>JAGCGH010000094.1 GCA_017649705.1 bacterium
GCCCCACGTGAGCTGCCTGTCGGCTTTCAGATAATCACTTCCATAGAGAGACACGCCCAGATAGTCACGAAGCTGGTCGGCATACAGCCGCCCGCGGCGGTCATAATAATGGCCCCAGCGGTATTCGAGCGGTCCATAAGGGCCGATAGCGTCATAGGCGTACGGACTCTGGAAAATGAGGGAGGACGGAGCGAATGATCTCTCCGTACCATTCTGGAAGACAATCCGAAGGATCCGGCTTACGGACATCCGGTAGTCCGGACCATCCTGGTTGTCGAAGGTTTTGTAGAGGATATCTTCGTCGGAGATTTCGAGAACTTTGGCTTCGATGGAACGGCCGTCAATCGTTTGGATGATGTCCTGGGCGAAAGCAGTTCCGCACAAAACCGTCAACGCACAGACAAGAATCAATTTTGCTTTCATATCACTTGCACATTTAACCTGTCGGCAAATCGTGCAAGAAACATGCCCGCCATTTCCGGCAAATAGCCGTTTTGGCTCTCCTGCCTCATATCAGCCACTGACGACTGTGGGCGCGGGCCATTTACGCAAAAGTGTCGGAAAGTTGCGTGAAATGTGTGATTTTGAGAGAGTTGGCGGCGCTCAATTTCGGCCTTCTAGGGGCCTGAGAGGTCGATTTGAAACTTAAACGTTTTATCTTTTTAGGAAACGGCTCTTTTTTTCAGCTTTGTGGAAAAAAGCCATGAAGACAACGAAAACTCCCGGGCGATACGCCTGCATCCTCCTCGACTACTGGTTCAAACGTACTTTCGGAGTAGAAGGCCGGCAGCGCCTGCTGATGCTGTTCCTCCAGGAGGTGATTCCCGAGCACCGGATCGCCTCATTGACCTATGCCCCGCAGGAGCACGAGAGCCCCTATCCCGACATGAAGGGCATCCGTGTCGATGTCGAATGCACCGACGAGGACGGTACGCGGTTCGTCGTGGAGATGCAGCTCGCCCGCCAGAAGAACTTCTACGAGCGGGCCTTGTTCAACTCGACCTTCGCCGTCCAGGAGCAGATGGTCTCAGGGCGAGACACCTTTGACTTTCCCGCGGTCTATTTCATCGGCCTGATGGACTTCTCTTTCCATGACGGATCCGACAACGTGCTGTTCCGCTTCGACCTGCGCGAGCGGTCAACCGGAGAACTGATGACCGACCGCATCCAGTACATCTTCCTGGAACTTCCGAACTGCCGCACAATCTCGCCGGAGTCAACCATCCTGGAGAAGTTCTGCTACGCGCTGCACAACATGGAGAACCTCCCGGGAAAGCCCGAAGGCTTTGAGGGCGAACTGTTCCGTCTCTTGTTTGAAAGCGCGGAAATTGCTACATTTACCCCGCAGGAAAAGATCAAACTCGAGAACGACATGAGAACCGAACGTGACTTACGCAATCAAATGGCCTACGCCCGCGAGTCCGGGTATGAACAGGGGTTGGAGAAAGGAATAGAGCAGGGGATGGAGAAAGGCCTTGAGAAGGGGATGGAAAAAGGGATGGAGAAAGGACGTGAACAGGGACGCGAAGAAGAACGCGCCCGTATGGTAGAGGAACTCCGGAGGCAAGGCATTCCGGAGGAGGTTATCGTGCGAGTGGCATGTGATACGAAGTGACAAGCTCTGAGAGGGATTCATAGTCTTCATTTACCCCGCAGGAAAAGATCAAACTCGAGAACGACATGAGAACCGAACGAGACTTACGTAACCAGATGGCCTATGCCCGGGAGTCCGGGTATGAGGAAGGACGTAAAGAAGGACGTGAAGAAGAACGCGCACGCATGGCGGAGGAACTCCGGAAGCAAGGCGTTCCAGAGGAGGTCATCGCCCGGGTGACTGGCAAGGCCAAATGACAAACTCTGAGCACGAACCATAGGTTTATGTACAAGGTGTGATGGTATCACACCTTGTTCTTTGTTTTGGACACGGAGGCAGCTGAAAGCCGGATTCTATGTACAAGATGCTCCTTGCGAAATCACACCTTGTACATTGTCCGGATAATTGGTATCTTTGAAAATAAAATTACTGAGCCATGTTTACTCTGATTGATTTACCTTACCCTAAGGATGCGCTGGAGCCGGTGATCAGCGCGAGGACGCTGGAGTTTCACCACGGGAAGCACCTGCAGGGGTATGTGGACAATTTGAACAAGCTGCTGCCCGGGAGCGGGCTGGAGGAGCTGCCGCTGGAGGAGATTGTGAAGAAGGCCCAGGGAGCGCTGTTCAACAATGCCGGACAGATTCTGAACCATAACTGGTACTTCGGGCAGTTCGCGCCCAAGCCGTCCATGGCGGCTCCGGGCGGGCGTCTGCTGGAGCAGATCGAGAAGCAGTGGGGCGATCTGGAGGCCTTCAAAGCCGAGTTCGAGCAGAAGGGTGTCAGCCTCTTCGGAAGCGGCTGGGTGTGGCTTCAGGCCGATGCGGACGGGGCGCTTTCCATCGCCCAGTACGCCGGCGCCGACAACCCCGTCGCCCACGGCTTCCAGCCCGTCCTGACCTTCGACGTGTGGGAGCACGCCTACTATCTGGACTACCAGAACCGCCGTGCGGCGCATCTCGCCGCCCTCTGGCCGATTGTCGACTGGGAGAAACTGACAAAAGCTTTCGTAAAATAACCGACATGAAAAACATCAAAGCAGCATTGCCGATCCTCATCCTGGCCGCTGTTTCCTGCAGTACGCGGAATCAAGTCAATGTGGACCGGCTCGTGGAGAATTACGCCCTGGTGACCATCCCCGCCCCCGACCTGACGGGAATCACCGACAACGGGAAAGAAGTCCTGAGACTGTACCGGCAGGCCGCCGACGAGGTGGACAAGATCTACTGGCGGCAGTATTTCGGCGACGGAGAAGCCTTCCTGGGCTCCCTGAGCGCCCCGGCCGAAAAGCTGTATGCCGAAATCAACTACGGCCCCTGGGACCGCATCGACGGAAAACCGTTCCTTCCGGGTTACGGCGACAAGCCGGCCGGCGCCTGCTTCTATCCCGCCGACATGACCGAGGAGGAGTTCCAGGCATGGGCCGATCCCGACAAGAACAGCCCGTATACGCTCGTGCAGCGCAGCGCGGACGGCGGACTCAAGACCGTCTGGTACCACGACGCCTATGCCGATCCCATCGGCAAGATCGAAGGATACCTGACCCGGGCCGCCGACGTCACTATCAAGGAAAGCGTCCGGAACTATCTCCTCCGGATGATCGAAGGCCTCAAGACCGACGATTACTATGACAGCTACAAAGCCTGGCTGGAGATGAACGACAGCAAGATGGACCTGGTCATCGGCCCCATCGAGGCGGTGGACGACGCCATCCACGGCACCAAGGCCTCCTACGGAGCCTACGTCCTCCTGAAGAACCTCCAGCGCACCGACGAGCTCAACGCCCTGTCCGACCGCATGCCGGAGCTGCAGAACCTGCTCCCCGGCGACCCGGCCAACCACGCGTTCGTCCCGGGCGCCGAGTCCGACATCTTCTCCTGCAACGTCCTCTACTGCAGCGGTTACACCAACGCCGGATTCAAAGTCATCGGCATCAACTTCCCCTATGACGCCAAAGTCCAGGAGGAGCTGGGCACCCGCACCATCATCTTCGACAACATCATCCGCGAGAAGTTCAACCGCACGGTCCATCCGGTCGGCAGCGCGCTGCTGGAGGAAGTCTATCAGCCCCACGTGGACGCCGGCGCCTTCTACTGGATCATCGTGTTCCGGGAGATCGCGAAAGGCCTGGGCGTGAAAGAGACCGTCAATGGAAAGGGTACGGTCGCCGAGGCCCTGGGCAACGAAGCCCTGGTCCTGGAGAAAGCGAAATCCAACGTGCTGGGCACCTGGCTCTGCGCCCAGGAGGCCGAGGCGTACCACATCTCCGCCCTCTTCCAAAAGGAAGACGTGCTCACCACCTTCGTCACAAACACCATCCGCTCCACGCGCTTCGGCGCGGCGGACCCGACGGGCGTCGCCAACATCATCGTCTACACCTACCTGCTGTAAAGCAAGGCGATCTCCTGGAACCCTTCCGTACGCTACAGCATCGACTATGACAAGACCTGGCA
>JAGCGH010000095.1 GCA_017649705.1 bacterium
ATCGACACCACGAAGTGCATCAAGTGCGGCGCTTGTATGGATAACTGCAAATTCGGCGCTATCAGCAAGAAATAAGGGAGAAATACTATGGAAAATGTAAATGTCAAAATAAACGGTAAAGATTACAGCGTGCCCGCCGGCTCCACCATTCTGGAAGCCTGCCGCATCGCCGGAGTGGAGATCCCGACTCTCTGCTACCTGAAAGGCATCAACGAGATCGGCGCCTGCAGAATGTGCGTGGTGGAAGTGAAAAAAGCCCGCACCCTCGTGGCCGCCTGCGTCTACCCTGTCAACGAGGGCATCGAGATCACCACCAATTCAGCGCGCGTTCTGGAAGCGAGGAAGAAGACCCTGTCTTTGATCCTCTCCAACCATGACCGCAAGTGCCTCTCCTGCGTCCGCAGCAGCAAATGCGAACTGCAGACTCTGGCCCACGACATGGGCGTCGAGGACGAGGGCTACTACGACGGCGTGAGAAGCGAGTCCGAAGAGGACATCTCCGCCGCGCACATGATCCGCGACAACAACAAGTGCATCCTCTGCCGCCGCTGCACGGCCGTCTGCGAAAAGATCCAGGCTGTGGGCGTCATCGGCGCCAACGGCCGCGGCTTCAAGACCAGGATCACCTCCCCCTTCGAAATGGGATTAGGTGAAACGAGCTGCGTCTGCTGCGGACAGTGCATCGCCGTCTGCCCGGTGGGCGCCCTGAAGGAAAAGGACTACACCGAGGAAGTGCAGAAAGCCATCAACGATCCCGAGAAATTCGTGGTCGTGCAGACCGCCCCGGCTGTCAGAGCCGCCCTGGGCGAGGAATTCGGATACCCCATGGGCACTCCGGTGGAAGGCAAGATGGCGGCCGCTCTGCGCCGCATGGGCTTTGACAAAGTCTTCGACACGAACTTCTCCGCCGACCTTACCATCATGGAAGAAGCCAACGAGTTCGTGGAAAGAGTCAAGAACGGCGGCAAGCTGCCCCTTATCACCTCCTGCTCCCCCGGCTGGATCAAGTTCTGCGAACATTACTTCCCCGAACTGACGGAGAACCTCTCCTCCTGCAAATCCCCGCAGCAGATGTTCGGTGCGACCTTGAAGACCTACTACGCGCAGAAGATGGGCATCGATCCCAAGAAGATCGTCTCCGTCTCCATCATGCCCTGCACGGCCAAGAAGTTCGAGATCGGCCGCGACGACCAGTCCGCCGCCGGCCCCGGCATCCCGGACCTCGACTACAGCCTGACCACCCGCGAACTGGCCCGCATGATCAAGCATCACGGCATCAA
Organism: bacterium; assembly: GCA_017649705.1. Classification (GTDB taxonomy): domain Bacteria; phylum Auribacterota; class UBA3054; order UBA3054; family UBA3054; genus UBA3054. Next base: position 1,281 of record JAGCGH010000095.1, read on the forward strand.
GTTCCGCGAACTGCCCGACGAGGGCTTCGATGATCCTCTGGGCGAAGGCACCGGCGCGGCCGTCATCTTCGGCGCCACCGGCGGCGTTATGGAAGCGGCTCTCCGCACCGCGGTGGAATGGATCACCGGAAAAGAACTGCAGAGCGTCGACTTCAAAGAAGTCCGCGGCACCCAGGGCATCAAGGAAGCCACTTACAACGTGGCCGGCATGGATGTCAAGGTCGCCGTGGCCAGCGGCCTTGCCAACGCCAAGGAACTCTTGACGAAGGTCAGAAACGGCGAAGCGGATTACCACTTCATCGAGATCATGGCCTGCCCCGGCGGCTGCGTCAACGGCGGCGGCCAGCCCCAGGTCCACGCCTCCATAAGAAATACCGTGGACATCAGGGCTGAACGCGCCAAAGCGCTCTATCAGCTGGACAGCGAGAACACGATCCGCAAATCCCACGAGAATCCCAGCATCAAGAAGATCTACGCTGAATTCTACGAGAAGCCGGGCAGCCACAAGGCTCACGAGTGCCTGCACACGACTTACGTGAAACGCGGGATGTACAAGAAATAAACTTGTTTCTTGAAGGCGAAAAAAAAGACCCGCGGCGAAAGCCGCGGGCCTTTTTTATCGCTGATCTTCAGGTCAGTTCTGCTGCACCACCTTTTCGGCGTGCTTTATCCTGACGGGATTCTTCGTTTTGGCTGAGAAGATGTTGTGGCGCAGCATGACGTTCTTGGCGTAGGAGACGACGACGTCCGGCTGGTCGAGCTCCGACTCGAAAATGTTGTTTTCTATGAGGATGTTGTCGTGCACGCGGGACTTCTCGTTGCCGTCGCAGTTGATGCAGATCCCGGTGCAGCCGCCTCCGTAGCCGCAGCGGATGAAGCGGTTGCCCCTTATCACGACGTTCTCAGAGCCCGGGCCTTCGCCCCAGCCTTTCTCGACGCCGATGTGAATGGCGTACAAGGTCGTCTCCATGATGGTGCAGTTCTCTATGAGAACGTTCCTGGTCTTGATGAGAATGCCCCTGGCGCGGTGCGACATGATGGAGCAGCCGCGCATCCTGAGGCTCGGCATCCTGGAAGCGTTGATGCAGGCGTACTTCTCAAGATGATTGGGAAGCGGTGTGTCGAAAGTCACTTTGCTTCTCAGATTCTTCACGTCCTTTTCGACTTTCACGACCTTCATGGTGGTAAGCACGTTCATGGTCTCGTAATCCACGATCTCCATGATGTCGCCGACTTCCGGAGCGTCCAGGACCAGGGCATGGGTCATGGCTTTCACTTTGAGGACCGCGCTTGAGTCGTCCCCATCGACCGGCAGCATCGTGTAGTAGAAGTTATGCAGGTTGGTGGCGTCGTCGCCCTGGTTGGCGAACATGCAGTTCTCGAAATCGATGATGCCGGAGCAGTTGGTGAAGTGTGTGGCGTCCGTGTTGGTAGAGAGCTTCTTCCCGGGGAGAGGCACCACTCTTAATCCCTGCATGAAGATGTTCCTCGTCTTATTGCCGACTATGCCCATGCCGGGTTGGCAGAAGATCGTCACGTCCTTTAGGGTTATGTCCTCGCACTCGTTCATAAGGATGGCCGGACGGAAGTGCAATGAGTGGTTGAAGATCACGATATAGCCTTTGTAGTGGCTGGGCAGCGAACTGTGCACGCGGAAGGTGCCGTCGGAGAGGACTTCATTATTCCTTTGGTAATAATCCTGGTTGGGCTCCAGGCGTTCCCTGACGGGATCCCAGTAAGAGATCCGGGACAGCGCGGCGCCCTCGGTCAGAGGAGTATCTTCGTCCAGCTTAACGTCGTAGTAGTCTTTTTCGACTTTCGTTATTACGCCCTGGGTGAAAGGCAGCCTTTTGTACGAGATGTTAAGGCCTTCTATGCAGACGTTCTTTGAGCCTTCCAAAGTCACCGGTTCCATGAAGCCTTCGCAGAGGATCGTGACGCCTTTGGCGCTCACCTTGACGTTTTTAAGGCCGCGCATGTCCAGCCCCGTGACGTAGGGGAAATAGAACTGGAAGATGGTTCCTTCGTCCTGGCTTTTGTCCTTCAAAGACATGACGGCGTCTCTTAGCTTTATGGCCTCGGGGTCGCTGATAAGATAGACGCCCGGGTCTATCACGAGCTCGCAGTTCCCTTTCGCCCTGCAGGCGTCAAGGGCGGCCTGGAAAGCGTCTTTGGCATTGGCGCTCCCGTCCTTCACGGGGCCGTAGTCGCTTAGTTTTATTTGTGCAAGAGGCATATTTTTTCCTTTTGATTTAAGGTTGGTTTTCGCGAACATATTGGATGAGCAGCCCAGGGCGAGAAAGGCCAGGGATAAGAGGAAAAATTTTTTCATAGGCGTTGGCAAAGTCGGATTAACAATTGTTTTCACTATTATAACAAAGGACGGAACCTTGCCGCCATGCCATATTAAAACAGAGTAATGATATAATTAAGGATATGAATGAACCGTTAAAGGATTTGGGATTCTGGTCATCCTATCCTTCTCTGTACGAGAAAGCCGCCAGGATCCAAAAGGAATGCTTCCCCTATTCCCCCGAGGAGAAGGGCGCGCTTTTTTACGCCCTGGAAGTCTGCGGGGAGGTTGGAGAACTCCTGAACGTCTGCAAAAAGATAATCAGGACCTCCGATCGGGAAAAAGCATCCTCCCTCCGTCTGAAGGCTTTCCCGGAAGAAGCCGCCGACTGCGCCATCGCTCTTTCCATGCTGTCCCAGGCCGAAGGCCTAATGCCCCGGGAGACGGAATACGCGTTCCCCGTGGAGGACGGCGGTTTTCATCCCCTGCTGATAGCCCTGGCGGAAGCCGCCTCCGGCCTTTACGCCGCCGCCTGGAAGAACGCGGTGACCGCGGAGGGCATCTCCTCCGCCCTGTCCGTTCTTTATGCCCTTTCAAGAGTCATGAATTGCGACCTGGCGGGAGCCGTTAACGAAAAACTTGACAAGATCGCCGTAAGAGCGTTGGAAAAACACTATGATTAAAAGATCTCTTCTCATTTTGGCATCGCTTTCCTGCCTTTTCGCCTTTTCATTGGAATCTCTTCCCAAGCAGCCTCAAAGGGACGATTTTCTGGAAGCCTACCGCATGGCCCTCGCCATCTACGGCGTCAACGCTTCCTACGAAGAACTGGCCTGCCTGAACGCGCTGCCCTTCACGCCGCTCAGGAAAAGCGACACCGTCTGCGGACGCAACGCCGACCTCCCCTACTCCTGCGAATACAATGTGCAGCGCCTCAACAATTTCTACCGTCTGAGGAACGAGGAGAGGATCTTCCCGCCGAAAGACCAGTTCTCCGCTTCCAAAAGGACGGAATACCGCAAGCTAATAGCGGATTCCCAAAAGGAGGGCGTCTCGGCCATCCAGTTCGCCAAGCTCCCGGGCCTCATTTCCCCCTGCTGGCATTTTGTGGAGCCCGGCACCGGCCTTACCATCAGGGCGACATATCAGGGAAGAGTCTTCAACTTTTCCGGCGTTCCTGAAAAAGTCTGGCTTTTGAAGAGATCCTCCCGCCCGGCTTCCGAAGAGACTCCCCAGATCTTCATCTGGGAAAACATCGGAAAGCTCATCAACGGCACCACCACCGTGCCGTTTTTGTCCTGCGGCGTCAACATGCTGCGGGAAATGGCGGACAATTCCTACGCCGTGCCCTGGTGCCCGGAATGCCAGTCCCCTTTCAACAACTGCATCTACAAGCATCTTCTGCGCTGGCAGTTCGACGCCTCCCAGGGACTTAAGCTTTTCCCCTGGATGTACCAGCTCTGCTCCAACGAGGAGGAGAAAGCCCTCATTTCCCACGCGGAGCACGAATACCGCTCCTATTGTGAACTTTTCGCTTCTATTTTGAACGATCCCAACTGGGAACACCTGCAGAACGACCCGGCCCGCCAGAGTCTTCTGGGCGAAAAGATCCGCTCTCTCACCGTCCCCCTCATGAGCTGTGCGGAATGCTTCTTCTCCCTTTCCAACAAAAGGAATTCCCTCAGCCAGGAATACTTCTCCCCCACCAAGCGCACCCAGCAGGTCTCCGACAAACTGGCCAACACCATGGTGGAGATGAACATTGAATCGCGCTACGAAGGCTCCCTGGCCTTCTCGCTTATAATGGCCGCCCAGCTCTCCGGCTGCGACCGCCCGGCCTTTGTGGTGCGCTCCATCGCCGGACTTCCGGCGAGGCTGGCCCTCAGGACCAACGACTGGCATTTCTGCCGCGAGATCAACGAAGGGACGGATCTCAGCGCCGCCCTGGCGGAAGCCGCCGGCTTCAAGGTCCGCTACCTTACGAGTCAGGTCAGCGATCCCGACGCCGCGGGATCGGACGGGGTCGTGAAACGCGTTTACGACGCGGCGGTAAGGAAAATAATCGATAACATCAGTTTGAAACGCAAGGCCGTGGTTGGCTCCAACCTTAACCGTTCCGGCTTCTGGGGCGTCATTGCGGGCTATACCGACAACGGCTTCACCTGGCGCGGCCGCACCGCTTCCGACACCAGGCCGCAGCTTTCCGAGTTCACCACCCTTCCCGCAAACATCATTCTCATCGACAAGGCCATGCCCAAGCCCTCCTTTGAAGACGACGTGTCCCTCGCCCTCAGCCGCTGGCTGAAATTCATCAAGGGCTCCTCCGGGCAGGGCGTCCTAACGGGTCTGCAGCTTTGGGATTACTGGATGAGGAACGTGTCCGAGTGGTCGCTGGAAGCCAATTATCCCTCCCCGGAAAAGGCTGCGGCCAACCGCAGCCTCTGGAACACCTTCATAGACAGCCGCAGCGACGCCTTGCTTTTCGTGAATCATCTCATCAAAGCCGTCCCCTCCTGCTCCATCCCCATGGCGGAAGTTAAAGACATATTGGAAAGGGAGCAGACCATCATGCGCAGCGCTTTCAACAACGGCTACGTCCTGGGTCACGACGGCTCCCGCTTCCTGCCTCCGGATTACCGCCTGGAGCTTCTTCCAAGGCAGCTGGACGCCATGCGCCAGGTAAGGGAATTGGAAAAGCAGCTCATCCCGCACCTGGAGATGGCTCAGCAGAACCTGCGGCTTTGAGATCCGAATAAGATCTTCACTTTGTTTTCCAAAGCAGGGCCGCGAGTATCATAAGTTCGCCGCAAACAAGGCCCGCAGCGGCCCCGAGAGCGCCCTTTGAAAGGACGAGGAAGGAAGTTATGCCCACGCTGGCGGAAACCGCCAGAATAAGCGGCAGGAGGAGTTTTCCGGCCTTTCCCCTCACCAGGGCGTACTGCCAGGCCAGGACTCTCAAGGGCACCAGCGCCATCTGAAAGACACCCGCCCGCATGACCATGGCGCCATCCCTGTAGGAAGCTTTGAACAAAACCGAGTAGATGAGATCCGAGGAGAAATAACCGGCCAAAGCCATTGCGAGGCCGAGGACCAATGCCGCCCACCTGGCTTTTCCGTAGGACTCCCTGGCTTTCTCAGGATTTTCCTTCTGCTGTTTGCTGAAACGGGCCAGGAAGACGAAGCCTCCCAGATTCGCGAAAGTGACCGCCGTGTAGATGAGCCGGAAGGATGAGGCGTAAAGCCCGGCTTCCTCGTCCCCTCTCAAAAAGAAGACCAGGAACTGGGGGGCGTTCTCATGCAAAAGCAAAAGCGCGGTAAGCGCCGTCAGCAGCAGGACCGGCTTCAGATCGATCGCGGGAGCGGAGACCGAGGGATCGCCTTTTTTGTTGTAGCGGAGGAAAAGGCACAGGAAAAGGAAAATGTTTTCCGCCGCGATGGCCAAGGTGAAGGCGCCGGCGGCAAAATAAAGATCGGCCGGCCCCTTTACCAGAAGGAAAAGCAGCGCAAGATAAAAGATCCTGCCGCCCACGAAATAAGCGGCAATGGGGCCGGGCCATTCCAGGCCGTAGAAAAGGTTGACGGAATAGACTTGCTGGGGCAGGAAGCTCAAGCCGAAGAGAACAAGCGCGAAGCCCATCTCCCTGTGTCCTTTTCCCATGAACAGGGCGAATGCCGCCGTCAAAACGACCGCCAGGTTGACAAGACGCCGGCGGCAGGAGAAAAGCTTTTTGGAAAAGGCCCAGGTATTTTCCGGGACCAACGAGGCGCTTTCCCTGGTCACCAGGGTGTCAAGCCCGGTGAAGAGCGCCAGGCTGATGTAATTGACCACGGCAAAAGCCGTGCTGAAGATCCCGAAGCCCTCCACTTCCAGCGCGTTGGCCAGATAAATGGTAGCGGCGAACATCATGACCTTGGAAAGGAGGTTGCCTCCCCAAACGAAGGCCAGCTCCTTCAAGGGCCAGCGCGCGCCATTTGCTTCCGGGCCGGGCATAAATTTTTAGAGCGTCACGATGTTTGTGCGATCCTTCACGTTCTTGGCGGCGTTCCTGGTGTCCACGATAAGCTTGGCGCTCTTCGCGATCTCTTCGTAATCAAAGCAGGAATGGTCCGTCAGGATCACCAGGCAGTCGTAGGAGGCGAAGTCCGGAACGTCCACGCCGGTCACGGTCTCGTCGTTGTAGCGGAAGCTCTTGATGAAGGGATCAAAGTAGAAAAGGTCGGCGCCCTTCTGGCGGAGCCTGTCGTAGACCAGAAGCGAGGGGCTTTCCCTGAGATCGTCGATGTCCTTTTTGTAGGCCATGCCCAAAAGCAGTATTTTGGAGCCTTTGATGCTCTTTCTGTGATCGTTCAGGGCTTCTCCCACGAGGTTCACCACGTAGTCGGGCATGGCGCTGTTGATGTCGTCCGCCAGCTCGATGAAGCGGGCCTTGTAATGCAGCGTCCTGAGTTTCCAGGAAAGATACAGGGGGTCTATCGGGATGCAGTGGCCGCCGATGCCGGGTCCGGGATAGAAGGGCATGAAGCCGAAGGGCTTGCTGGAAGCGGCTTTTATGACTTCCCAGACATCGATGCCAAGGTATTTGCACATGATGGCGATCTCGTTGACAAGGCCGATATTGATGCTGCGGAAAGTGTTTTCCAGAAGCTTGGCCATTTCCGCCGCCTCGCAGGAGGACACCGGAACAATGAGAGGGATTATGCTGCTGTAAAGGGCCACCGCCAGATCAGTGCATTCCGGCGTCGCGCCGCCCACCACCTTCGGGGTGTTCAAGGTGTTGTATTTGGGGTTGCCCGGGTCCACGCGCTCCGGGGAGAAAGCCACGAAGACGTCTTTCCCCAGTTCGAAGCCGGCTTTCTGAAGCGGCTTGATCATCAGTTCCTTGGTGCTGCCGGGATAAGTGGTGCTTTCCAAAACGAAGAGCGTGCCTTTCCTGAGATGGGGCAGGATGTAGTCCCTGGCGTTGATCATGTAGGAGACGTCGGGCTCTCCGGTCTTGGCAAGGGGCGTGGGAACGCAGATGGAGATGCAGTCCGCGTTCCTTAAGGCGGAGAAATCAGTGGTGGGAGAAAAAGCGCCCTTGTCCACCAAAGCTTTCAGCGTTTCCGACTTCACGTCGATTATGTAGCTCTCGCCGGCTTTGAGGCTCTCGACTTTCTTTTCCGAAAGGTCGACGCCGATCACTTTGTAACCCTTAGTGGCGAAGGCGCAGGCCAGCGGAAGGCCGACGTATCCCAGGCCCACTACCGCGACTGTCGCTTCGCGGGCGATGATCTTTTCTTTCAAGCTCTTCATTTTATAACTCTTTTTGTAAGCTCTTTATCAAAATACGCTATGGTCAGCAGCAGCCCCTCGTTCAAATCGATCTTGGGCTCCCAGTGAAGCTCTTTTTTCGCCAGGGAAATGTCCGGCCTCCTTACGGTGGGATCGTCGGAAGGAAGGGGCAGGTTTATTATTCTGCTTTTCGAATTTGTCATCTTTATAATTATTTCCGCCAGATCCCTGACTTTGTATTCCCCGGGATTGCCGAGGTTGACGGGGCCCGGGAAAGAGTCCTTTGTCATCATGGCCAGGATGCCTCTGACGAGGTCTTTCACATAGCAGAAGGAGCGCGTCTGGCTGCCGTCGCCGTAAACGGTGATGTCTTTGTCCTGCAGGGCCTGCACGATGAAATTTGAGACCACCCGTCCGTCGTTCACTCTCATCCTGGGGCCGTAGGTGTTGAAGATGCGGATGATCTTAGTGTCCACGCCGTTCTGCCTGCGGTAGTCGTTGCACAGCGTCTCCGCCACGCGCTTTCCCTCGTCGTAGCAGCTTCTGACGCCCACCGGATTGACGTTGCCCCAATAGGATTCCACCTGGGGGTGGACCTTGGGATCGCCGTAAACTTCCGAAGTGGAAGCCTGCAGCAGCCGGGCTCCGCAGCGCTTGGCAAGGCCGAGCATGTTGAAGGCGCCCAGCATGCTGGTCTTAGTCGTCTGAATGGGATCCGTCTGGTAGGCGTCCGGGGAGGCCGGGCAGGCCAAGTTGAAGATCCAGTCGAAATCCTCGCAGAAGGGTTCGGAGACGTCGTGCTTTATGAAGCGGAAAGATTCGCAGCCTTCAAATTCCTGTATGTTCTCCAATCTTCCGGAGGAAAGGTTGTCCAGGACCGTCACCTGGTGACCAAGTTTGAGAAGTTCGCCGGTCAAATGGCTGCCTATGAAGCCGGCGCCGCCGGTCAGCAATACTCGTTTAGCGTTCATTTTTCAAAACCAATTACGTCAGACATTGTATAAAAGCCCGCCTTTTTTCCGCAGAGGAAAGCGGCGGCTTTCAAAGCTCCTTTGGCAAAGTTGGAACGGCTGGAGGCTTTGTGGGTGAACTCCACCCTCTCCCCTTCCGCGGCGAAGATCACGGTGTGGTCCCCCACCACGTCGCCGCCCCGCAGGGCGTGGATGGCGATCTCTCCCCTGGGCCTTTCCCCAATCTGGCCGCGGCGGCCGTAGATCTCCGATTCCCTGCCGACTTTTCTGCCTTCCTCGACTTTTTCCGCCAGGAACAAAGCGGTCCCGCTGGGGGCGTCCTTTTTATGGCGGTGGTGCATCTCCAGGATCTCCACGTCGTAGTCGCTTCCCAAAACGGAGGCGGCCTTTTTCAGAAGTCCGGCCAGCAGATTGACTCCCAGGCTGAAATTGGAGGCGCGGATCAGGGGTATCTTTTCCGAAGCTTCTTTCAGCGCGGCTTCGGAGGAAGCGTCAAGCCCGGTGGTGCCGATGACGCAGGGTATTCCGAATTCCAGGTATTTCGCCAGCCTTTCGGCGAAGCCTTCCGGCAGGGCGAACTCCACCACCGCGTCGGCCCCCCTGAGGGCTTCATTTATGTCGCTCGTGATGAGAGCGCCGCCAAGCTTCTGGCCAAGGGAGGGGGAAGCGGCTGCTTCCAGCGCTCCGGAGACTCTGAAGCCTTCTTCCTCCGCAAGGGATGCCACCATGCGGCCCATGCGGCCGGCGGCTCCCGCGATGCAAAGGTTCAATAATTTTTTATTGTCCATAATTATCCGATGTTTCCTTCTTCCCGCAAAAGTCCCTCGATGGCTTCCACCACCATTTCCGGGGTGATGTCCGCCATGCAAAGGGCGGGGCTGTCCGGTTCTCCCAGCACGCAGTTCCTGTGGTAGCAGGGCAGGCAGCGGCGGCCGCTCTGGAGCACTTTGCTCCTGGCGCCGTAGGGGCCGTGGCGCCTGGGGTCCGTGGGGCCCATAACCGCCACCATGGGTGTGCCGGCGGACGCCATGACGTGCATGGGCCCGGTGTCCGGAGTCACGGCGCAGGCCGCCTCCGCCGCCAGCGCCAGAAACTCCGACCAGTCGGTCTTGCCGGCCAAATCAAGAAAAGTCCCGGGATGCATGGAGGCTATCCTTTCGCAGATCTCCCTGTCGTTCTCGCCGCCTATCAAAACGCCGGTCCAGCCGTATTTTTCCCCGAGGATCTTTCCGACCTCGGCGATGCTCTCCGGAACCCAGTTCTTGCTGAACCACCTGGTGGTGGGCACGGCGATGAAATATCCTTTTGCGCTAAGGGAGAAGCGTTTCAGGGTCTCCCCTGTTTCCTTCGGCGCGAAGGAAGGCCACACTTTGGGCTTCTCAATGCCGAATTCTTTCAGGAGAGCCAGATTGCAAAGGGAGGCGTGGGTTATTTTGCGCTCCACCACGACTTTCTTGTCGTAAAAGAAGCTGGAGCCCTCCCTGGCGTCGGCAAAGCCGATGGATTCCTTGGCGTTGGAAAGCGCGGTGAAGATACCGCTGCGCAAAAGCCCCTGCAGGTCGATGGTGTAGTCGTATTTCTGGAAAGGCAGCTTCAGCGCCACGGAAAGATAATTCAAAAGCGCCCTGGGCCAGGAGGAGAACTTCTTCCAGGCCTGCCGGTCTATTTTCCATACTCTGTCAGCCCCGGCCGCCAGGGCCAGTCCGGCGTATTCCTCGTTGATGAGCCAGTCCACGGACGCGTCGGGGTAGCGCTGCTTTAAAAGCGCCACCACGGGCATGGCGCAGGCCACGTCCCCCAGCGAGCTTGGTTTGACGAGCAGGAATCTCATCGCTATGAAACGTTGATCACGTCCTCTATCTCGGGAATCTTTTCCTGCAATTTAACCAGCACGAAGTTGCGCAGCGTTTCTATGGCGTGCAGGCAGTGGGCGCAGGCGCCCTGCAGCTTGACCTTGACCACGTTGTTTTCAATGCCCACGAACTCGCAGGAGCCGCCGTGTGTCTGAAGCAGAGGAATGACTTCTTCCTCCAGGATCTTTTTCACTTTTTCTTCCATTTCGATCACCCTTTTTAAATTTGATTAATTTATCTAATGATTATAGCAAAAGCCTCTCTCGCTAAGCAAACCGGACCCAGATCGGGCCGCCCTTGCGGTATTAAATCCGTTTTTGATAAAATGAATTATTAAAAAGTGATAATTCCTATGAATAAAACAACTGTTCCCGAGCCTCTTTATTTGTGGCCTGAAGACCGCGTCCCCTTTCGGAAATACCGCTCGAAGACCGAGCGGCACGTCCCGGACGACGCCCCCGTCACGCTCATTTCCGGCATCAATTACCCTTCCCTTACGCCGTATCCCGCCGAAGGGGCCGCGAAGGCCTCCCCCGCCGTCATTGTCTGCCCGGGCGGCGCCTACGACTTTTTGTGCATCGACTACGAAGGCTATGAGATCGCGGACTATCTCTCCAAACGCGGCGTGGCGGCTTTCGTTTTGAAGTACCGCGTGCCGAGGCAGCGCGTGGCCGCCCTCTGCGACGCCCTGCGCGCCGTCAGGTATCTGCGTTTCAACGCCGATAAATTCGGCATTCGAAAAGACTGCATCGGAATCATGGGCTTTTCAGCCGGCGGCAACCTCGCCGCCTGGTGCGCCGGAAGTTATGGGAAGGTCCCCTACGAACCGGCGGACGAGATCGACCTGGTGTCCGCCAGGCCCGACACCCTTGGGCTTATTTATCCGGCCTATCTCGAGGAGAAGCCACGCTTCCCACTCGGCAAAGATCATCCGCCGACCTTCCTTCTGCAAACCAGCGACGACCCCTATTTCCCGAGCTTGACGGCTTATGCGTCCGTCCTTTTGAAAAAGAAGTTTCCCCTGGAATGCCACATATATCCCGAAGGCGGCCACGGCTTCGGCTCCAGGCCCTGCGGCAAAGCCACGGACGGCTGGCTTGAACTCTACCTTGACTGGTTAAAAAGACAAACCAAACTAACGAAATAAAAATGTTTTCCGAAATAGTCAAAAAAATAATCTCCACCTCCGTCTATGAGGTCGCCAAGGAATCGCCCCTTGACACCATGTCCATACTGAGCGCCAAGACCGGCAACACCATCCTTGTGAAACGCGAGGATCAGCAGGAAGTCTTCAGTTTCAAGCTGAGGGGCGCCTACCAGAAGATCCACTCCCTTAAAAAGGAAGAGCTGTCCCGCGGGGTGATCGCCGCCTCCGCCGGCAACCACGCCCAGGGAGTGGCGCTGGCCGCCGCGCACCTGAAATGCTCCGCCACCATCGTCATGCCCAAGCCCACGGCCACCATTAAAGTCGACAACGTGCGCCGCCTGGGGGCGGATGTCATCACCTACGGCGACAATTTCGACGAAGCCTGCGCCTACGCCCTGGACCTCGCAGCTGAAAAAGGGCTCAGCTTCATCCATCCCTACGACGACCCTGATGTCATCGCCGGCCAGGGCACCATCGCCATGGAGCTTCTGCGCCAGAATCCCGAGGAACTGGACGCGGTCTTCATCCCGGTGGGCGGCGGCGGACTCATATCCGGCATGGCCTCCTACATCAAGACCTTCAGGCCCGAGGTGAAAGTTTTCGCGGTGGAACCCGAAGGCAGCGCCTGCTGCAAAGCCGCCATGGAAGCCGGAAGCAGAGTGACCCTGGACAAAGTCGATCTTTTCGCCGAAGGCGTGGCCGTCAAGCAGCTGGGAGCCCTTCCCTTCGAGATCTTGAAGGGGACGCTGGACGGCTGCATAACCGTGTCCCCCGAGGAAATGTGCGCGGCCATCCGCGACATCTACAACGACACCAGGGCCATTTCTGAAACTTCCGGCGCCGTGGGATTGGCCGGCATCAAAAAGTACATCCGCGAAAACAACGTGAAGGGCAAAGTCTTCGCCACGGTCTTGTCCGGCGCCAACATCAACTTCGAGAGGCTCCGCGTCGTCTCTCAGCTGGCCGAGATGGCCGAAGGCGAGATCCTCTTCGCCGCCAAACTCAAAGAGCAGCCCGGCAGTTTCCGCGCTTTCGCCGCCGCCATCGACGGCCACGACGTCACGGAGTTCAACTACCGCCACGCCGACGATAAGAAGGCTTACGTCTTCGTCGGCATCAGGCTCGCCCCCGGCCAGAAAAGGGAGGAGCTCTACGCCAAACTTAACGGCCTGGGATACGAGATAGCCGACATGACCGGGAACCTCCTGGCCATGACGCATGTCCGCTACATGGTTGGCGGGCACGCGAACTTAAAGGGCGAGGAGACGCTCTTCCAGTTCGAGTTCCCGGAAAGGGCCGGAACGTTGAAGACCTTCCTGGACGCCCTGGGCAGCCGCTGGGACATAACCATGTTCCACTACCGCAACCTGGGCGCCAGCATAGGCCGGATCTTCATCGCTCTTATGGTTCCCCCCGAGGAGAAACAGCTGCTTGACGACGTCCTCAAAGGCCTGGGGTACCCCTATTCCGTCGAAAAGAACAATCCCGCTTACGAATATTTCCTCAGATAAAGACACGGAGAAAATTTATGAAAAAGATCTTGAACACTAAAAAAGCGCCCGCGCCCATCGGCCCCTACAACCAGTCGGTGGAAGCCAACGGCTTACTTTTCGTTTCCGGCCAGATCCCGGTGATCCCGGAGACCGGCGAATTGGTCAAAGGCCCCGCCGCCGACCAGGCCAGGCAGTCCCTTAAAAACATCGCCGCCATTTTGGAGAACGCCGGGCTTTCTTTTGAAAACGTTGTCAAGACTGTGGTCTTCCTTTCCGACATCAACGATTTCGCGTCTGTCAACGCCGTTTACGCTGAATGCTTCCCAAGCGAATCGGCTCCGGCCAGAAGCTGCGTGGAAGTCGCGAACCTGCCCAAGGGCGTGGCGGTGGAAATAGAAGTGATCGCGGCCCTTTGAAGTCTTTTTAACTAATTCACCTTTTTCCTCTCATGCTGGCTCCCCGTTACGCTTTTACCCCCTTCGGATATCTTGACAATCCGGCCCACACCGCTCATCTGAACATCTCCGGGATCGTCAGGTCCGTTCCTCCCCTGGGCTTCGGTTTTTGGAAGCGCGGCCTGCCCTGGACCTACGCCAGCGGCGTCTGCCCGAATTTCAACAACTACCTTTCCTTCCTGCGTCTTTCCCTTATCTCCGGCCCGACGCGCATAAGCACAATGGAAGAGGCCAAAGCTGAGAACGTTTCCTCTTTTCTTCACACCGACAAGCTGATGAGCTACAACTGGGAAGGCCACGGCCTCGTCTTCACCGTCACCTATCTGTTGGCTGACGAGGAGACCATCGCCTGCGACTGGGAGATGAAAAACACCACCGGCGATCCCCAGAACTTCACCCTGCGGCTTTCCAATCTCTACGGCTACGTGGAAAAATTCTGGTGGGGCAGTTCCGGCCTGGTAAGCCGCTACGTTCCGGAAAAGCGCGCCTGGATAAACAAGATCTGGGAAGGCGGCGACGTCTTCGCCCTCGCTTCCGACGACGAGCCAAAAAAGCTCGGGCTTCTTTTCTACAAACAGGGCGACGATCCCTCCTCCTGGCCCGGAAACGAACTGAACGGGGTCGCCTACGGCACCAAGGATTTCGAAGCCTGCGTCGCGGCGGAAGCCTTCTCCGACTATTGCTTCACCCTGGAGGGCAACTGCACCCGCACCGGGCACTTTTACCTCGTAAGAGAGCGCAACGAAGCCTACGCCTGGCGCCGCCTGGGAAAGATCAGGCTTGACTACGACAGCGTGAAGGCCTGGAAGATCAGGGAGGACGACGAGTTTTATTCCGGCACGCCTTTGCTTACGGGCGCCTGGAGCGACGAATGGAAGCAGGGCTGGGTCCAGGATTTTGAGACTTTGAGAATGACCATCAGGCCTCCCGTGGGCATCTACACCACGCCCTGGGACGGCATGCAGATCTTCTCCCCCCGCTGCGTACTGGGCGAGACACACCTTGACATGATGTGTTACGCCTACGCCGATCCCGAGACCGCCAAAGATGTCATCTACGGCTGCTTCAAGGACGCGCCCATGCCCAACGTTCCCTGCTCCAGGGAAGACGGCAGCATGAACATGATCGGCGCCGGCGGATCGGAATGCGGGACGAGCCCCGTCTGGGGCCTTCCCTTCTACGTCATACGCTCCATCTTTTTCAGGGAGCACGACATCAACTGGCTGAGGAAACTCTACCCTTACCTGCGCTCCTTCATCACCTGGTGGCTTGAGAACCGCACGGACAGCGAAGGCTGGTTCCACTGCGACAACACCTGGGAATCGGGGCAGGACGGATCCAAGCGCTTCACCTTCGACGGCTGCAGCGAATCAGACGTGGTGGATTTCGTGCGCACGGTGGACGTGGAGGCGGTCATGGCCCACGCCATGGAGTCCATGGCGATCTTCGCCAAACTTCTGGGGCTTGAGAACGACATCCCCTACTGGCAGGAAATGGCCAACGAGCGCATCAAGCGCACGAGGGAAATGTTCGCGCAGGGATGGTTCAGGGATTTCGACGCCCGCAGCAACAAGCCCATCATCCTGAAAGACTATTACGACGTCATGATGCTTCTGCCCATCACGGTGGGCGTGGCATTGCCGGAGCAGATAGAGGAAATGAGTTCCTCCTTCGGGTATTTCATAGATAATCCGAAGCTGATGCTGGAGTGGCCTTCCTTCCAGTTCCCCTTCACGGAGGCCGCCAGAAGGGCCGGCCACTCCGGAATGGTGAGCGACCTTCTTATCTCCACCGGCGACCGCGTCTACGGCCGCGAGACTTCCAGGGACGTCCGTCCCCTGGCCAGCCGCCATCAGTCCACCTTCCCCAACTGCTTCCGCTACAAAATGCCCGGGCAGGCTTCGGAGTTCTGGCCGATGAAGCCGGATCCGGTCTGGGAGTGCGGCGCGGAGCACTACGGCTGGGGCGCCACTCTCCCCGCCATGGTCATAAGGAACATCTTCGGCATCCGCGAGACGGAAGCGGACCACCCCTCCATCACGATCCAGCCCAGCCCCCCGTCTTCCTGGAAGGAAAACGAAAGCTACGGAATGTCCAATTTCCACATCGGCCCCTTCTCCTTCGACATCACCATTGCCAAGACCGCCGGGGGAACGAAAGTCTCGCTGGATTTCTTCACCCCCGAAAAGCAGCGCGTTGAAAAGACCCTCTCTCCGGGAGAAAGCCTGACCTTCTGAACCAAACGAGTATAGTTATGAGCGACAAATTATCAAAGGCCCTGAAATACCTGATGCTTCCGCTGCTTCTTTTGGCGGTGGCGCTGTGCTATTTCCCCGCCCTTACCTCCGCCTTCCACCTGGACGACTTCGAGATCGTGCTTAACAACAATCTCGTCGATTCCCCCGTTCTGCCGCTCGTCAAAAAATATCCCACCCGCTGGCTGGTTTTTCTGACCTATTGGCTCAACCTGCGCCCCTCTGTGACGGAACTATTCGCCCGTTTCAGTTCTCCCGAGGAAGCGCCTCTGGTGTCTCTGCATTCCTTCAACCTTGTGATCCACGCGCTGAACGCCTGGCTCGTTTACCTTATTTCCCTGCCGTTGTTTTTGCCCCTGAGGCTCAGAGGGCGTCTTGATAAAGCCCCCTTGTCATGCCATCTCTGCGCGGCGGCCTCGGCTTTCTTCTTCGCCTTGATCCCCTTGCAGAGCCAGGCTGTGATCTACATAGGACAGCGCTTCACGCTGCTCTCCTCTTTCTTTTATCTTCTGATGCTCTATTTCGTCACCAGGGCTTATTTCGGCCATCTGAAGAAGAGCCTGGCTATTGCGTGCGCGATCCTGACGCTTATAGTGGGACTCTTCTGCAAGGAGACCATCGTGACGGCTCCCATCTCCTGCCTGGTCCTTCTTTGGCTTTTCGAAGCGTCGCCCGGACTGAAATATCTCCAGAGCCACCAGAAGAAAAATCTTCTCATCATAGCCCTCGGCGCCGCGGCGCTGTTTGTGATACTGCCGGCGGTCATTTTCTGCCAGCTCAACCAGTGGAACCCCGAGCTTATCAAAAAATCGCTGGAGGGCGTGGGCGGCACCGGGCACGTTGACATAAACGTGGAGGGCATGTCGCGTCTCACTTACTTCCTGACCCAGCCCTTCGTGATGCTTTTTTACGTCGCCCTGTTCTTCTGCCCGGGGCTGCTCTCCGTCGACCATGACATCCCCCTCTGCCTGTCCTTCTTCTCCTGGCAGTGGATAGTGCCGGTCGTCATACTGCTTTTGTGCTGCTATGTTTTCTTCAAGGTCAGGCACAAGTATCCGCTTTTAAGCTTCGGATTTTTCTTTTTCATTTTCCCGCTTCTGCCCCAGAGCTCCTTGGTGCCCACTCTCGATCTGGCTTTCGAGCACAGGATGTATCTCAGCGTGGCCGGCCTTGTCTGGATGTTCGCGGACCTGATCAGGATCCTGTGCCGGGAGCTGCCCAAAGCCGTCACCTACGCCGTGTGCGTGCTGGTGCCCGCTGCCCTTCTTCTCTACGCCGCTGCCTCCTTCCAAAGGAGCCAGGTCTGGAAAAGCGAACTGACGCTCTGGGCGGACGCCATTAAGAAAGCCCCCCAGAAGCAGCGCGTCATGATCAATTTCTACTCCGCCTATCTCAGCGAGACCGGAGATCATGAAACGGTGATAAAAGCGCTTTCCGAGTACCTCCCGAAATGGCACAAGATCCATCCCCGCGCCTTCGCGCTTTTGGGAAGCGCCTACCAGATGGCGGGGAATTTCCAGCTCGCCATCAACAACTACGTCAGCGCCATCGACTGCGACAAGACGAACCCGGTGCTCCGCTACAACGCGGCCATCCTTTACCTCAACACAGGCAAGCCGGGCAAAGCCATCGACCACCTCAACCGTCTTATCGAATTCAATCCGGGCTACGCCGACGGATATTATCTGCGCGGAGTGGTCAACCGTTATCTCAACCGCAAAAACCAAGCCTTAAGGGACTTGGAAAAATATATCGAGCTTGCTCCCCACGGCGAAAACCTGGAGGAAGCCCAAAAACAAATACAAGCCTTGAACGAAAAGGTAAGCTCGGAATAATTCGCTTCCCCCTTTTGCCCAGGCTGAAAAATTTAACAAAAAACAACATAAAAAAGGAGTGCAGGATGAAAACGAATCTTTTCCTCTTAATTCTCTTGAGCCTTGTCTCCTTCTCCCTTCTGGGGGAAGAAACCGCTTCCGCCCCGAAGGAAGTCGACATCCAGTTCACCGAATCTCCCGTCACCACTGATTATCTGACAGCCAAAGCGGACTCCGACGCCATAAAGGTCGGCGTGGTGGAGATCGTGACCGAAACCGAAGGGCAGCCCCAGGACGAGTCTCTGGAAGCCGAAGCCGAATCTGAATCTGAAAGCAAAGAGCTTTCCATAGTGGCCGGCCCGGCTGAAATAGCAACTTCCCTGGCCGTTCCCCTGGCCTTCACCGGAATAGGCGCCTCCCTGGGCGTCCTGCCCGCTTCTAAAGGCTACGCCGGGATGGCCGTCACGCCTCTCACGACCACGTTGGGCGCCGGCATCGGCGCCGTCTGCGGCGCTCTCTTTACGCCTTTCGTGGCTCTCAAGGGCGTCTTCGACACCTTCACCCTGGCCGCCTTTACGGACACCGATTTCAATATCAACGACAACACCGGCATCATGGAGGATCAGATCGGCAACGTCAACGAGCTCGTCCTTTTCAACAATCCTTTCAACGAAGACGAGATCCCCGAGGCGGTCATTGTCATCGTAGAAGAGGAAGTTGATCCGGAAGAAGCTTCCGAAGAGGCTGCCGAAGAGGCTGCCGAAGAGTCTAATGAAGAAACTCCCGAAGAGACTGCCGAAGAAACGGCCAACTAAAATCAATTCTCTCTTATGGCTGAAAACAACGATTACCAAGTCTTAGCCAGACGCTGGCGTCCCCAGCGCTTCTCCGAGGTCGTGGGCCAGGATCACATCGTGACCACATTGCAGAACGCCATCTCCCAGGGGCGCGTGGGCCAGGGATACCTGTTCATCGGCACCAGAGGCACCGGCAAGACCACCATCGCCAGGATCCTGGCCAAAGCCCTGAACTGCCTTTCCGACAGCAAGCCTGTCACCGAGCCTTGCTGCCAATGCGCCAGCTGCCAGGCCATCAAGGATGGCGCGTCCCTGGACGTCATCGAGATCGACGGCGCCAGCAACCGCACCATCGACAACATCCGCCAGATCAGGGACACCGTCTCCATCGCCCCCGTCTCCTCCCGCTACAAGATCTACATCATCGACGAAGTCCACATGCTGACAAAGGAGGCCTTCAACGCGCTTTTGAAAACGCTGGAGGAACCGCCCGCCCACGTGAAGTTCTTCTTCGCCACCACCGATCCCCAGAAGATCCCGCCCACCATTCTCTCGCGCGTTCAAAAGTTCGAGCTGCACCGGATGGACTGGAACACCCTGAACTCTTACCTTTCCATGATGGCGGAAAAAGAGGGGCTCAAAGCCTCCCCCGCAGCCATAGCGGCTGTGGCGAGAGCCGGCAACGGCAGCATGCGCGACGCCCTCTCCGTCTTCGACCAGGTCTTGGCCTGGGGCGGCGAAGAGGTTACGGAGAAAGACGTGGCTTCGCTGTTGGGTCTCACCGACCGTGAGATCATTTCCGAATTGAACGAAGCCATCGTCAAAACGGACTGCGCCGCAGCCCTGGAGTGCGTCGCCAAAGTCTTGGAAGGCGGCCGCGACGCCGAGCGCTTCATTCTCTCGCTTATCCAGTATTTCCGCGACCTGGCGGTGATGAAGATCTCGAATTCCCCCGGCAAGCTTCTCGAGGAAAGCCCGGAGTATCTGGACTCCCTCCGCAAAGCGGCCGGCGGGCACACGCTTTCCCGCCTGACGCAAAGCATCGACGAGCTGCTCCAGATACTGCCGAAGCTCTCCTCCACCGAGGCCAAGCAGACCATATTGGAGCTGGCGGTCCTGAAGCTTATACACATCCGCTCCCAGATATCCCCGGACGAGATCTTTAAAAGGCTTCAGGAACTGGAACAAGGATCCGTCATTAAAGAGCGTGAAAAGATCGCGGAGCGGCAGGCAGCCGCCCCCGAAAACGGCAATCAACCCGATCTCAGCGGCGATCTGGCCCTGGCGAAACAACTTTTCCCGGGCAGCCGTCTGGAATAAAACCAAAAATCAAATCTTAAGGAAAAATAATGGAAAGGACGCATTCCTGCAATGCATTGAGGGCCGCCGACTGCGGCAAGACCGTCACTTTGTGCGGCTGGGTGAAACGCCGCCGCACTTTAGGAAATCTTATTTTCGTTGACATCAGGGACCGCGATGGCATAACCCAGATCGTTTTCGACCCGGGAGAGTGCGAAGCGGCTCACGACGCCGCCAAGGACATAAGGAGCGAATACGTGATCTCCGTGACCGGCACGGTCCGCTCCCGCGGAGACCAGGTCAACAAGGATCTGCCCACCGGAGAAATAGAAGTCCTGGCTTCCTCCCTGAAGATCTTCAACAGCGCGGAGACGCCTCCCTTCCATCTCGACAACGAAGACCCCACCGACGACCTCAGGCTTCGCTACCGCTACCTGGACCTCAGGAGAGCCCATTTGCAGAAGGCTCTGGGATTGCGCCACAAAGTCGCCCTGGCGGTCCGCAACTGCCTTGACAGCCTGGGATTCTGGGAGATTGAGACGCCGGTCCTCTCCAAATCCACGCCGGAGGGCGCCAGGGACTATTTGGTGCCCAGCAGAGTCCACCACGGCAAATTCTACGCCCTGCCCCAGTCCCCGCAGCTCCTAAAGCAGCTTCTCATGGTGGCCGGCATGGACAAGTATTTCCAGATCACCCGCTGCTTCAGGGACGAGGATCTGAGAGCCGAACGCCAGCCGGAGTTCACCCAGATCGACCTGGAGATGTCCTTCGCGGAAAAAGAAGACGTTTTTTCTGTCGGCGAAGCCGTCATGAAGACCGCCTTCGAGACCGCCGGATATTCCATCGAAACGCCCTTCCCGCACATGACCTGGCAGGACGCCATGGACGGCTACGGTTCCGACAAGCCGGACCTGCGCTTCGGGATGGTCATAGTGAACGTTACGGATATTTTCAAAGACTGCGCTTTCCCGCCCTTCGCCTCCGCCTTGCAGGAGAAAGGCAGCATAAGGTGCATAAAAGTCGAAGGCGGCGCGTCGTTCCCCCGCCGCAGGCTTGACGAACTGAACGAAGTCGCCAAGAAAGAGAAAGCCAAAGGCATCTTTTACGTCAAGTATGAAGCGGAAGGCCGCAAGTCCCCCGTGAAAGGTTTGACCGACGAAGAATGGGCCGCGCTTGAAAAGCAGATGTCCCCCGCCGAGGGCGACCTGCTCATCCTCTCCGCCGGACCGGCTCTCACCGCCTGCAAAGGCTTGGGCGCCGTCAGGCTGCAATTGGGCCAGGAACTGAAGCTCATTCCGGAAAACACTTTCGCCTTCACCTGGATCACGGACTTCCCGCTCTTCCAGTACAGCGAGGAGGAGGGCCGCTG
Source organism: bacterium (assembly GCA_017649705.1). Classification (GTDB taxonomy): domain Bacteria; phylum Auribacterota; class UBA3054; order UBA3054; family UBA3054; genus UBA3054. The sequence goes on from JAGCGH010000095.1 coordinate 22,299, forward strand.
GGTCAGCGAACACCACCCCTTCACCTCCCCCAATGCTTTGGACATCGACATCCTGGAAAAGGATCCCGGACACGTGCGCTCCAATTCCTACGATCTGGTCATCAACGGCTACGAAGTGGGCTCCGGCTCCGTCAGGATCCACGATCCCCAGCTCCAGGACCGCATTTTCCGTCTGCTGCAGCTTAAGCCCGAGCAGATAGAGGACCGCTTCGGCTTCTTTATCAACGCCCTCAAATACGGCGCCCCGCCCCACGCCGGCGTCGCCTTCGGCCTGGACAGGCTCACCATGCTTCTGACCGGCCGCAACAACATCAGGGACGTCATCGCTTTCCCGAAGACGCTGAAAGCCACCGACCTCATGTCCGAAGCGCCCTCCACCGTGAGCGCCGAACAGCTTGAGGAACTGGCGGTCGCAGTCACAAGAACGGAAGAGGAAGAAAATCAAGAATAAGATTCACATAAAAAGCAGGGAGCAGACCGACGCGGCGGAACCGAAGGCTAAGTTTATCCTGCGCCTTCTCCTGATCGTTCCGGTCTGCTATCTCCTCTACGCGCTACTCCCTCCCCTTTTCGCCAACAATTTCATCTTCCAGGACCACCTGGCCAGGAAGATCTCCAAAGCCACGGGGACGAGGGCGGAATTGGTCGGCTTTTCCCTTTCCTCCTGGACCGGACCCTTCAAAATAGAGATCGCGGCCCTTGATCTTTACGAAGCGAAAGAAAACGGCAGGATGATCGTTAGCCTCGACCACATCAAGGCCAAGACGCAGCCCTGGCGGGTCCTGCCGCCCTTCTTTGCCCTCAGCGAAGGCAATGTTAGGGTCATGGAGTGGTGCCGGGCGGGCGAAAGCATCAAAAAGGTCCTCCGCTCCCTTCCTTATCTTCCTTTGGAAAAATGGCCGGTCTGGGAAGACGAGAGCCGGAGCGCCGAATTCCACAGCGTCCGCTTCGATCTTAAAAAGGAGCAGGGCAACCTTCTTTTCAGCTTGACCTCCGACGTTGACTGCCCAACCCTCAGCGAGAGCGAGATCTCAACGAGGGGCTGCTTTTATCGCGATTCCAAAGCGCTTTCCCTTTACGACCTTAATTTTTCAGGGCGCAGCCGTTCCCTGTACCGCAGCATAAAGGACGGAAAGATCGTCGAGGAAGCCTACGACGTGCCCTTCGTGCTCACCTGCGATCTGGAGATCGAAAAAGACAGGACAGAAGTTAAAAACATCTCTTTCCTGGCCGACCGCTTCCTTTCCACGGGAAAGATCTCAAAGACCCCGGAGGAGTTCTCTTTCGTCCTGAACGGCACCGGCCACTTCTCCCAGGAGCTGGCGCAGCTCTGCGGGCTCACGAGGCGCGTCTCCTATTTCAACGAACTGGACTGCCAGGTTAAAGGCTCCGCCGCAAAAGGGCAAAAATTAAAATCAGAGGGAGAAGCGCGCTTCAAGGAAGGCCAGATCATAGGCTTGTCCCTGAAGGACGCCAAACTGACTTTCAGCGCCATGGACGACCACCTGACCGCCCTGGACCTCGACTCCTCCTTCTGGCAGGGGCAAATTAAGCTGAAGGCTCTGGAAAGCAACATAGGAAAAAGCGGAGACACGCTTCTCAAGTCCACATTCGAGATCAAGGAAGCCTCCGCCGGCGACATGCTGGAATACTTCAAATGCCGCGGCAAAATGCCCGGCGGCACCATCTCTTTGTACTCCGAGATCTTCCTGACCAACGGCACGCTTACAGCAGTACTGTCCAGCGGAGAGGAGACCCTCCGCTCCCTTTACGGCTCCGGAAAGGTCACCGCCAGCAACGTCGACCTAGCCTATTTCGCGAAGGACGATTTTTTAAGCGGCCAGGCCCCGCTTGTTTTGCAGAGAGTCCTGGGCAGCGGCGCGACTCTCGCCTCAGCAAAAGAAAAACTTCCCTTCCTGCAGCAGATCATGCAGTCCCTCGGCAAGGAGAAACTGAAAAATTATTCCGCCTCCTTCAAGATCAAAGACGGCTCAGTCATCTCCCCCGCCACCAGGCTCAACGGCACTATCGGCCAGATGGAAGCCTCCGGACGCTGCCAATTATCGAACGGCGACGTGGACTATTCGCTGAAACTGACTTTGAACCAAACGCTCTCCTCCAAATACGCCAAGCAGCCACTGGCCTCCCTGTTTTTGGAGAACGGGCTTATCGTGCTGCCAATTAAAATGCAGGGCGATCTGAGGGAGCCCAAGATCTCGCTTGACCTCAGCGAAGACAAGAAAGCCCTTTTCGAGGACAGGGTGCTGCAGCTGGTGACGGACTTTTACAACGACAAGCTGCGCGGCGCCGCGGGCCGCTTCCTTGGCGAAGGCGAGAGCGGCGACCTTATGCAGAAGATCGAGGATTCCGTAAAGGAACTTTTGAAAAAGCTTCTCTGACGCCGACGGGTTTGTTTTCAATTTACCGCTTTTTTTACGCCTTCGTATCGCCGGGCCTGTTTATCTATCTTTTACGATCCTCTTTTGGTATAATCCTTTTATGCTAAATAATATTCGCAATTTCTGCATCATCGCCCACATAGACCACGGCAAGACCACCCTTTCAGACCGTTTTCTTGAACTGACCGGGGCCGTGGCCAAAAGAGAAATGGTGGACCAAGCCCTCGACGACATGGATCTTGAAAGGGAAAGAGGCATCACCATCAAGTCCCACCCCGTCAGATTAAATTATCATTCCCCCGACGGGCAGGATTATATCCTGAACCTTATCGACACTCCCGGGCACGTGGATTTTTCCTATGAAGTCTCCAGAAGCCTCGCCGCCTGCGAAGGCGCCATCCTTCTGGTGGACGCATCCCAGGGCGTGCAGGCCCAGACCGTGGCCAACGTCAGGATGGCCCTGGATCACGATCTGAACATCATCCCGGTCCTTAACAAAATAGACCTTCCCTCCGCCGACGTGGACTACTGCTCGCAGCAGATCATCGACCTTATCGGCGGGACCAAGGACGAGATACTGAAAGTCAGCAGCAAGACCGGCGAAGGCTTGGAAACGCTCCTGGAGCACATCATAAAGGACGTTCCCCCGCCGAAGGAACCGGAGGATGAAAAGCTCCGCTGGCTCATCTTCGACTCCGTTTACGACCCCTACCGGGGCGTCATCGTTTACGGCCGCGTCTTCTCCGGCAGAATAAAAAAAGGCGTTAAAGTCCGCTTCATGTCGAACGGATTGGAGTACGAGATCATCGAGGTGGGAACTTTCACCCCGCACATGAAAGCCGTTGATGAGATAAGGCCCGGCGAAGTCGGCTATTTCACCGCGCTCATCAGGGACGCGTCCCACGTCAGGGTCGGCGACACCGTGACGATTGCCGACGATCCCGCTCCGGAACCGCTGCCGGGCTTCAAGGAATTCAAGCCCATGCTCTTCTCCGGGTTCTACCCCGTGGACACCAGCGATTACGAAGATTTCAAGAAGGCCCTGGAAAGGCTGAGGCTGAACGACGCCTCCTTCACCTACGAGCCGGAGACCTCCATCGCTTTGGGCTTCGGTTTCCGCTGCGGATTTCTGGGCCTCCTGCACATGGACGTCATCCAGGAGAGGCTGGACAGGGAGTTCAACATGAACCTCATCGCCACGACTCCCAGCGTCATTTACCGCATCACGAAAAAAGACGGATCCGTCCTGGAAATAGACAATCCTCTGCACTTCCCCGACCCCAGCGAGATATTGAAAGCCGAGGAGCCCTTCGTGGCGGTCAACATCCTGACGCCCTCAGACCGCATCGGCGTCATCATGCAGCTGGCCCTGGACCGCCGGGGCGAGATGAAAGGCACGGAGACTCTGGACCCCTTGCGCTGCGTCCTGCACTTTGACATGCCCCTGAACGAGATCATCACCGATTTCTATGACAAGATAAAAAACATGACGAGCGGCTACGGCAGCATGGATTACGAGCCCATCGGCTTCAGGGAAGGAGAACTGGTGAAACTGGATCTTCTTCTGAACGGCGAGCCCGTGGACGCCTTCTCCATGATCGTGCACAAGGACAGGGCTTATCCCAAGGGGCGTCTCCTGGCCGAACGTCTGAAGGAAGTGCTGCCCAGGCAGCAGTTCGCCATCGCCATCCAGGCGGCGGTGGGCGGAAAAGTCATAGCCAGGGAGACCATCAACGCCCTCAGGAAGGACGTTCTGGCCAAATGCTACGGCGGCGACATAACCAGAAAACGCAAACTCTTGGAAAAGCAAAAGGAAGGCAAGAAGAAGATGAAGCAGATCGGCAAAGTCTTCATTCCCCAGAAAGCCTTCATCGAAGTCTTGAAGTCGGAAGATTGATTCAGCATGCAGGAATACGTACAGGAAAAAAAGACTGTGGCCCTGGGAGCCGGATTCGGAATGTTCGGCTACGTCCTGTCCACTCTGATGGGACTCATGACCAACGTCATCCTCTACCGCCGCTTCGACATCTCTTCCGAAGTGGACGTCTGGGTCCTGGCCTTCTCCTTCTTTGCGGTGCTTGAGCCCTTCGCCAGGCTGGGCCTCTCCGACGGCGTGCAGCGCTTCATTGGTGTCCACTGGGTGGACAAGGACTGGGGCAAAATAAAGGGCGTCATCCTCGGCGCTTTCCAGCTTTCCTTCGCCGCCTCCATTCTGATGATCGGCTGCGTCTGGCTCCTGGCCCCGAAGATCGCTTATTATTACACCGGCGGGTCCTCGGAAGCGGCCATCCTTTGCAAGGTTCTGCGCGTCCTTTCCTTTTATCTCATCCCCATCGCCCTCACCACCATATCGCTGGCGGTGCTGCGCGCCCTGAACGACATCAGGCACTCCGTATGGATCGAGACGCTTTGCCAGAAACTGGGCTGGTTTTTGGTGGTGCTTTTGACCAGCTTCCTGCCCATGAACGAAAACAGGATCATGTTCCTGGTCTGGGGCATGGTGGTGGTCAACATAACCGCTTTCCTGATCTCGGTCAGCAAATACAAATTCAACGCCCCCCAGCTTAAGGATCACTCCCCCGTCTTCGAGAGGAAAGCGCTCCTTTTCTTCTCCATACCTTTGGTGCTCCAGTCCGCCATTTTGATCTTCATGAAAAAATGCGACATCATGATGCTGGGGTATTTCTTCCAGGGGGAAAACTATTCCGCCCAGTATAACGCCGCCGGCATCGCCACGCTCGTCATAGCCAACATTCTCCTGGCCTTCTCCTCCCTTTTCGCGCCGCTTATCGCCAAGGTCAGCGAAAAGAAAGATTTCAAGCGCATGAACGAGCTGTATAAGACCGTCACCCGCTGGATGCTTTACATAACCATGCCCGCGGCGGCCATGATGCTGCTTTTCCCTGTCCAGATACTCGCCGTCTTCAAGCTTCCCGCCACGCCGCTTTTGATAAGCAGCCTGAGAGTTTTGGTCTGCGCCCAGATAGTCAGCACCCTGGCGGGACATTCCGGCACTATGCTCATAATGTCCGGGTACTCCCGGATGATACTTTACATCAACGTGCTGGCGGTCTTCGCCAACATTCTTTTCAACCTGCTTTTGATCCCCTCCTACGCCATGTTCGGCGCGGCCCTGGCGACCCTTGTGGCCATTTCCATCCGCAACTTGCTGGCGGTTTTCTGCACCTTGATCTTCGTGAAGAGCCAGCCCTTCAGCCTTGCCACGGTGACGATCTCCCTGACCGCTTTTCTAAGCGGCGTCCTGGCCTATTTGCTCTTCAATTTCCTAAGGACGCTTTTGCCGGACAGCGCGCTTTTCGGGCACTGGATCTTCCAGCTTCTTTTCGCGGGCTTCCTTTACGCGCTTATCTACCTTCCTCTCTCCGCCCTTACCATGCACAGGGACGACCGCAGCTTCCTGAAAGACGAAGTGGTCCCCCGTTTCAAAAGGGCGATAGGGCGCTGAGCTTTTTTTAGATTGCAAAGCGAACTTCCTTTTGATAGAATATCTTAAAGGTAATATTGTCCTCATTTTAGCCTGCGGGATAACGCCGCGCTGCCGGCTTTGATGGGGCGGAAAAAATTTTGAACGTAAATAATTTTAAGGACAAAGCCAAATGCGCAACATATTTCTTCTCATAGCCCTGGCCTTCTGCGTTTACTTCGGGTCGTCTCTGTGGACATTCACCGATCCCGCCTCCTTCAAGGTGGTGGCCAATTACATTCCGCTGGCCGTAATGCTTTTGACCTTGGTCATCGGTCTCATACACCTGCGCTTTGCCTTGACGCTGGCCGTGATATTCATTTTCTTCTGCGGCAACCCCGCCATCTTCGACCAGATGCTCTACAGGGTCTGCTCCCTCTGCGGCTGGGAGACCTTCCTCTCCGACAGCGTCAGCGTCGGCCCCTCCATGAAATTCTTCCAGCTGGCGCCTATCTCCTACGAATGCATTATCCTTGCGCTTTTCGCCGCCTGGGCCCTGACCCGCTTCTTCGGCAATCCCGAATTGGACTTTGAAGTCAACCGCGCCAGGACCGCCAGGCAGATGCACTTCCCGATCTTCATCTTCGGGCTCACGGCTGTCATCGCCGGCCTTTACGCCATTGTTTGCAGCGGCAACGTTTTCATGCCGGGCTTCTTCCCCAAGATCCAGCACGTCCTCTGCTCCTTCCCCTTCCCGTTCTTCCAGAAAACGGGCGCCCAGAACCTGGCCGCTCTCAGGAACGCGGCCATGGTCATCGAGCTCATCGCCCTTTACACCGTGGTGGTCAACGAGGTCTGGTCGGAGAAACACATCAAGTTTTACCTGGGGATCCTTCTGCTCCTGGCCGTTGGTTCGGTCTTCGTGGGCGTTTTCCAACGCGTGACGCTGACGGGCTTTTCCAACTACGTTTACCGCTACACCAGAGAAGTGCACGCCACCTTCAGCGACCCCAACTCCTGGAGCGTTTTCCTTCTCGCCATACTGCCCATCGGACTCGGACTGCTTTTCGCCGGCATAGTTCCCGCCTTCTGCGGCCTGGCCGTGATCGTTATCATCCTTTTAGGGCTCGCCCTTTCCGGTTCCAAGGTGATGCTTCTTTTCGCCGCCCTTGCCCTTTTGATCTTCTTTGTCGCTACCTTGGTGAAGACCTTCCGGGGCGGCAAGATCATTCCTCCGGTCTTCGTGGGGATCCTCATAGCGCTGGCCGTTACCTTCGCCGTGGGCTCCTATGTCAACGTTGACAAGGAAGAGCTCTTGTCCACCAAGAACAGCGCCAAGAGCGGCGCCTACACCGCCCAGAAAGACGTGGACAATCCCTCCGGAAAGCCCCTGAGCCTCTTCCACAACAGCCTGGCCACCTCCGTGGCCAACCAGCTGGATTCCTTCCGCGAGGCCCTTTCCAAGGACGATCCCGAGTTCGTCAAGATCAGCAAGACCCAGTCTTCCTTCGAGGCCGATCTCTACGCCCGCACGAACCACAAATCCGCCGACTGGCTGACCGTCTGGAATTTCCTGAGACCCGCCAACGGCAATTGGGACCTTCTGGCCCTCGGCTGCGGCAACGGCGGCTTCAAGAAGGTCTACCGCCAGTATCAGCCGAAATATGTCAAGGAGAGCAGAGGCGGCGCCTCCAACTTCCTGCTGCAGGTCCTGGCTGAGCAGGGCGTCTTCGGATTCGCGGCCCTTCTCATCGTCACGGTCCTGACCATCTGCGTGGCCTTCGGCTGCGTGGAGCACACCGTCTCCCCCAGGACTTCCAGAGTTCTGGCCTGGATGTTCACGTTCCTGACCCTTGGCTGTTTCTTTGAAAACGCTTTCACCCAGTATCAGATCGCGTCCCTCTACTGGTTCCTATGCGGCCTCATCATGGTCAACGCCGCCACCACCAACAGGGATTTCCAGCCCAGTTTCAAGGTCCTTTACGGCCTCATACTGCTTCTGCTCCTGGCCGGCGCCGTGGCGGTCTTCTGGCCGAAACTGATGGAAGAGCGCTTTGAGAAGAAGTCCTTCGACTCCGCCGTTTCCAGAATGGAATCCTCCCTGAGCGAATCGCTGACGGAAGAGCAGCTGGAGACGCTCTACGCCAAGGGCGAATACAACTTCCACTACAACCAGATGGGACGCTGGAGCGACAAGCAGTCCTATATGATCGTCCGTCCCGACAAAGGCAGATCCGTCATGAGACTGGACGTGGCCTGCGGCCAGCCCGACGTTTCCGCCGAGGCGCCTTTCGAAGTGGAAGTCCTGGCCGAGAACGAAACGGCCATGCGTTTCTCCTTCACCAATTCCTGCCTGAAGACTCTGGAGTTCAACCTCAATTCTTCGCCGCAGCTCAGGGCCCTCTGCCAGGAAAGGGACTACATCGTCCTGTGCTTCAAGAACAGCCGCACCTTCGTGCCCGCCGAGCAATACCCCGCGCTTTCCAACATGACCTACAACGTGGGCTGCTTCGTCGGCAAGCTCCTCTGGATGGACAAGCAGACGCTGCCCTCCGAAGAGATGAAAGAGATCCCGGACGAAGAGGAGCCCCAGGAACCCGTCCAGGAAGTCAGGGAAACCGTTCCCCAGGAGGAAGTGAAGGAGGAGAAAACGAAGGAGATCGACGTTCCCAAGGAGACCATCTTCGGCGACAAAGTCAACGAGGAACAGCTTGACGAAACGCTGAAAGAAATGAGCAACTTCGAGCTGGAACTGCCCCAGTGACGCTATGCGCGTTCTCCTTGACGCCTTTCCACTTCTGGCTCCGAAATCGGGCGTAGGCTACTACGCTCTGAATCTGGTCAAAGCCCTGGCGCAGGAATTTTCGGAAGACGAATACGTTTATTTTTACGGACGCCGCTTTTCCAGGGAGATCCTGGAGGCGGCGCCTTCTTTTGACGCGGGGCTCAGGACTTTCCTGAAAAAAAGCTTCAAAAAGCCCTACCGCCTTACCCAGCCCGTGAAGGAGCTGTTTTTCCGTCTGGGCGCCCCTTTCTGCAAGGCTGACGTCTACCACGAGCTGAACTACGTTCCCCTGCCCTACAAAGGTCCCCAGGTGGCCACGGTCTTCGACATGTCGCTTAAAAGGTATCCCATGACCCATCCGGCGGACCGCCGGGCGTATTTCGAAAGCTATTTCCCCAAGCGCCTGAAGAACGCCGACCATTTCATCACCATCAGCGATTTTTCCAAAAGGGAGCTTTCGGAACTGTACGGCGTGCCGCTGGAAAAAATAACCACCGTCTATCTGGGCGGCCTTTCCCAAGGAGACCCGTCCCCGGAAGAAGTCGCCGCCTTCAGGAAGGAAAAAAATCTTCCCGAACGCTATTTCCTCTACTGCGGCAATCTGGAACCCAGGAAAAACCTGCCGCTTCTCATCGCCGCCTACTCCCTGGCTTTGAAAAAAGAGCCCCTGCTTCCGCCTTTGGTCCTGGTGGGATCCCCTTCCTGGCTCTCGGAAGATATCTTCTCCGCCATAAGGAAAGAATCGCTGGGGGAAAAAGTCCTGGTCACGGGATACGTTCCCTACGGCGATCTTCCCCTTTACTACGCCGGCGCCACGGCCTTTTTCTTCCCCTCCCTTTACGAAGGCTTCGGGCTCCCCGTCCTGGAAGCCATGGAAAAAGGGCTGCCGGTGGCGGCTTCGGATTGCTCCTCCATCCCGGAAGTGCTCGGCGACGCCGGGCTCCTCATTCCGCCCGAGGACGCCGGCGGCTGGGCGGAAGCTCTGCTGCGCCTGTCCGGGGATGAAATCTTGAGACGCGAACTTTCAAAAAAGAGCCTGGAGCGCGCCAAACTATTCTCCTGGCAAAGAGCCGCCCGCGAGACCCGCGCGGTCTATGAGAAGACGCTGAGCCTTTACTTTTGACCGGCTTTCTGATATTATCGTCTTACAATCTTCTTAAAACTTAACCAAGAGGAATCAATATGGCTTACAAAATTAGTGATGAATGTCTCAGCTGCGGCGCCTGCGCCGGAGAATGCCCCCAGGGCGCCATTTCTGAAGGCAGCGCTCATTTCCAGATCGATCCGGAGAAATGCGTTTCCTGCGGCCTCTGCGCCAGTGTCTGCCCCGCCGGAGCCATAAGCGAGGAATAAAAAGATCCGCTCCTTTCGTCTAGTGGCCTAGGACATGTGGTTCTCATCCACAAAACAGGAGTTCGATTCTCCTATGGAGCGCCAAAATTCAAAAGACATCCCTTGCGGGGTGTCTTTTTTTTCGCCTCCCATCCTTTCCGAAGGGATCTTTTCCGCCCGTTTCGGAACCTCCTCCCAAAAATAAAATCAAAATGGTATAATTATTTTAATCTTAAATCGTGGATAACATGAAAACAGAAAATTATACCGACGCTCACAAAATTGAGCTCAACTGCGTGGGCTGCGGCCACAGCGTGGAATTCTCGCTGATCGACCTCAACCCGGAAACCAAACTTGTCTGCAAGGAATGCGGCAAGACCTACGCCTTCACGCCGGAACTGGCCGATCAGATCAAACGGTTCAGCGACCTTCTGTCCACCGTCTACGCCTGCCGCGACCTTCTGGGCCAGGCATCCATCGGAGTCAAAGTGAAGGATGAGGAGATCAAAATCCCCTACCAGCTGCTTCTGACCAGACTTAATTCGCTCTTAAGCCTCAAGGTCAACGACCAGGAGATGACCTTCCGTTTCCGGGTCGACCCCACGGCGATCTTCGACAAGAAAACGGAATGAAATTCTTTCGTCGCCTCTATGACCTGGTCATGCGCTGTGCTCCCTCACCGTACGCGCTGGCGGCCTTAAGCGTTCTTTCTTTTGCCGAATCTTCGTTCTTTCCCATACCGCCCGATCCTCTACTGATAGCGATGTCGCTGGCGAGGCCCAAGCGCGCCCTCTGGTACGCCGCCTGGTGTTCCGTCGCCTCGGTGCTCGGAGGGGTCTTGGGGTACGTGATAGGAGCCTTCCTCTGGAGCGCCACCAAGGACTTTTTCTTTGCCTACGTTCCGGGGTTCACTCCCGAGGGATTCCAACACGTGGAGGCCCTCTACGGAAAATACGGCTTCTGGTGCGTCTTCACCGCAGGCTTCACTCCCATACCCTACAAGATCTTCACCATCGCCTCCGGCGTCTTCAGCATGGCCTTCGCGCCTTTCATCATCGCTTCAGCCGTGAGCCGTTCCGCCAGGTTTTTCCTGGTGGCGGGGCTCATCAGGATCTTCGGCGAAAAGATCAAAAATTTCATAGACAAGTATTTCAACATCCTAACCATAGCGTTCCTTGTCCTGCTGATAGGATTTTTCGCGCTCTTCGGATTACTGAAAAATCCGGATAGTTCGGAAGAAAAGGAATCGCCAAAGCAAAGCATAAGCGAGGTCTCGGAATGAAAAGAACTCCCCTGCTCTCAGCACTCATACTTTTAGCGTTGTGCCTTAGCGGCTGCTCCGCCATGCAGCGGGGCGGCTTGATAGGCGGATTAATCGGCGCCGGAGCCGGCGCCGGCATCGGCGCCGCCGGCGGCGGCGTCGGCGTGGCCATCGGCGCAGGCGCGGGCGCCGGAGCCGGTCTTCTGACCGGAGCCATTGCCGGCGAAGCCTACGAGATCCACAGGGCCCGCATGCTGGAAGATTACGCCGACGTCGACCGCTACAGCGGCGAAGCCAAGGTCTCCAGCAAAGTCGTGGCGAAATATGAAAAGCAGCTGGCCCGCATGGAAGCAAGGACCAAGATGATGGCCGCCCGCTACGAGGAGATCGTGGCGAAGAGCTACGTTTTGGCCAACTCCATCCAGGCCGACGGACGCTACGTCCAGGTCGAGACCACCAAGGAAGGCGCCACCCAGATCACCATGCTCTCGGAAGTCCTTTTCGACGAAGGCCGCGCCCAACTGAGGGAAGCTGTTTATCCCGTGCTTGAGGAAGTCGGCCGCGTGGTGAACACCGAGTATCCCGGCTATCTCGTGGCCATCGAAGGCCACACGGACAACAACGAGCTGGCCGAAGGCTCCAACTTCCTGTCCAACTGGGAGCTCTCCGCCGCCCGCAGCCTTGCGGTCCTGCACTTCCTGGAGAAGGAAGGCGGCGTGGATCCCAAGCGCATGGCCATTTCCGGCTATTCCGCCAACCGCCCCGTGGCCAGCAACGCCACCTCGGACGGCCAGAGGCTCAACCGCCGCGTGGTCATTACGCTCATTCCGACGGATCTGCCGGCGCTGCCCCAGGACACCTCTCTTGATTCCACGGCCAACAGCATCATGAACGACGTATTGCCTCCCCCGCAGTCCGGCAGCGTCCCGATCCCGCAGTACGAACCCGGCGGCAGCACGGGCCTCAACGTGGCCCCCGCTCAGAATCTCCCGGGCGCCTCTCCCCAGAGCGAGTCTGAAATGCTTCAGAATCTTCCCGCCTTCCCCACCATCGACTAAAGGAGAACATGAATATGCGTAAATTTGCCTTTGAATCTCTTCTTTTAAGCGGCTTGACCTTCCTGCTCTTCGGCTGCGCAACCAGCGAAGTCACCTATCCCCAGCCGCTGGCTCTCAACAACGGCTCCTTTGAGAACAAGACCATGTGCGTCATGGCCTACGGCGACCCCACTGACAATTACGACACCCTTTCGGAAACTTACCACCGCTGGTGGCTCCCCCGCTTCATTTACGGCAGCGGCGAAGTGACGGTCCTCGACCACCCCTACGTCAACGACGACGGCCAGGTCTTCCAGGACAACACCAACGAGGCTTTCGCGGAAGCCCTCTTCAACCGCCTCAGAGGATACAGCATCTTCAAGCGCGTGGTGATGGTGAAAGACAGGTCCGAAGCTGACGAGTTCAAGTACGATTACCTGCTTGTCTTCCACATCAACGAATGCTACGCCAAAGGTCTTGGCGCCAACGCGAATTTCGTCGAATGGTCCACCATCGAGGGCAACGTCGACGTTTCCGTCTTCGTCTATGACCTGAAGGCCAACCAAAGGATCAGCGAGCAGAACATCAGATCCACCGCCACCTCCACCTACGCCTGGGCAACCCCCGACGTCAGGGAATACCTGAGAAGAAAGCTTCTGAAGGGCACCACCTTCCACAACGCCATCTCTCAGATCACCTTCTGAAAAAGCTCTTCTGACAACCTGAAAAAAAGCCCCTTCCAGGGGCTTTTTTCTATATGCGCGTCGTCCACATCGGAAAATATTACTGGCCCTATCAGCGGGGCATCGAGACTTACCTGAAAACTCTTGCGGAAGGTCTCAATTCCCGCTGCGAACTGACCGTCATCGTCAGCAACGAAGACCGCACTACTGTGGAGGAAACTGTAAACGGCGTCCGGGTCATCCGTCTGAAAAGGGCTTTCAAACTGGCCGGCACCGATTTTCTCTTTTCCCTTCCCGCCAAGCTGAAGGAGCTGAAGCCCGACATAGTCCACGTGCATCTCCCCAACCCCTGGGCTGAGACCGCCTGGAAGCTTGCCGGCCGCCCGGGCCGGCTTTTCGTCTCCTTCCACAGCGACATCATCAGGCAGAAGTTCCTGCTGAAATTTTACGCTCCTTTCCACCGCGCCTTTTTGAGGCAGGCGGAAAAAATTATCGTGGCCACCCCCAACCATATCAAATACTCCCCCTTCCTCTCCCAGCTTCCTCCCGAAAAACTTTCAGTGGTGCACTACGGCCTGAAGGCGGAGGAATACCTTCGCCCCTCCGAGGACATTATAGGGGCGTTAAAGGACAAATACTCGCCCTATGTCCTTTCCGTGGGGCAGCTGGTGTATTACAAAGGCTTCGAGGTCTTGATCGCGGCGCTTGGGGAAACGCGGGACCTTTCCCTTTTGATCGTCGGAACGGGGCCTTTGATGGAGAAGCTTAAAAAGCAGGCAAGGGAGCTCGGCCTTCAGGACCGCGTGGCGTTTCTGGGCCACATACCCCAGGAAGAGCTGCTGGCCGCCTATTACGGCTGCGAATTTTTCGTTCTTCCCTCCACTTTTCGCAGCGAAGCTTTCGGCCTGGTGCAGCTGGAGGCGTTCCTTGCTGAGAAGGCGGTCGTCAGCACCGATCTTCCCTCCGGCGTCCCCTACGTCAACCAGGACGGAGTGACAGGCATAGTTGTGCCACCCGGCGACGCCAAGGCCCTTTCCGCGGCCATGAGGACCCTTGAAGACGATCCCGAGGCGATGTCTCGGATGGGGAAAGCCGCCCGCCAAAGGGCGCTGAGAGATTTCAGTTCCGAAACTATGGTGGAAGAGACCTTCCGGCTTTACCAGGAAAAATAAAAAAAGGCGGCTTTGCCGCCTTTTTTAATCCTCCTCGATGCCCCACTCGTTGAGGTCTTTCTTTTTCTCCGCCTCCTCGAATTCCTCGTAGGCCATCTCCTGCTCCACCAGCTTTCTTATCTCCTCGCTCTGGGGATCTTCCAGCTCGTGGCCGCCGCTGTCGTCGTAATAGGGGTCCTTGTATGAGCTTTCCTTCTTTTCCGAGGCGGCTTTCTTCGGTTTGTTGATCTTTTCGCCGTGAGGGACGCTGACTTCCTTCAGGACGCCTTCCTCCATCCTGTTCCTGGCCTCGAAGCTGGCTATTTTGTCCGCGTCCTCGTTTTCCGGGACTTTGGAATGGCCTGGCACCTGCAGGAAGGAGAGTTTGGGGAATTCCTTTATGTACTCCCTTAGAGCCTCCACCAGCTCAACATTGCTCTTGGCCTTCCAGCCTTTGCTAAGAAGCCCTATGACGTAGCTGCTGTCGGAGCAGATGACCACGGGCTTGCTTTTGTCCTTGATGCATGAGAGCCCGTGACGCAGCGCTTCCAGCTCGGCGATGTTGTTGGTGACGTTGTCCCCCAGATAGACGCCGAAATTCTTGCGGTAGCCGTTGTATATAAGGACAATCCCGCACCCACCGGGTCCGGGATTGCCTTTGCAGGCGCCGTCGCAGTACAGGTATATGACGTTCTTGTAATGTGTGACGGGCCGCGCTTTGGAAGAGGATTCGAAGCTCATTCTTCCGAAGCCTGCTCCATTATGCTGTCGTCCATTTTGTAGTTGGCGTAGACGTTCTGCACGTCGTCCAGCTCGTCCAGGGCGTCGATGAGGCCCAAAACCATTTTGGCGGTCTTGACGTCAAGGACGTCCACGGTGGAAGCCGGGATCTGCTCAAGGTTGGCCTCGATGTAGTCTATTTTGGCGTCTTCCAAAGCCTTCTTGACGGCCTCGAATTCGGAGATGCCGCAGATGATCTCGTAGTTCTCCTCGTCGCTGGTCATGTCCTCGGCGCCGGCGTCGGAGACCAGAAGGAAGAGATCGTCTTCCGTTGCCTTGCTGAGAGGCACGCGGATGACGCCTTTCTTGTTGAACTGCCAGGCCACAGCGCCGTTGCTGGCGAGGGAGCCGCCCCTCTTGTCGAGGGTGGTGCGGACTTCCGCGGCCGCGCGGTTCTTGTTGTCGGTCAAGACTTCTATGATTAGGCCCACGGGACCGGCGTAACCTTCGTAGATGATCTCCTCATAGCTCACGCCGGGCAGTTCGCCAGTGCCTTTCTTGATGGCGCGGGTCACGTTGTCCTGGGGCATGTTGACGGCTTTGGCCGCCAGAATGGCGGTTCTCAGCCTGGGGTTCATGTTGGGATCGCCGCCGCCGTCCTTGGCCGCGATGGTGATCTCCTTGGAGATCTTGCTGAAGGCTTTGCCGCGCTTGGCGTCGGCAGCCGCTTTCTTGTGTTTAATGGATGACCACTTATTATGTCCACTCATTTTTATATCTCCTGATTGTGGATTTTAATTAATTTTCCATATTGTTTATATTCTGCCGCAGTTCTTCTATGGTCGTGCTTGCGGTTCCGCTCTTTCCGACCACTATGCCGCCGGCGACGTTGGCCAGTTTGCAGGCGTCCCAGGGGGATGCCCCGGCCGCGAGAGCCGCTGCCAAAACAGCCACGACGGTGTCGCCAGCGCCGGAAACGTCGAAAACGCCTCTCAGGGTCGCCGCCTTGGCCCTCTTTACGGAGCCAGAACGCTCACAGAGGGCTATTCCGTGCTCGCTGAGGGTGATGACAAGGCTTTCGATGTTATGGCGCCTAAAAAAGGCCTGAGCGATGTTTTCAAGCTCGTCCACCGGCGCTCCCTTAGGAGTGTAGCCGGAAAGGATCAGCGCTTCCTCAAGATTCGGGGTGGCGAAAGTTCCGCTGTAGGGCTCCTTGCAATATCTGTTGGGATCCACCAAAAGCGTTTTGCCGGAGGCCGCAAGCGCGTCGTTGAGCGCCTTGTCGCACAAACCTTTGTTGTAGTCCTGAAGGATCAGCACATCGCAGGTGGAGGATAGTTCCTGCGCGGTATGATAAAGTTTTTCATGGACTTTATCCTCGTTTTTTATGATGCCGTCCCAGTCGACTCTCACGACGTGCTGGGATCTGGCGATTATCCTGACTTTTCTGGTGGTGTGGATCTCTTCGCTCACGATGAGCCCTGAGCAGTCCACGCCGGCTTTCGTCAAAAGGTCCCTGAGGTGAGATCCGTCCGCGTCGTTGCCGATGGCGCCAACCATGACAGGCACGGCGCCCAGCGAGGCCAGGTTCATGGCCACGTTGGCGGCGGCTCCCGGCATGTCGCTTTCAGAGGTCACTCTGACCACGGGCACCGGAGCCTCGGGAGAAATCCTGTTGACCTCTCCCCTGACGAAGTGATCCAGCATGACGTCCCCCACCACTAAGACGCGGCGGCCCGCCATGCCGTCCAGAATGTTCGGGATATTATTCATCCTCTTTCTTGGTGGCTTCGTAGGCGGCTTTGATCTGCTGGGCGATGTTGGGAGGAACTTCGCTGTAGTGGGAGAATTCCATGGAATAGGTGCCTGAGCCGCCTGTGATGGAGCGCAGTTCGGAGCAGAAGCGGAACATTTCCGCCTGCGGGACCTGGCACTTGATGACCTGGAAATCTCCGTCCATGTCCATGCCCATGATCTGGCCGCGCTTCGAGTTGATGGTGCCGTTGATGTCGCCCATGAATTCCTGCGGGCAGGAGATAGCGACGTTCATGATGGGCTCGAGAAGAATGGGGTCCGCTTTCTTGATGGCTTCGCTGAAAGCCATGCGTCCGGCGATCTGGAAGGCGATATCCTTGGAGTCGACGGGGTGTTCCTTGCCGTCGTAGAGCTCCACGACGACGTCCACCACGCGGCAGCCGGCGATGACGCCTTCGCTCATGCGGGACTGAATGCCTTTGTCCACGGAGGGAATGTAGGAGCCGGAGATAACGCCGCCCACGATCATATCCTTGAATTCATAACCCTTGTCCCTTTCGTTGGGTTTCAGGCGGATGGCCACTTCGCCGAACTGGCCGGCGCCGCCGGACTGCTTTTTATGGCGGTATCTGACGTCCGCGGTGCCGCGGATGGTCTCATGGTAAGCGACCTTGGGAGTGGCGGTCTTGACTTCGGCTCTGAATTTGTCCTTGAGCCAGCGGAAGGAAACGTCCAGGTGCACGTCGCCCATGCCGGAAACAAGCAGTTCGTGCGTTTCCTGGGGACGGTCGACATGGATCGTGGGATCCTCCTCCACCAGCCTGTTCAGGCCTTCGGAGATGCGTTCCTCGTCGCCCTGCTTGGCGGCGGTCACGGCCACGGTCATGACGGGATTCGGGAATTCTATGGGCGGGAAGTCGACTTTGACGGCGCCCAGGGTGTCGTTCAGTTTGGTCTTTTTAAGCTTGGAGACGGCCACGATCTCGCCAGGGAGCGCGGCGTCCACGGTGATCCTTTCCTTGCCCTGCATGATCATCAGATCGCCGAAGCGTTCCTTCTGGCCGCTGGTCTGGTTCTGAACTTCCGTTCCGGAAGAGATCTTGCCCTGATAGACTCTCAGGAAGGTGATCTGTCCTACGGAGGAATCCGTCACGGTCTTGAAGACGTAGGCGCAGGCCGGGGCGTTGGGATCGGGTTTCAATTCCACGTCGCCGACTTTCTTCACGCCTTTGTCGGCGGGGCTGGGCAGATAATTCAAAATGGCGTCGATGACTTCCTGGATGCCCAGAAGGCCGGTGGCGGAGGTGACCAGAACGGGGCAGATCTTGCCCTGGGCCATGCCTTTCTTGAAGCCTTCGGCCACTTCCTCGTCGGAGAGCTGTTCACCATCCAAATATTTCATCGTCAAAATGTCGTCGGTCTCCGCCACGACTTCCACAAGTTTCGTCTTCATGGATTCGAAGAGAGCCGGATCGGCGGAGCCGGGATCGGAGCCGAAAAGCGACACGACGCCTTTGAAACCGGCTTCCATGCCCACGGGGATGACGATGGGGCAGCACTTGTTGCCGAAATCTTTCACGAGAGCCGCCAGAGTATCCTCGAAATTGGCGCCTTCCTTGTCGGCTTTGTTGATGACGAACATCTTCGGGAGCTCGAACTTGTCCAGGATCTTGACGTTCTGGATAGCGCCCACTTCCACGCCCTTGGTGGCGTCCACCACAACGATGGCGCTGTCGGCCACCGCGGCGTTGGCCACCACCTGGCCCACGAAGTCAGTGTAGCCCGGCATGTCGCCTATGAAGACGTTGTAGCCGTTGGTGGTGAAGTAAAGGTTGCTGCCGTGGATGCTGACGCCTCTTTCCTGTTCTTCGGGCGTGCAGTCGGAAACTGTGTTCTTATCGAGGATCGTCCCTAATCTTTGGGTCATACCCGTTTTGTTTAACATGGCTTCCACAAGGCTGGTCTTGCCGGAAGCGGCGTGGCCGACCACAATGACATTCCTGATCTTCTCTACCGGGACGTTTTTCATAATTTTTCTTTGATTGGTTTGGGATTAAAAAATTTCCGGAGGGCATTCTCCGATCCTTTTGGGACCTTAAATGCTCTCTTGTTTTATGATTATAGAATTATACAAAAAGGGCATTTTCATGACAAGGGGGCGTTTTATTCCCTCCCGGCCGTCCGAAATCAAAGAAAAAGGCCCTCAAAAGAGGGCCGGGCAAAATGGAAAAAGGTGTTTAAAAACAGATCGTCAGCACCACTCTACAGGCTCTCTGCCGACGGAGGCGAGAAATTCGTTGCAGGTCTTAAAATGACCGCAGCCGAAAAATTTCCTGACGGAAAGCGGCGAGGGATGAGCGGATTCCAGCACAAGGTTGCCTTCGACTTTTATAACATCTTTCAATTTTCTAGCGTTGTTGCCCCAGAGGAAGAAGACCAGCCCTCCCCTTCCGCTCAATTTACGCAATACGCCGGAAGTGAATATTTCCCAACCTTTGCCGGCATGGGAGTTGGCCTCCCCTTCCCTGACGGTCAAGACCGTGTTCAAAAGCAGGACGCCCTGGGCGGCCCAGTTTCTCAATTCGAGTTTCGGGATCTCATACCCATATTCCAGTGAGAGTTCCCGCCGGATGTTCCGCAGCGAGGGCGGCTCCCGCACACCTTCCGGCACGCTGAAAGCCAAGCCCTCAGCCTGACCTTCCTCATGGTAGGGATCCTGTCCCAAAATGACCGCTCTGGTCTCCTCGGGAGGGAAAAAAGAAAAGGCGCGGTACACCTTTTCCTCGGGAGGAAAAACAGCGTACCGCGCCCGTTCCGCAACGAGAAACTCTTCCAGTCGAGCGAAGCTTTCGGCCTTCGTTTCCTCAAGAAGAAATTCTCGCCACTTATCAGGAAGCATTACTTTTCTTCGATTATGGCCTTCATGTCCGGATCGTTCTCCATGACCCAGCGGTAGTGCGCCTGGCGAGTCAGCTTGGCCGCGGCCGCCTCGTCGGCGATGATGAGGGCGTGCTGGTGGAACTGCAGGGCGGAGGAGCTGATAAGGGAGGTCACGGGGCCTTCCACGGCCTTGGCCAGGATCTCAGCCTTACTGGATCCGGTGGCGAGAAGCAGGCAGGCCTTGGCGTCAAGGACGGTGCCGACGCCCATGGTCAGGGCGTGGGTCGGGACGTTCTTGGGATCGCCGCCGAACATTTCGCAGTTCTGTTCCAGCGTTTCCGCGGAAAGCACGACTTTCCTGGTGCGGGAAGACAGAGGAGACAAGGGCTCGTTGAAGCCGATGTGGCCGTCCACGCCGATGCCCAGGAGCTGGAGGTCGACGCCGCCCGCTTCCTTCATGGCTTTCTCATAATTGGCGCATTCCTCCACCGCGCATTTGGCCGTGCCGCAGGGAACGTGGGTGTTGGCTTTGTCGATGTCGATGTGGTCGAAGAGGTGGTAGTTCATGTAGTAGCGGTAGGAGTTCACATCCGTGCCGGGGAGTCCCCAGTATTCGTCCAGGTTGAAGGACTTGCAGCCTTTGAAGCTGATGCCTTTTTCCTTGGCGCGCTGGGCCAGGCAGGCGTAGACTCTTTCCATGGTGCGACCGGTCGCGAGACCCAATACCGCGTTCGGTTTGCTTTTAACGAGATCGGCTATGATCTTGGCCGTCAGCTGACAGGCGTCTTCCGTGGTTTTGCAAATGATAACTTCCATAATGTTTCCTTAATTTTTTACTTTAAGAGCAGATCCTTGAGGGATTCCTCGCTGGAGAGCATTTTGCCTTTTTCGTAGAAGGGCTTGAATTCGCCGTTCTCGAACTTCGTGGCGTAGTAGATGGCCGCGAAGGTGAAATCGGGCACCGCGCCGCCCTGGCCGCCGACTATTTCGCCGCCGCGTCTGACGTTGTCGATCATCCAGCCCGGAAGGGAGAGATGATAGGGGTTCCTGCTAACTTCGCCGATGTGGAAGGAGATGCCGGTCATCAATGCCGCCACGTCCTCGGGCTGCAGTTCGCACATAAGGTTCGGCTTGTCCATGGCGCCCCAGAATTCCGTTTCCACGAAGGTGCACTTGTAGTTCAGCTGACGGACGGCGTCCTCGACGACGTAGTGCGTGCCGATATGCGTGCCGTTCCAGTCGCCGGCGTGCGGAACGCCTATTATGGCGGGCTGGTATTTCTCGATGATGCCTTTGATGACGTCGACTTTCTTCTGCCACTCTTCCGGATTGGCTTCCCTTTCCTTCTTGGTGACGTGCTCAAGTCCGACGCCCGGAACGGAGACTTCCAGACCGAAGTTCATGTATTCGCAGGCGGTCTTCAGTTCCGCTTCGCGGCCCAGCTGGCGGGCCTTGTTGCTGCCCAAGGTGACGGCCACGTCGATGACGTTGCAGCCTTCCTTTCTCAAACGGAGAGCCCAGCCGCCGGAGATGCATTCATCGTCCGGGTGCGGAGCGAACCAAAGGACGGTCGGACCGTCGGCGGGAGGCATAGGGAGTTTCTCGAAACCGCCGCAGGGGAAAGTTCTACCTTCGGCGAACAGTTTGGCGTACTTCTGCGCCAGGGTAACATACGGGTTTTCCATGTTTAAAGCCTGATATTGTTTGATTAAATTTTATTCCTGTCCGGGAACGACAGCCAAAGAGGCGGCGGCGATGGCCTGGCCGTGGCGTTTGTCGCGTTCGCTGGGGGTGTGGAAAGCGATCTTCTCGGAGAGTTCGGGGAACTCGGCCTTCAAGGTTTCCTGCGCCTTCTCAAGGATGATGGCGCCGCCTTCGCCGCTCGTCACGCGGCCGAGGCTCAGGATGTGGCGGATGTCGTAGAAACTGGCGTAATGCGCCACGCCGTAGCCCATGAAGACGCCGATGGTGTTGTAGATCTTCCTGGCTCTGGCGTCACCTTCCGCCATCAGCTGCTGCACGTATTTCAGTTTTTCAGGCAGCTTCAAGCTTTCGTCGCATTCGATGCCGGCGGGCTTCAGAAGACGGCCGACGCACTGCTGGGAGAAATACTGCACGCCGCAGCCGGCGTCGCCGGACCA
>JAGCGH010000096.1 GCA_017649705.1 bacterium
ATTGAATTTGTGGCAATAGCTGACTAGATCGCCCAGCGGGTTTTCCGAAGCGGATCTTTTCAAAAGATAGGCCGCTTTCCCGGGAACGGGATCGGGGTCTATCAACGCGGCTCCCGCTCCGTCCTGTCCGCGGTTGTGCTGCTTTTCCAGGAGGATTATTAGTTTATTGAGAGCGGACTTGGGATCAAGTCCGCTCTCTCTTTGGCAAAGAAGCGCTACCGCGCACTCATGCTTGATTTGGTCTGACATTTTGTCCTCAGTAGATGAAGAGCATCTCGCGATATTTGGGAAGCGGCCACTTTTCGTCGGAAACGTGCTTTTCGAGATTGTCCACCGTGGCCCTGAGAGCCGCCATGGAGGAGATCGTCTCGCAGCTCTTGCCCTGGGAGATCGCTTCCTCGAGCTTGTCTCTCTGGCGTCTCAAGGTGTCGAGTCCGCTGCCGAACAGAACCGCCTGGTCTCTAAGAGATTCCGTGCCGCAGGCCACGCCGCAGTCGCCGGCTTTCTTCAGGGCTTCCAAGCTTTCCTTGTATTCCGACTTGATAGCCGGGATGATCATGGTGTCCACCATTTCCAGGGCGCAGTTGCCCTCGATCATGATCTTGGTCTTGTAATCCTCGAGGGCGATCTCGTAACGCGAGGTCATTTCGCGCTCGCTGAAGACGCCCGCCTTCGCGAAGACTTCCACATTCTCTTTTTTAGTGAAGGCCTTCAGGGCGTCCGGAGTCTTGGCGGTGTTGGGCAGTCCCCTCTTCTCCGCTTCCAAAAGCCAATCGGACTTGTAGCCGTCGCCGTTGAAGAGGACTTTCTTGTGTTCTTTGATGATCTTCTTCAGGATGTCCTGCAGGACCTCATGGAAGCGCACCGTGTGCTTGCCGGGTTCGTTCTTGCCGACCACGTCTTCCTTTTCCATGGTGGAGGCGATGCGTTCCACAGCCTCTGCCACCACGGTGTTAAGGACGATGTTCGGTCCGGCGCAGGAGGCGGAGGAGCCGGGCGCCCTGAACTCAAATTTGTTGCCGGTGAAGGCGAAGGGCGAAGTTCTGTTGCGGTCCGTGGCGTCCTTCGGCAAAGGCGGCAGGGTGTCCACGCCGATCTTCATGGCCGAGGCGTGCTTGGAGCGTTTCGGCTTGCCTTCCTCAAGCTGGCGCACGATGTCGGCCAGCTGGTCGCCCAGGTAGATGGAGATGACCGCCGGCGGCGCTTCGTTGGCGCCCAGTCTGTGGTCGTTGCCGGCGCCCGCCACCGCGGCGCGGATAAGGTCGGCGTGCTTGTCGACCGCCTCGATGACAGCGCAAAGCATGGTGAGGAAGATGGCGTTCTGATGAGGATCCGTGCCCGGGTCGAAGAGGTTCGTGCCGCCGTAGGCGATGGACCAGTTGTTGTGCTTGCCGCTGCCGTTGACGCCCGCGAAGGGTTTCTCATGCAGAAGGCAGACAAGGCCGTTGCGGTCGGCCACCTGTCTGAGCACTTCCATGACCAGCATGTTGTGGTCGCAGGAAAGGTTCAGTTCCTCGAACATGGGAGCCAGCTCGAACTGGGCGGGGGCCACCTCGTTGTGGCGCGTCTTGGAGGGGATCCCAAGTTTCCACAGTTCCTCCTCCACTTCCGTCATAAAATTCAAAATTCTGTTTTTGATTGTGCCGAAGTAATGGTCCTCAAGCTGCTGATGCTTGGGGCTCGGCGCGCCGAACAAAGTCCTGCCCGTCAGAAGCAGGTCGGGGCGGGAAAGGTAGAAATTCTTGTCGATCAGGAAGTACTCCTGTTCCGGCCCCAGCGTTATGGTCACCTTGTCGTCCTTCTTGCCGAAGCACTTCATAAGGTGCTTGACGGACTGGGACAAAACCTGCATGGACCTAAGCAAAGGCGTCTTCTTATCCAGCGCTTCGCCGGTGTAAGCGCAGAAGGCCGTGGGGATGCAGAGCGTGGCGCC
>JAGCGH010000097.1 GCA_017649705.1 bacterium
CGTTGGCGCTTGGAAGCGCAGCTACATGCAAAACAAACCCGCCAGCTTCCAGCTGACAGTCTTCGCCGGCGCGCCCCTTTCCCAGACCATTTACGGCATGATCATCATGTTCGTTATCATGGGCGGGCAGGCTCAGTATTATCCGACTTATCTTGCCATCGGCATCGTCGGCGGCATCGCCATCGGCCTTTCCGCCTGGATGCAGGGCAAAGCCGCGGCCGGCGCCTGCGACGCTTTCGGCGAGACCGGCAAGGGCTTCGTGAACTACCTCTTGGCTCTGGGCATCATCGAGACCGTGGCCATCTTCATCATGGCCTTCTCACTGATCCTCATTTCCAAGCTCCCGTCCTTCTGATTTCGTGAGCGCCGCAGAATTGCGGCGCTTTTTTTCCCTTTATGTACTTTCTCAAAGCGGAAGAGATAAGGTCCCTTGATTCCGCCGCGATAGCGGGAGGCACTCCCGGGCTCGTACTCATGGAACGGGCCGGATACGCGGCCTTCAGGTTCCTCACTGACGTCTTCGCGCCGACCTCCAGGCGTTTCCTGATTTTCGGCGGCTGCGGCAACAACGGCGGAGACGCCTGGGCCGTGGCGCGCTACCTTATTCAGGCCGGTCTGCACTGCGACGTCGCGCTTTTGGGAACCGCTTCCAAGCTGAAAGGGGACGCGCTCGTCCAGTTCCAAAGGCTGGAGACGCTGGGGCAAAAGATCGCCGGCCTCAAGGATCCGAAGGAGATCGCGGAATACCTCTCCATCTGGCAGGGCGACGTCATCGTTGACGGCCTTACCGGCACCGGCTTCAACGGCAGCGCCAACGCGCTCTTGGCTTCCGCCATAATTTCTGTGAACGCCAATCCGGCCAAAAAACTCGCCCTCGACGTTCCCAGCGGACTCTCAGCCGACGGAAGCGGAAGCAGGCTTTTCATCAAGGCTGACTGGACTGTCACATTTGGACAGGGGAAACTCATAACTTTGACGGAAGGGGACGAACACATGGGCCGCACGGAAATAATGGACATCGGCCTTCCTCTTCCCCAAAACGCCGGGAGTCCCTTCTGCGCGCTTTCCCTTAAAGAAGCCAGAAAGCTTCTCCCCAAGCCGCGGAATGATTCCTACAAGCACAAAAGGGGACACCTTCTGCTTTTGGCCGGCGCTCCCAAGATGGGCGGCGCCGCGCTCCTTGCCGCCAAAGCCGCATCCATCGGCGGCGCGGGCTTGGTCACGGCCGTCATACCCCAGGAGCTTGAAACCGCTTTCAATTCCGCGCTGCCGCACATCCTGACGCTCCCCTTATCCGGTGATCTTGAGGACGATCTGAACAAGCTCGCGCTGCTCGCGGAAAACTGCACCGCGGCGGCAGCCGGCCCGGGTCTTCCTGACGACGAATACCACGCCGCGTTTTTGAAAGCCTTGTCGGGTTCTCCCATAAAAAAGCAGATCTGGGACGCCGGCGCTCTCTCTATTTTCGCGAGGGAACGCTTTGCCATACCCGAGGATCTCGAGCTCGTTTTGACGCCGCACCTCGGCGAATTCAAGCGGCTCATGGACTACGCCCCCGAACAAGACGACTTCGCGCGCATGAAAGCGGCCGCCGAGCTTTGCGATGAAATGAACGTCACCGTGCTGCTGAAAGGGCACCATACGGTCGTGAAGGCTCCCCAGACGCTTCCTGCCGTCAATTTGACCGGCAACCCGTATCTTTCCACCGCCGGAACTGGAGACCTTCTTACGGGACTCACAGGGGCCTTCCTGGCCCAGGGGCTCACCGGGTACGAATCCGCTATGCTCGCCGCTTACTACCACGGCCTGGCCGCGGATCTCGCTATTCCTTATGGCGGCCGCACCGCCGAAGATTTTTCCCTATACCTGGGCCGCGCCCTCAGCTATGACTTCTGATTTTGACATCATAGTCATCGGCGGAGGCCACGCCGGCATAGAAGCCTCCCATATCTGCGCCAAGATGGGCTTGAAGACGGCCCTTGTCACAATAAGCATTGAAACTATCGCGCAGATGTCCTGCAACCCTGCCATAGGAGGGCTTGGCAAAACGAACCTGGCCTGCGAAGTGGACGCGCTGGGCGGACTCATGTGCCTGGCCGCCGACAATTCCGGATTGCAGTACCGCGTTCTCAATTTAAGCAAAGGTCCGGCCGTCAGGGCTCTCCGCGCACAGTCGCAGCGCAGCGCTTACTCCGCCTATATGCAGACGGCTCTTAAGAACACCAAGGACCTTACGATCGTTGTTGGGCTCGCGGAAGAGCTGACGACGGACAACGGCAGACTTTCCGGCGTTCTCTTAGCGGACGGAACGAAGCTGACCGCCAAAAAGATCATCCTGACTGTAGGCACGTTCCTGAAAGGCTTGATGCACATCGGCAGGGAGAAGACGGAAGGAGGGCGCCTTGGCGATCCTCCCGCCAAAAAACTCAGCGACTCCCTTAAAGATCTTGGCCTCAATCTGGGCCGCCTGAAGACCGGAACGCCGCCCAGACTGCTTAAGTCTTCAATAGACTTTTCCAAGACCCAGCTTCAGCCCGGGGACCCTGATCCTCCCGCTTTCAGTTTCCGCCACAGAAGGCCGCCCGCGCTTGATACGATCAACCAGCTGCCCTGCCACATCACGCACACCACCCCGGAGACGAAAAAGATCATTACTGACAATCTGGACAAATCCGCGCTCTACGGCGGCGAGATCACAGGCATAGGCCCGAGATACTGCCCCTCCATCGAAGACAAGATCGTGCGCTTCAAAGACAAGGAAACGCACCACGTTTTCCTGGAGCCGGAGGGCAACGACACCGAGAGCTATTATCCCAACGGCATCTCGACCAGCCTTCCCCTGGACGTGCAGGAAGCTTTCGTGCATTCCATCCCGGGCCTTGAGAAAGCGGTCTTCATCCACCCGGCCTACGCCATAGAATACGACTATTCCGATCCCAGGGACCTTTACCCCACGCTGGAATCCAAGATAGTTCCCAACCTTTATTTGGCCGGCCAGATCAACGGCACCTCCGGCTACGAGGAGGCGGCCGCCCAGGGCATAGCCGCCGGCATCAACGCCGCCGCCAGTTTAAAGGGACTCCCGCCCTTCATCCCGGCCAGGTCCGAGGGATATTTGGGAGTCATGATCGACGACCTTGTGACGCTGGGCGTGGACGAACCTTACCGGATGTTCACCAGCAGGGCGGAGTACAGGCTGATCCTGAGGGCCGATTCCTCTATCTACCGCTTTGCTAAAACTTCCGCCGAATACGGCCTCATCGACAAGGCGGAGCTGGATCTGGTCGCGGAAAAAGAGGAGATCATAAATTCGCAGCTGGAGATCCTGAGGGAAAAATATTACGAAGGGACGCCCATGATAAGAGTTCTGGGCCGCCCGGACATCACGAAGGCCGAAGAGGCTGCCCGAAGGAAGGATCTCGGTCTCGAAGGCTGCGACGATTCCATTTGGGAAGAGATTTTGATACGCTGTAAGTACGACGGCTACATACTGAGAGAGGAACGTCAGGTGGCGCGCTCGCAAAGATTCGACCGCAAGAAGATCCCCTTCGACTTCGATTTCAATTCGGTCAAGGGTCTGCGGATAGAGGCGCTCCAGAAGTTCAGCCGGGTCCGCCCCGTAACAGTCGGGCAGGCCGGGCGCATCCCCGGGATCACCCCGGCGGACACCGCTCTTCTGGCCGCTTATCTTGACATTAGAGAAAAGGAGAACTGATCGCTTATGTATTATTCCTGGGCGGAAATAAACCTAAACGCGTTTCGGCACAACGTCGAGACCGTGAGAAAACTCATACCGAAGAACTGCCAGCTTCTGCTCCCGCTTAAAGCCAACGCCTACGGCCACGGCCTGGAAGCCACCGCCAAGGCGGCCTTCGAGTTCGGCATCGACTGGCTGGGACTGGCCACTTGCAAGGAGGCCCTGGAGATCCGCTCCTACGTTCCCAACGCCAACATACTGGTCCTGGGACCTTCCGAGCCCGACGACGTCAGGGTCCTGTCCATCCACAACATCACGCCGGTGCTGGTCGACCTTGAGAACGCTAGGGCCATGAACGAAAGCGCCCGCCACAACGGTATGCCGCTGCAGGCGCACATCAAAGTCGACACCGGCATGGGCCGGGTGGGTTTCCATTACGATAAGTTCGAGGACATCTACGCCGCCACCCAGCTTTCCCATATCAAGATCACCGGCATCATGACCCACCTTTCCATGGCGGATCATCCTGATTCTAAGCTGACCATCGACCAGCAGGCGAGATTCCGGGAAGTATTGCTTTATCTTTCCAAGCGCGGGATAACGATCCCCTTGAGGCACATGGAAGCCAGCGGCGCCGTCTTGAACATAGACAATTCCGGCTACAACATGGTCCGCCCGGGCATCCTTGTTTACGGCGGCTATCCCGCGGGCGAAGCGGAGAGGCAGAAGCTTCACGGAGCGGTCCTTGAGCCGATGCTGACCTGGAAGACCAGGGTCACCCAGGTGAAGAAAGTTCCCGCCGGCCAGACGGTAGGCTACAACGCCGCCTTCGTGACGGAAAAGGAAACTTACATCGCCACTTTGGAAGTCGGCTACGGCGACGGCTACCGCCGGATCCTGAGCAACCGTTCGGAGGTCCTCATAAGAGGCAAGCGCTATCCCGTGAAAGGCATGATCAGCATGGACCAGACCACGGTGGATCTGGGCGCGGAGGAACCGGCGGTGCGTCCCGGCGACGAAGTGGTGCTTTTGGGACGCCAGGGGGAAGGCGAGATAACGGTCCAGGAAATGGCGGAATGGATGAACACCATAACGTATGAAGTTTACACCTCCATATCGGCCAGGGTGGAGCGCCGCTACATGTTCAACGGCAACCAACTCTACAATTTCGTCTTCAGCAATTTCGGCCTGATGGCCGGCTCCACTTTTCTAAACTGACCGCTTCATCCCCTGAGCTGGCGTTCCGCGTCCACGACGCCGCGGTCCATAAGACGCTTCAAGTCTTCGGCGGTGCTTTTGATCTTGTCGGAGACGCCGGGAGCGATGGCCAGCTGCCTGGCGAGCTGGATGATCATTCTGAAGTAGCGGATCAGTTCGCCTTCGTCAATTTTGGAAGCCTGGACGGCCTCCTGGAAACCTGCGTTTTTCAGCCAAAGCTCCGCGGCTTTCATAAGATTTGGCTCCGGGGTTCTCACGGGATTCTCGATGCGGTAGGAGCTTTCCACTATTTCGATCTGGTAGTAGGCCTTGGTGACTTCCCTCATAACTCTGGAAAGGCGGTTGGGAAGATGGCGTATGGGAGGAGCGCCCGGTTTCGCTTCGTAAACCAGCGTGGAGAGAGCCAAGCCCAGTTCCACGGGATCCCAGCGGTCGAGGAGGCCTTCCATGAAAAGCTCCGACATAATGAGCTCGTAGCCGAAGAACCAGCAGGCGAAGCGGCCTTTGCCCGTAAGGGAGTCGTTCCTTATGCAGCCGGTCTTTTTCAAGACCTGCAGGCGGTCGAGGAATTTCTGGCGCTCTATCCTCCGCTGGCGTTTGGAGGCCTGGAAATAATTCAGGGTGCTGGGGTAAATGCTGACGACGTCCTCGCCGTGCTTGTCGTAAAGGTTGAGGAGCGTGGCGTAGGAAGCGTTGAACTGGCTTAGTACGGGCTGGGCTTCGCCGTAGACGCAGCATTTGACCTGCTCTGATCTTACCTGCCTGGGGTTGATCCTTAAGTAGACCCTGCCGAAGTCGTCCATGCCGCGCCTGCCGGCGCGCCCGGCCATTTGGAAAAAGTCCCTGGTCTTCAGTACGTCGAAGCCGCCGGGATAGTATTTCCTTATGCTGTCGAAGATGACGGTGCGGACAGGCATGTTGAGGCCCAGGGCGAAAGTCTCGGTGGCGAAGATCATCTTAAGGCGCTTCTCGTTGAAGAGCTGCTCGATTATTTCTTTCGTCGTCGGAAGCATGCCGGCGTGATGGTAGGCGAGGCCGTTTCTTACGAGAGGCGCGAGCTTTTTGATGGTGGGTTCGTTTGTGACGGCGAATTTTTCGCAGAGCTCATTGAAGCGTTTTTCTATTTCTTCTTTTTCGATCTTGCCAAGCTGGAGATTCGGGAGGGAATTGTAGGCCAGCTCTTCCGTCAGCTTTCTGCCGAAGGCGAAGTACAGGCAGGGGAAGCCGTCCTCTCCCTTTATGCGCTCGATGAGCCTGGGAAGCGAGTTGGGGGTGACAGGATCCTTCGGCCTTCTGCCGCGGAAACTTCTTCTCGGCAATTTAAGATCCTTGTAGGCGTCTTCCTTGAAAGACTTGAAGTCGGTGTAAAATTTGTTCTGGGCCTGGAATGCGAAAGTAAGCGGGACGGGCCTTTTCGTTTCCTCGACAAGCACCATTGGGCGGTCCAGTATCTGCTCCATCCAGTCGCAGAGCTCACGGGCGTTGGGGACGGTCGCCGAGAGCGCCAGTATCCTGGTTTGTTTCGGCGTGAAGATTATGGCTTCCTCCCAGACCGTGCCGCGTTCCGGATCGTCCAGGTAGTGCACTTCGTCGAAGATGATCCAGGCGACGTCGCTTATGGCGCTGCCTTCGTCCAGCAGCGTGTTGCGGTAGATCTCCGTGGTCATGACGATGATCTGGGCGTCGCGGTTGATGTTCACGTCGCCGGTCAGGATGCCCACCGAGCGTTCGCCGTACTGCTTTACGAACTCGCGGTACTTCTGATTGCTCAAGGCTTTTATGGGAGCGGTGTAAACGACGCGCTGATTGAGCGTGATGGCGTCCGCTATCACATGCTCGGCGATGACGGTCTTGCCGGAGCCGGTGGGGGCAGAGACGAAGATGGACGCGTTCCCGTCGATGGCTTCTATCGCCTTCTTCTGGAACTCGTCGTAGGGGAAGGGGTGGAAACTCTTCATGCGTTTATTCCCAGGAATCGGAGTATTCCGTGATGTCGAAATAAAAGATCCTGACGCTTTGGTCCTTGGTCACTTCGACGGTCACTGATTCGCAGGTCTTTGCTCCGGCGTTTTGCACCGACACGCTTTTGGTTTTCCAATCCTCGCCTTCTTTTCCGAGTTTTTCCGAGATGAATTCGTTCTCCGCCTCCATTTTTCCCAGGCGGCTGTATACGCCTTTGATGATTGCCGGATCGCCGAGCGAGGAGCCGGAGCCGGTTATGGTGACCTCCTCCTGGGGCGTCAGGCCGGAGCTGTCGGATACTGGATCTTCCCCGAGGCCGAAATCCCCGGGATGCATGGGGTCCACCAGTTCGGCGGAATCCTGATCGGGTGTGATAAGGTCAGCCGGCGGGACTTTTTTGGGCGAGCAGCCGGCCAGCCCAAAAAGCAGCGCAAGGGCGAAGATGAGAGAAAGGCGGTTGTGCCCGAAACTAGGCATGCAGGTCGTGCGTTTCCAAAAGTTTGCTGATTTTGGCGCTGTTGTCCAAAAGTTTGGCGATGGATTCGTTGCGGTTGAAGAGGTCGATGTACAGCGAGATCAGGCGGGAAACGCTGACCTGGGTGTACCAGGGGGCGCTCAAAAGATCCGGGCGGGTGTAGGTGGCGTTGGTTCCGAAGACTTTCGTGATGACGCCCTCCTCGTAAGCCTTGTTGAATTTTTCCAATCCGCTGGTGAAGAGCATGAAGGTGCAGGCCACGTAAATGTTCCTGACGCCCGCTTCCTTCAGCTTGTAAGCCACCTCGATGACGGAGCCGCCGGAGGCGATCATGTCGTCCACCACGATGGCGTCGCGCCCGGCTATGCTGCCGCCCAGAAATTTGTGCTCAAGAACCGGCGCTTTGCCGTCCACCACCCTGGACAGGTCCCTCAGTTTGTAAAAGCCCGTGAGGTGGGTGTGCAGCTGCTCGGCGAAATAGCGGCAGCGGGACATGCCGCCCAGGTCCGGGCTGACCACGATCAGATTGTCGGGGCCGATGCGGAAACCCGGTATCGTGTTGACCATTTTCTTTATGATCTGATAAGCCGCGTGGAGGTTCTCGAAGCCGTGGTTGGGAATGGCGTTGTGCACGTGGGCGTTGTGGGCGTCGATGGTCATGATGTTGTTGACGCCCAGGTTCACCAGCTCCTGAAGGGCGATGGCGCAGTCCAGGGATTCCCTGCCGGAGATGCGGTGCTGGCGGCTCTCGTAGAGCATGGGCATGATGACGTTGCAGCGGTGTCCCATGCCGCGGGCCGCAGCCACCAGGCGCTTGAGGTCCTGGAAGTGTTCGTCGGGAGCCATGGAGACGGTCTCGCCGTTGCGGGAGTATTTGATGCCCCAGTTGCCGATGTCGGTGATGAAGAAGAGGTCGAGGCCGCGGACGGAAAGGTTGATGACGGCTTTGCCTTCGCCGTTCTGGAAGCGGGGGGCGTCGGAGTCGATGATGAAAGTGTCCCTTAGGAAACCGGGGTAGTTTTCATAAGTGGGATACCCGTCCAGAAGCGATATTCTTTCCTTGATGAGCTCTTTGTCGATGGTCTCCGCCAGCTCCCGGCCTCCCGGGGTTGCGATTATTCCAATTGGCGCTTGGGGGACGTGACGGTAATCTCTGCCGAAAACATGGTTTACGTTCATAAAAAAGCTCGCTTTTCCGTTGGGATTTATAGATTCCGCGCAAAGGAAACCCTCTTAAAAGCTTCCTCGACACACACGCTATTATGATACTTTTTTAGCCCTGGCTTGTCAATTTGCGGCCGCTTTAGGAAGGGGAGGGCGGGCCTTTTTCCGGATGCTCAGGGTGAAGGTCCCCAATTCGTCGGTCCTTAAGACCTTCGCGCCAAGAATTCGGTATTTTTCCATAAGGCGGGCGTGAGGGTGGCCGTAGGCGTTTTTTCCCACGCTGAGAAGGGAGACGGCGGGGGAGATGGCCCTAAGGAAGCTCTCGTTCCCCGAAGAGGCGGAACCGTGGTGGGGGATCTTGTAAACGGCAATTTTTCTTCCGATCCCAAGGTTTTCAAGCTGCGCTTCCTCCGTTTCCCCGGGAGCGTCGCCGGTGAACAAAAGATCAAAGCCCAGATATTCGAAGAGCAGCACCAGGGAGCGCCCGTTGCTGGTGGCCGGCAGCGGCCGGCGGGGAGGGGAGAGGGCAGAAAATCCGACGCCTTTCAAATTGCCCCGGTCTCCCGCGGCGGTATCGATCCAGGGCACGCCTTTTTCATAAGCGCAGAAACGCACATCCCAGCCGTTGGTCTCGTAGTTAAGCAGCGGGGGAGCCAATACCGCGCCGGTCTTGATCTCCCGTATGAGATCGGCGGCGCCTCCCATGTGGTCGTCGTCGTAATGGGAGATGACGAGGGCGTCGATCTTATTTATGCCCCGGTTCCTCAGGAAGGGCGTCAGGATCTGCTCCCCCTGGGAGGATCCGTTGAAGGAGCGGCCGCAGTCCACAACGATTTTGGGCCCCAGGTCCGAACTTATCACGAAGGCGTCCCCCTGGCCCACGTTCAGGGCGGTCACCTGAAGGGCGGTGGAAGGGACGAAGGGCCTCAGCAGGACCGCGGCGCCGGATAGCAAGAGTACAATGAAAACTCTCCTCAGGAAAAGGGCGCGGCTCTTAAGGACCGTCCTGCGGCGGTAGCGTCGCTCCTCCTCGTCGTTTTCGCACAGCAGGTATTTTTTCATGGCCTGCTCGGAGAGAAGATAAAAAAGGATGATCAGGTAATAGAAGAGAACGGCAAGGGGCTTCATGGCGGGGAAGCTCATGACGAAAAGATTCCTTTCCCCGCACGCGGCAACGAAGGACAGGATCAGATCCCAAAGCAGCATCACAGGCTTCCAAATGATGTCGCTGACGGCCATGGGGAGCGGCGTGAAAAAAACTATCATCCGCCAGAGCCCGCAGACCAGAAGCAGGGCGCAGAGAGGGATCGTCAGGATATTCATGAGAAATCCCAGGGGAGTTATCATGTGCAGCATGGCAAGGAGAAGCGGAAGGGAGAAAATCAGGACGGCCAGGGAGATCTTCAGGCTTTGGAACAGGTAGTCCAGAAGAAAATTGACGCATTTCTTAAGGAAAGAGAAACTTTGGGACCTTTTGAAGACGAAAAGGCTGTCCATTTCGGGAAGCATTATGAGAAGCGCGGCGGTGGCGGCGTAGGAAAGAAGCGAAGAGTAGGAGAAGATCTGTTTCGGCGAGACCAGGGCGTAAAGGAAAGCGGCCGCGCAAAGGAAATGCACAGAGAGAGTCGCCTTCCTGAGGATGCGGCCTCCTACAAGGAAAGTCATCAGTATGACGGAGCGCACCACCGAGGGCCTGTCCCCCAAAAACAGCGCGTAGAGCCAAAGAAGGGGAAGCAGCGGCAGCTTGAAACAAAGCCTGGAGAGGCCGAAAAGGCGCGTCAACAGGAACCAGACGCCGCTCAAAAGCCCGATGTGCAGCCCCGACACCGCCAGTATGTGCGCTATCCCGCTTTTCTTTATGCCGCGCTCCACCTCGGGAGGAAGCTTTTCCCGGCTGCCCAGCAGCATTATCCTGAGAAGCTTGGAAGCGATCGGGAATCTTTCGTCGCTAAGCGAGCGAGCGGCCGCGTTCCTTACGGCGTCTATTGTTTTCCCCAAAGATCCCGGACCGGATCCCCTGATGATAAAATTTCCTTTGGGCACGGCGGCGCGGTAAACGTTCTCCCTGGCGTAATGCGCCCCGGAGTCGAAGCAGCCCGGGGCGGCGGCGCCCTTCAGGGGCGAATATTTGAACTCCCCGCACAACAGGTCGCCTTTTTCCACAGGAAAGGGGAGGCGGGAGTAAAGGGCGACCTTGAAACGCTCATCCTTCCCTTCGCAGAGGAGGGCGGCGTAGTATTTCCTGTTCTCGTTTTCCCGGGCCCACACCGCTTTCTCGCACGCCTCAAGCAGCGTGAAGCGCTCCTCCTCGCGGCGGACCGCCGTTCTGTCCGCGGCCGCGTAATGCAGCGCCGCCCCAAGGAAAGATCCAATGAAAAGGAGAAGCGGAGCGGCGAAGTGAGCGGCTTTGAAAAAGGCGCGGAAGCTTAAGAGAAAATACAGGGCCGCGCCGAAATATAAAAGCCATGCCGGAGCCTTCCCGAGGCATTCCGAAGCAAGCACTCCCGACAAGGTTCCCGTTAGGATCTGAAAAAAAGGCGCGATCATCATCAATTCAAGCATAAAGCGAGGGGAAAAAGCCAGGGAAACGGAAAACACGCCCGAAAGCGGGAGCGCTTGCGGTCTTTTTCCTACAGCCGCGTTTTGGGCCTTTTTGAGATATGCTATAATTAAGTTATGTTTGACATAGAGAAAAACCAATTGGCGGAGATCCGCGACCGCCTTACGCATTTGTTCGCGGGACTTGATCTGGACGCTAAGGAAAAGCGTCTGGAAGAACTGTCTGTCCTTACCACCGCCCAGGATCTCTGGAACTCTCCTGAAAAAGCGCGCGCTCTTCTCCAGGAGCAGGATTCCCTCAGGCGCCTCACCCAGGAAGGCCGCGCGCTGGAGAAACTGCTCACGGAAACGGAGGAGTTTTTGCAGCTGGCCGACGCCGAGAAGGACGAATCCCTCTCGGAGGATATCAAAGCCGAAATAGGGAAGCTGCAGTCCAGCTACGACGAATTCGAGTTCCACCAGACCCTGAACGGCGAGACGGATCACAACAACGCTTATCTGACCATCCATTCCGGCGCCGGCGGCACGGAGGCCTGCGACTGGTGCGCCATGCTGAAGCGCCTTTACGAGCGCTGGGCCGAGCGCCACGGCATGAAATGCAAGGTCCAGGACGTTTTGGACGGCGAGGAAGCGGGTTTCAAATCAGTGACGCTGCACATCGCCGGCGAATACGCCTACGGCTATCTTAAATGCGAGATCGGCGTGCACCGTCTTGTCAGGATCTCACCCTTCGACGCCAACCAGAGGCGCCAGACTTCCTTCGCCTCCGTGGACGTCACCCCGGAGGTGGACGACGACATCGACATCGTCATCGAGGAGAAGGATCTCAGGATAGACACCTACCGCAGTTCCGGCGCCGGCGGCCAGCATGTCAACAAGACAGAGTCCGCCATCAGGATCACGCACATCCCCACGGGCATCGTGGTCTCCTGCCAGAACGAGAGATCCCAGTTCAAGAACAAAGCGGAAGCCATGAAGATGCTCAAGGCGAAACTCTACCAGCTGGAGATGAACGAAAGGCTCTCCAAGCAGAACACCGCCTACGCCAACAAGCAGAAGATCGAATGGGGCAGCCAGATCCGCTCCTACGTCCTGCATCCTTACAACATGGTAAAAGACCTCAGGACCGACACCGAGACCAGCAACACCGGCGCGGTACTGGACGGCGAGATAGATCTTTTCATCGAAGCTTATTTGAGAGCGACCGCCACGCTTTCCTAACTTTCAAATCCACAGGACCGGCATGAAAAACTTAATTGCGTTATTTAGTTTGCTTTGTTTGAGCGCCGCTGCTTTCGCGGCTTCGGACGAAGTCGTTTTAAGAACCGACTATTACCAGAACGGCAATTTGAAATACGCCGGATATGCCATGATCCATCCGGAAGCCGGGGAGATCCCCCACGGCTACTGGCAGTATTTCCATCCCAACGGATTTTTGAAAAGCGCCGGCTATTTCAAGGAAGGCTACAAATGCAAGACCTGGACCAACTTTTTCGAGAACGGCTCCGTCGAGTCCTACGGCCCCTACAGCAAAGGCATGAAGGACGGACGCTGGCACCTTTTCTACAAGAACGGCGCCAAGATGGCGGAGGGGAAATTCTCCGACAACCTTGCCAAGGGCACCTGGACTTACTGGCACACCAACGGAGTTCTTGAAACGGAAGGCGATTTCAAGGAAGGCAAGCGCGTGGGAAAAAGAGTTTACTACGACGCCAGGGGCAACAAGCTTTGGTACGGACGCTTCGTGGACGACGAGAAGGAAGGCGAGTGGAGGCTGGACGGCAAGGACAAGACCACCGTCGCCACCTACAAAGGGGGCGTCCTCATGGGCCAGAGGGAGGAGATCTATTATCCCAACGGCGACATCAAAGAGAAGATCGAGAGCGAAGTGATCTTCGGCCAGCTCACCGGCTCCCAGATAAAGACCGTTTACGCCGAGGACGAAGTCATGGCTTCCCAGGGATTGCTTTTCAATGGAACGCCCTACGGCGTCTGGCGCTATTATGAGAACGGCAAACTGGAGCAGAAGGAAATGGGCGGCGTGCCGGAGACTCTCCAGCAGCACCGCCGTTCGCTTGCGGAAGCCCAGGCCGCGGCCAGCAGAAGGGCGGCGGCCGCCGCGCAGAACAAGGATCAAAATCTTGACCCGATGGCCAACATCCGGGAATCCCAGGAGCCCTTTCAGTACGGTCCCAGAAAATTCGAAGTCATCATGCAGCCTCCCACCCAAATGGAGATGACCGTCACCACGGATTCCGGCCGCAGCATCGACCTCAACGAAAACAACTACGACGTGACCAAGCAGAACCCCAGGAGCTTCGAGGCCCTCAGGCAAATGGCCGCCAGGGCCAGGGAGCAGAAGGCCGCCGAGGAAATGAGCGAAGAGATGAAGGAGGAAGAATGAGCTGGAAGCAGGATCTGGAAACCTTCTTCAAGGAACATGAAGAGGAAGGGATCGCGCTTTTGAAAGAGCTCGTGGCCCAGAACACCGTCAATCCTCCCGGAAACGAATATCTGGTGGCCGACGTCCTCAAGAAATATTTCGACGAGCTCAAGATCCCGTACGAAACCTTCGAGAAGACTCCCAAGCGGACTAACCTCATCGCGAAGGTGGGCGAGGGGCACCCTGTGCTTTTCGTTCCCTGCCACGCGGACGTGGTGCCTGTCAACCCGGACTGGGAGCACGATCCCTTCACGGTCAAGATCGAAAACGGCACGGCCTACGGAAGAGGCGTGGGCGACGACAAGGGACCCATGGTCTCCGCTTTCCTTTTGGCAAAATTCCTGAAACAGAACGAAGGAAAATTCAAAGGCACCTTCCTGTTCGCTTCCGTCGCCGACGAGGAAGTCGGTTCCACCGACGGCCTGGTCTGGCTCACCGAGACCGGAAAGATCAAAGCCGACTACGCCGTGGTACCCGACACGGGATCCGGCATCTATAAACTCTCCTACGGCGAGAAAGGCCTTCTGCGCTTCCAGTACACATTCCACGGCAAAGCCGGCCACGCCGCCTATCCCGACCACGGAGTCAACTCCATTTGGCCGGCCGTCGCTTTCCTGAATTCAGTAAGGGAGAGCTATACGGAGAAACTGGGCTTCCTCAAGGAAAACGACCAGCCCAACTTCAGCCCCACTACTTTCACTATTTCAGGGTTGGAAGCGGGCAGCGCCTACAACATCATTCCCAAGGAATGCAAAGTCAGGATGGACATCCGCTACACACCGCAGAGAAAACTTTCCGAGATCAGGGAATGGACCGACAGGCTGGCCAAAGCCGCCTGCGACGAATATCCCGGCACCTCTTTCAGCGTGGAGATGCCCGACCACATGGAAGCCTTCGAGATCGATCCCAAGGGCAAACTGTGCGAAGCCGCCTTGAAGGCCACCAAGGAAGTCACGGGAAAAGACGCCGTCCTCTTTGGAATGAACGGCACCACCGTCTGCAAGCAGCTTTTGGCCGCCGGCATCCCGTCCCTTGGCTACAGCCAGGACGACGACGGCTCCGCCCACCAGACCGGCGAGCACATCAAGCTTTCGGAGATCCCGCTTTTCGGCGTGGCGCTGGGCGTCCTCTTCAGAAACCTCTCGGAATAATATTTGTTTCGGACAAAGAAAAACGCCGGCTCACAACAGCCGGCGTTTTTTTATTCGCGCTCCGTTAGAGTGATCCCCAGCAGGCGCTCCGCGTTTTTGTAGAAAATGAGTTCCTGCGCTTTTTCGTCGGGGCAGAAATCTTTGACGAAGCGGATGTGTTCCTTCTGTCCGCCCCAGGGGCAGTCGGTGCCGAAGAGAATGTTTTCCGCGCCATGGCGGGAGAGGATCTCTTTGGCGACTTCTATGGGGCAGAGTCCGGCGGAGCAGCTGGTGTCGATCATGACTTTTTTTCCGCACATGTCTTTTAGGAAATCCTTGTACGCCAGCCAGCCGCCCATGTGGGCCATGATTATTTTCAGTTTTGGAAAATTGCCGGTTACTTTTCGGAAGCGCCAGGGATGGGCGAGGTCGAGAGCGGCGAAGGCAACGTCGAAGCCGGAATGAAACAGAATAGGAAGCCCGGCTTCCTGCGCGGCGTCGTACAAGGGGAACCAGATCTTTTCATCCACGGCGTGGCTTTGGTAAAAGGTGTGCACTTTCAGGCCGCGGATGTTGGACGCGATTATTTTATCCACTTTGTCAGCAAAGCCGCCGTCCTCGGGATGGATCGACGCGAAGGGGATGATGCGTCCGCTCATGACGGACCGCGACCAATTGAGGATGGCGTCGAACTGCGGGACTTTTGTGGCGATGCTGGCGATGACGGAAGCGTTGACGCCGCCTTCGTCCATAGCTCTTATGAGATCGCTCACGGTGCCGTTGGTTTTCGGCTTTATGTCGCCGCTTACTTTCGCGATCCCCTCTATCGCTCTTTCGGCAAGAGTGTCGGGAAAGGCGTGCGTATGTATGTCGATGTATTTCATGTTGGAAAAATAGTAACAGAAAAAATCACGGAGGTCAAATTTCAATCGCCTTCGGGAACACTTGAAAAACCGGGGCGTCGGAGAAGAACTAAAAATTTTTTTAAGGCGCGGGGAAAAAATTTTTTCCTGCTTTTCATTTCCATCATCCCTTGTGCGAACTACTCATTGCTTTTTAAAAAAGCATCTGATAAAATATTAGGAAAGCAGTGAGTATCCGCTATTCATTTTAGTTGTGCATGTAGTGGTGAATGAACGGCGGACCGCAGTAATAAAGGCATTTTGAGAAAACAAACAGATTTAAAAATCTGAGGGAATATATAGAAAAAAACAGATCTTGCATCTGAAAAAATATATATACAACTTGTCGACATCGACATTTTTTTCAACCAAACAAAAAGGAGAAACACTATGCCTACTGCTAAGAAACCCGCTGCGAAACCGGCTGCCAAGAAAGCCCCGGCCAAGAAAGCCGCCCCGGCCAAGAAAGCCGCCCCGGCCAAGAAAGCCGCCCCGGCCAAGAAGCCCGCTGTCAAGAAGCCCGCTGCCAAGAAGCCCGCTGCCAAGAAGCCCGCTGCTAAGAAGCCCGCTGCCAAGAAGCCCGCTGCTAAGAAGCCCGCTGCTAAGAAAGCCCC
>JAGCGH010000098.1 GCA_017649705.1 bacterium
AGGGCTTTCTTGCATTCCATCATGCCGGCTTGGGTAAGCTCGCGCAGTTGGTTGACCAGTTTGGCGGTAATTTCGGCCATAATATATTCCTGTATTGTTGTTCGTTAATTTATGTTATTCCTTGGGAGCTTCCTGGGGAGCGCTTTCCGGCGCTTTCTCAGGGGCGGCCTTGGGTTCTTTTTCAGCACGCTTTTCGCCGCGCTTCTCGCCGCGCTGCTTCTGGGCTTTTTCCTGTTCCTTTTCCAGAAGCTCGCGTTCCTTCCTCTGTTTCTCGACTTCCTCGTAATAGACTCTGCCTTCGTTGACGGCTTTGGCGATGGTGGTCGCGATCAGGGTCACGGAGCTGATGGTGTCGTCGTTGCCGGGGATGACGAAGTCGGCGTTGTCAGGGTTGCCGTTGGTGTCGCAGAGAGCGATGACGGGGATGCCCAGCTTCTTGGCTTCGGTGACGGCGATGCGTTCTTTGTTGACGTCCACGATGAAGATGGCGGCGGGATTTTCCTGCAGGTCCCTAAGACCGCAGAGGTTCTTGTCGAACTTGGCGTATTCCCTGCTCATGACAGCCTGCTCTTTCTTGGGCAGCTTCTCGAAGAGGCCTTTCTTCTGGAGATCTTCGATCTCGTTCATGCGGCGGACGGACTGGCGGATGGTGCGGAGGTTGGTAAGCGTGCCGCCCAGCCAGCGTTCGCACACGTAGGGCATCTCGCAGCTCTTGGCCTGGTCGGCCACGATGGTCTTGGACTGGAGCTTGGTGCAGACGAAGAGGACTTTGCCGCCTTTCTGGGCCACTAAGCGGGCGAACTGGGTGGCGTAGTCCAGGAAGCGCTGGGTCTTCCTGAGGTCGATGATGTGGATGCCTTTGCGTTCCTCGAAGATAAAGGGGATCATCTTCGGGTTGCGTTTGCGTCTCTGGTGACCGAAATGGACGCCGGCTTCCAGAAGTTCCTGAATGGAAATAACGGACATGTTTGTTCCTTTTGTTCAGACTCCGCCGCGAATAAGCTTCGGGCAGAAGTCTTGGTTATTTTGAGGTTGGTTAATTTGTATCTGAAATGCGGAATGCCGCAGATCATTCGATGATGGCCAGCATATCCCTGACCGCCTGGGTAAGGCCCGTCATGACGGCGCGGGATATGATGGAGTGGCCTATGTTGAGCTCTTCCAGGTAGGGGACGTGGTGCATCAAAGAGGCGTTGAAATAATCAAGGCCGTGGCCGGCGTTGACCCTGAGGCCCAGGGAGTGGGCTTTTTCCGCCGCTTCGATGAGGCGCGCGAGTTCCCTTTGCTGGTCGCTCTCTCCTTTAGCGTTGGCAAAAGAGCCGGTGTGCAGTTCGATGAACTGCGCTCCGGATTTTGCCGCCGCTATGATCTGCTCCTCTTCCGGCGCGATAAACAGACTCACGACTGTGCCGACGCTCTGCATCTTGACGACGCAGCTGCGTACCTGCGCGAGGCTGCCCGCCACGTCCAGACCGCCTTCGGTGGTAAGTTCCTGGCGCCTTTCGGGGACCAGACAAGCGCAGTGGGGCTTAACTTGAAGAGCCACTTCCATGACATCAGCGTTCACGGCCATCTCCAGGTTAAGTTTCGTCTGAACGGTCTCCTTCAGAAGGAAAACGTCGCGATCCTGGATGTGGCGGCGATCTTCGCGCAAATGCACGGTGATCCCGGAGGCGCCGGCCTGCTCCGCCAAAGCGGCTGCCAGCACGGGCTCCGGAGACTGGCCTCCCCGCGCCTGGCGCAGGGTAGCCACGTGATCGATGTTAACGCCCAGTTTCAAAGCAGATCAAAAATTTTTTATTCGTTAATTGTTCCCATCAGTTCAGCAAACGGTCCTTGGGAACGATGAGGAGCTTGGTCTCCTGTCCCGTGGAAAGGGGAAAGACGTCGTAGTCGCTCCCGGAGACGGAGGGGAAATGCTCCCTGTCCTTGTCGAAAGACTGCCGGCGCTCAAGCCATTCCATTATGAGGGAGGTGAGGCGGTCGGAAGCTTCCGCGCTGTTCCTGCCGTTCGCCATTAGGCCCAGTTCGGGGCAAAGGGCGCAAAAAAGGCCGTCTCTGTCCCGGCGGAGCTTGATGGAAAAACTCATATCACAATTCATAGGAAGGATATGTTACCAAATACCCGATCAATTTTCAAGTGCGGCCGCCGGATTCATTTGACGTCTTTGGCGCTCAAACGGACGCGGCCTTCCGCGGAGTCGCAAAGGCCTGTGTACACGTCGCATGTCCCGTCGTCATTGAAAACGAAGCCGGAAGTGAAGACGCAGTCGTCGAGGTGCGGGACTTTCGGCTCCTGCTCAGGGTAGAGCATGCGCGTGGCGACGATGCGGATGCGCGTCGCCTTGTGCGTCGCGGGGTCGAAAAGGAAGGACGCGTTGCAGTAGACGCCGCGGTTGACTCCGTTGGAAGCCTTGGAGCCGGTAAAGCACAGATGCCCGGCGACGAGCACCTTGCCGTCGTCCATGAGATACGCCTGGTTGCATCCGCCCCATTCGTCCTTTCCCAAGACCCCCTCTATAACGGGCGCCTTTTCAATAACCTCCGGCGTTAGCTCGTTGAGGTCTTTGACCGTCGTGAAGCCTATGACGGCCTCGCTGCCGTATTTTTTCCTTATTTCCTCGCTGCGCGGACGCGAGAAGACTCCGATGCGTCCGTCCTTCAGCTCTATGAGGCGGATGTCCTTCATGAATTCCGGGCCGGTCGTGAAGTATTCAAGGTGCAGCGGGCCCTTTTTGTTATCGCGGTAGAAAGCTCCGCGGTACGACGCGATGTTGCCGGCGATCTTCAAGACGCGGGTCCCTCCCACGACGAGCTCGCCGCGGATGTACTGGACGTACGGATCCTCTAATTCGAGAGTTCCGAATTCCAAAACGCGCGTCCACTCGTCCTTGCCGGTCTTCTTGAAAAGCATCGTCACGCTCACCGCCCACTTGTCGTGCGGCTCCACGCGCCCTAGGATATACTCCGTTCCGTCATAGGAAAACGGGATCGAGCAGTTGTACACGTCGTAACCTTTTTCGACGCCCTTGAAAGTCAGTTTCGCTGACTCGATGACTTTCGGAGGATCAGCCTCGAACGCCTCCTTCAGCTCCTTTACCCCGCCCATGCCGGCGACGGCGCAAAAAGCGCCGAAAAGAGCGATTGCCGTGCTTGCCATCTTGAACATTTCCGTGTCCTTTTTTTATTTATTTCGCGAGCGCGGACGAAACGTCGGCGAGGATCTGGCGCAGAGCTTTAGGCACGCGGCGCGCGGTCTTTGATATTTCCTTGCTGTCCTTGGAGGGTTTGGCGTCGTATTCGTCATAGGAGGCGCCCACCGTGGCGATCTCCTTCTTCCAGCCTTCGACGTCCACCTTCAGAAGCTCCTTCAGGTATTTCGGGTCAACGCGGAAATTGGGATTCGGGTCGTCGTTGTTGGCAAGGTCGATGTCCTTCGGGAAGGGCAGGTTGCCAATCGGCGTCTCGTTGGCTTTGACTTTGCCCTCGATACGCTGGCAGATCCACTTCAGCACACGGCTATTGTCGCCAAAGCCCGGCCACATGAATTTGCCGTCCGCGGTCTTGCGGAACCAGTTGACGAAATAGATCTTGGGGAGTTTCGTAGCGTCGGCGGAAGTGCGCTCCATCTCCAGCCAGTGCTGGAAGTAGTCGCAGACGTTGTAGCCGAAGAAAGGCAGCATGGCCATGGGGTCGCGCCTGACCTTTCCTATCTGGTCGGAAATGACCGCGGCGGTCACTTCGGAGCCCGCGGCGGAGCCAAGGAAGACGCCGTGCGTCCAGCTCTTGGCCTCGTTGACCAGAGGAATGGTGGAGGGCCTGCGGCCGCCGAAGAGCATGGCGTCGATGGGGACGCCCGTGGGCTTGCCGTTAAAGAGGCCGTTGAAGCCGGCCTTGTCCAGGACCGGGCAGTTCTCGGCGGGGGCGGTGAAGCGGCTGTTCTTGTGGGCCGCCACGTAGCCCATTTCCTTGATTTCCTTTTTGGTCATGCCGGGTTTGGGCCCCATGCGGTAAGGGTCGTCAGAACAGACGTAGCACTTGTTGCCTTTCCAGTCCACGCCTTCCTTGGGCGCCTTGATGCCCATGTCCTCCCACCAGATGTCGCCGTCGGGAGTCAGCACCACGTTGGTGAAGATCGTGCCCCTTTTGCAGGATTTGAGGGCGTTGGGGTTGGAGTCGTTGGAGGTGCCGGGAGCCACGCCGAAGAAGCCGTTCTCCGGGTTGATGGCGTAAAGGCGGCCGTCAGATCCGGGTTTGAGCCAGGCGATGTCGTCGCCGATGGTCTGCAGTTTCCAGCCAGGAAGCTTCGGCAGCATCATGGCGAGGTTGGTCTTGCCGCAGGCCGAGGGGAAGGCGGCGGTCACGTGGTACTGCTTCTTTTCGGGGGAAGTGAGCGTCAGGATGAGCATGTGCTCGGCCATCCAGCCCTGGTCCTTGGCGAGCTTCGAAGCAATGCGCAGAGCGAAGCACTTCTTTCCTAAGAGCGCGTTGCCGCCGTAGCCGGAGCCGAAGGACCAGATCTCGCCGTCCTCCGGGAACTGGGTGATGTATTTGTCCTCTATTCTCTTGGCGCAGGGCCAGGCGACGTCTTTCTGGCCTTTCTTCAAAGGCGCGCCCACGGAATGGATGCAGGGAACGAAGGAGCCGTCCTTGCCGAGATGCTTAAGCACCTCGGAGCCGGTCCTGGTCATGATGTTCATGTTGACCACCACGTAGGGGGAGTCTGTGATTTCGATGCCGTACTGGGTGATGGGATTTCCTATGGGGCCCATGGCGAAGGGA
The DNA here is from genome assembly GCA_017649705.1 of bacterium. Classification (GTDB taxonomy): domain Bacteria; phylum Auribacterota; class UBA3054; order UBA3054; family UBA3054; genus UBA3054. The sequence goes on from JAGCGH010000098.1 coordinate 4,783, forward strand.
ATGACGTACATCACGCGGCCCTTCATGCAGCCGGTGTAAGCCTTGGTCATTTTCTTCTTCATCTCCGCGGGATCCATCCAGTGGTTGGTGGGGCCGGCGTCGATCTCGCGCTTCGAGCAGATGAAGGTGCGGCCTTCCACTCTCGCCACGTCGCTCTCGTGGGAGCGGGCCAGGAAGCAGTCCGGGCGCTTCTTGGGATCAAGCTTGACGAACTGGCCCTTTTTGACCATCATCTCGCAGATGGCGAGATGCTCGGCCTTCGTGCCTTTTACGACCACGATCTTTTCGGGTTTGCAGATCTTGTTCCATTTGTCCACCCACGCGAACACTTTTTCGTTCGCGAACTTCGGGGTTTTGACGGTTGCCATCGTTTATTCTCCTGAAATTTTGATTTTGCGAAAGATTATACCAAAAGCGGTCAAAATAAAAATCGCCAGCGCCGGTTCCGGCACGGGATCCAAACGGATGCCGAAGAGGCCGGAGTAATTCGTGTAAGCGTTTCCGTGCAGATCGTTGGCTATCAATCTTATCCTGGCGCAGTCGCACTTCACCTCCGAGGGAAAACTCTTCCAGCTGTAGGGAGACTTGAGCTCGAAGGCGTAGTCTTCGCAGATCTCGATCCAGGGGCCCAAAAAATCGTTGGTGGTGTAGGAGAGATTGAAGGAGAGCCAGCCGTCGGCGGGCGGGTCGTTGATCTCCCAGGTTATCTTTCCCGCGGCATCATATCTTTCGCCCTCCAAGGGCTTGGTGACTTCCAGTTCCGGCGGACGCGAGTTTACAACTTTGGGCCAAGCCTCCACGCTGACGACGTAATTGGTGTTGTCGTCGAAGGGCCTTGAGAGCGAGTAGTCGTAGGCTTTGCCGAAGGTGATGTACCATTTTCCCGTCAGGGCCTGGCCGAAGCAATTCTCTTCCGTCAAGGTCCAAATTTTCTCGGTATCCCTCAGGTACGTCCATTCCTCGTAAGCGTTGTTGGGGCCCGTTATCATGTAGTTGCGGCTGTTCATGGGCACGTACTTCTTCCTGATGCCGAATTCCACCGGGATGCCCGTGGTCACTTTGACTACCGCCTGAGTAGTTCCCGCCGGCAATTCAAAAGAGAAGGGGAAGAAGCCCGCGAGGTCCACGTCTTCCTGAGTGATCGTTTCCCCGACGCCGATGGGGTGCGCGGCTTTGGCGGGGTTCAGGTAAACGCAGAGCCAGTTCATCATCTGCCCTCTGTGCAGGCCGACTTTCTGCGGAAAATGCTTGAACCACCAGATCTTGTGCTTGTGGTTGACGCCGCCTCCCCACTCCGAGCAGTTCATGGATCTGGCCGGGCCGGAAAGATCGGGATAGTTGTACCAATTGTCCGCGTAGCAGTCCACATAGTTCTTCATGCCCCAGAGATAGTCGTTGGTGGAGTTGGGGGCGTAGTGCACGGTGCCGACCTGGATGTTGTTGGTGTCGATGGCGTAGTTCATGTTGAAGAGGACGAAATCGTTCTTCTTCGAATAATCCCGCCAGGGATGGTAGTTGATGTAGCTGCAGTCCCAGCGGGTGTGCAGCATGGATTCCGCGGCGTGGCCGAAATTCTCCATGGGCGTGTCGGTCCTTTCCATGCTGGGGGTGCACATCATGAAGACCTTTTCTGAATCCAGCGTTCCCAGTCCGTTGGAATTGCAATAATCGGCGCCCCAGCCGTTCAGCCTGCTCTCGTAGCAGCCGCCGTCGGGATGACTATAAAGCCAGACCTGGTCGATGATCCCTTCGTTTATGTATTCCACTATCCAGGGGCACTCGTTGGTGTAGAAATACATGTAGTCGAAAGTGAAGCTAGTGTTCCAGGACGGCTTGATGCTTTTTTTGCGCGCGTCGTAATAGGATTGTGGAGTGAAGCGGTCGCCGCTCACGTAGCGCGGCCAGGTGTCCAAGACCACGTTGGTGACGAAGGTGACTTTCACCATGCCATGCGATGCCTCGAACCACCAGTTGGCCTGGTCCTTGGCCATGTTGAAGCCCGTGGGCCAGCCGAAGGTGGCGTTCATCCGCCTTCCCCTGGCGATCTCGGCTACGTTGGTCATATAGGGATTGTGGGTGATGACAGCCACCTTAAGGTCCAGATTGCCCACAGGGAAGGCTTCCAAGGCGGATATCACAAGCGCCAGAACGATCGCCGCGCCAAAATTAAATTTCATTTTTCCCCCTAAAATAAAGCGGACAAATTATTCTTCGACTTTGAAAATGAGAGTCGTCTCCGAGCCGTCCAAAGCCCGGCGATAGGTCTTGACGATGCGCTGCTTGGTTTTGTCGAACCAGACGTGGCGGCGCAGGGCCACGTAGGAATACTGGCTGTAGTTTCTCCTGAAATTGAGCTGCGCGTCCGGCAGCAGCACGAAGTCGTAGCGCCAGAGATCCCCGTCCCGGAAGGCTCCGGTGTAATAGTTGGTCAGCGATCCCTGGATGGGAATGCCCAAGAGATCGTCCCAGGGATGCTCGAAGGGGCGCAGGATCCTTTTGTCCCGCAGGGGAGACCCGGTGAAGGAGACCGAGAGGAAGCCGTTGGAATAATCGGCCCGGTAGGCCAGCTCTCCGCCGTAATCGATCCTCAGGAGATCCTTGGGCCCGAAGGATATTGTGGCGGGGGCCTGCACGGAAGTCAGAAGGTCCTCCACGATGGAATCGCTTTCCGCCCTCCAGACGCACTGGGTCTCGGATTCCAAATAGATCTTCTGCCAGACGGCGATGTCCATGGCCACGTTGATCCGCTCGCCCTTTTCCTTTTTGCCGTCAGGCTTTTCCACTTTCTGGGGGACCTTTGCTTCCGATTTGACCACGGCGTTGGTGGCTTTCTCCGCGGCCGGCTTGACCGCCGGGGCGGGATCCGCGCTCTCCTGCTGGTATTCGCCGGTCCCGACGGGACGGGCGTTTTCCAATATAGTCTTGGCGTCTTCCGTGGAGGAAGGATCCAGGACGATCTTGGCGCCCGCGGGCTTGGGGTCGGATCCTAGGATAGGCTCCTCAGACCGCGCCGCGCAAGGAATGAAAAGGCAAAACAAAAGCAGTAAGAGAGGGAAATTCATAGGGGTCAGCGGTGCAGGGAAGGCATGGAGATAAGTTTCAAAAATTCGTGGCGCGTCCTGCCGTCCGTCTTGAAGGTCCCCTCCATGGCGGAAGTGGTGGTGAAGGAGTCGCTCTTCTGCACGCCGCGCATGGCCATGCAGAGGTGGTTCGCCTCGCACACCACGCCCACGCCGTAGGGCTTCAGATTTTCCATCAGGCACTTGGCTATCTGGGAAGTCAAACGTTCCTGGATCTGCAGCCTTCTGGCGAACATCTCCACGATCCTGGGGATCTTGCTAAGCCCCACGATGCGGCCCTTGGGAAGGTAGGCCACGTGGATCTTGCCGAAGAAGGGGAGCATATGGTGCTCGCACATGGAATAGAAGCTGATGTCGCGGACCAACACCATCTCGTCGCAGGGGTCCTCGAAGATGGCGCCGTTAAGGATAGTCTCCGCGTCCATGCCGTAGCCGGACATCAGAAAACCTCTGGAGTCACGGATCCGCTGCGGGGTCTTAATAAGGCCTTCCCTTGTCGGGTCGTCGCCCATCCTTGAGATAAGTTCGCGGTAAATGTCGAGGTCGTCCGCCGACTTAAGCATCTCTTTAATTTCTTCCGGGGAAAATTCTTTCATACAAAGTGAAGCGTCACGCTGTTCTTTTCGCTTTCAGCCAAAGTTAATTCATATAATTCCGCGCCGATCCCTTTCAGGGGCTCTTCCAGCTTCTCGGCGATCTTCCGGGCGATGTTCTCCATCGTCGGCAGAACGCCAGAAAGAAACGGCACGTCGGTGTTCAAGTTCCTGTGGTCGATTAGAGCAATGACCTCTTTTTCGACCACCTCGCCCAAAGTCGAAACGTTCACCACCATGTCGCCCTCGCTCTCGGATCTGACCGTCACGACCATCGAGTAGTCGTGTCCGTGCAGCGAGGAACACTTGCCGAAGGCCTCGCGGTTCTTTTCCTCAGACCACTCCTCCCTATGGAGGCGGTGCGCCGCCGAAAAGCGAAAGCCTCTGCTCACAGTGATGTACTTTACCTTAAGCATACTACTATGATAGCAAAAAGCTTAAGTCAGTTGTTGCTCGATAATTCTCTTTTTTATAAAACGTTAGAAAGCTTTTTCTGAAGCTGTTCGATTGTAGGAAGTCCTAATTCATAGGTCGCGATGCCCATAGGTCGATCAATGTCGGCAAGGGCATATTCGGCTACAACTTTATTTCGTGAACGGCAAAGCAAAAGACCAATAGTTTTTTTATCTTGCTTTGTCTTTATGTTTCTGTCTATCGCGGTCATATAAAAACTAAGTTGTCCTATGTCACGAGGGTTAAATTTACCTGCTTTAAGTTCTATAACAACATAGCGGTGCAGTAAAGTATGATAAAAAAGCAGATCAAGTTCAAAAGTGTCTCCTCCAACAATTATTGGCATACCTTTGCCAACATAGGAAAAACCTGTTCCAAGTTCTATTAGAAATTTAGCTATTTTGTCCACAAGCATTGAACGAAGTTTGTTTTCCTTTACTTGTTTGCTTGTTTCAAGAAAACCGAGGTCGTATTCTCCTTTAATAGCACTGATCGCCATATCAGAATCTTCTGGTGGTAGCTGATTTTGAAAATTGGTGACAGCTTTTCCATGATCGTCAAACGCTTTTTCTTTTATTTGGCGAATCATTGCATTCCTAGACCACCCGTTCTTAACAGCCAAACTTGCATAATTCAAACGTTCGCCGCGTGATTTCAGCTTTTCCATTAAGGCAATATGATGGTACCATGGTAATTGTGCAAGCGGTGCTTGCATAATTTCATCGCGAGCCCAGCTTTGCGATAAAGACCGCATGTATTTTAGATTTCTAACGGACCAGCCGTTCATGTTGGGGAATTCATTGCTTAGTTCTTTTGAAAGCCTATTGACTATTTTCGCGCCCCACCCTTCCTGTTCTTGTTTTCTAAGTATTTCGTTCCCGATATCCCAATAGAGAAGAAGTTGTTCAGCATTTGCAGCCAAGAACGCTTTTAATCGCGCTTCTTTTACACGTCTCTTTATGGAATCAATCCATAAAATACTATTCCTTTCATTTAAAATTTTGTTGTCTTGGTGAAGAGTTTTGGTTTTCATTTTGTACACCTTTTCCCAATGTCGTTTCACCAAGTTTATAATTTGTTACAACATTTTCCAATCTTTTTGTAAAAATCTTACATTTCTTATAGTCAATGTAAGAAAAAACCTTCCCGGTGTTGACCGGGAAGGCTTTTCTATTCGCGGTTCGCCTTAAGCGAAGGGCGGTTTACCAGAAGTAAACGTAGAGCGCCACAGTCACCGCCACGACGATGATGCCGAAGACCAAAGCGGCCTTGGAGGGCTTCATGTCAAGCTTGGAGCTGGATTCGAAGGTGACGGCTTCCGGCATCTTGAAGATCGCGCCCAGAACGAACATGATGACGAGCGTGATGATCAGGTTGTAGGAAGCGGCCCAGAGGTAGTGCATGGGCAGAGGCTCGCTGTTTTCGACTACGCAGCCCATCACTTCGGGCACGAAGGAAGCGGCGCCCGGCAGCAGGCTCCAGCCGTAGGTCGAGAGCAGGAAGTAGATGATGGGCGAAAGGACGAGCGCCAGGGCGCCGATCCAGCGAGCGCCTTTACGGTTCACAAGACCGAAGATAAAGACGGCCACGATGCCCGGTGAGACGTAGAGCTGCATCTTCTGGATGTAGGCGAAGATGGATTCGGCTTTCAGAAGGGAGGCCACCACGATGCCGACGACCAGAAGGACCACGATGGTCAGACGACCGCTCGTCACGATCTCCTTCTGGGAGGCCTGCGGGCGGATATAGCGCTGATAGATGTCCATCGTGAAGAGCGTGCTGGTGGCGTTAAGAACGGCCGCCAGGGAGGACACGATGGCGCCAAGCAGAGCCGCCAGGACGAAGCCCATAAGGCCGAAGCCCTGCGGGACGAGCCTGGTGATGAGAAGGCCCAGAGCCTGGTCGGGCTTGTCCAGATCTTTAGCGAAGAGGTTGAAGGCGATGATGCCGGGGATGACGATCACAAACGGGATGATCAGCTTGAGGAAAGCCGCCAGCACGATGCCCTTCTGGCCTTCCGCCAGGGAGCCGGAGCCCAGGATGCGCTGGGTGATGTACTGGTTGAGGCCCCAATAGTAGAAGTTGGGGATCCAGATGCCGATTATGAGGATCGTCCAGGGCATGGCGGCGTCGTTGGAGGCGCGGCCCATGTGCAGTTTGGCTTCGTTAAGTTCCCTGAAGCGCTCGATGGCGGTGGAGGAAACGGCCTTGGCTTCTTCCACGGCGCCGGTCAGTCCCTCGGGAGCGGTGCTGCCCAGGGCCTTCATGGCGAAGTAGGCGATGACGGCGCCGCCCAGGATCAGAGCGGAGCCCTGCAGAAGGTCAGCCCAGGCGCAGGCTTTCAAACCGCCCACCATAACGTAGACGCCCGCCAAGCCGCCCATGATGAGACAGCAGGACCAGAAGGGCAGGTTCCAGCCAAGGTGCTGGAAGAGTTGCTGCATGACCAAGCTGCCGGCGTAGGTGACGCCGATAAGGGAGGCCACGATCAGAATGCCCATCATGGAGACGGTCATGAAGGCGCGGGCCCAGTGGTTGTAGCGGATCTCCAGGAATTCCGGGATGGTCGTGATGCCGGATTTCAGGAAATAGGGAAGCAGCGCGAAGGCCACCACGACAAGCGCGATGGCGGCGATCCATTCCCAGGAAGCGCAGGAAAGGCCTTCCGCGCCGGCGCCCTGGCCGGACATGCCGACGAACTGCTCGGCGGAGATGTTGGCGGCGATCAGCGAGAAGCCGATGAGCCACCAGGAAAGGCCGCGGCCTGCCAGGAAGTAGTCGTCAGCGCTCTTGCCGGCTTGACCGCCGCTTTTCCAAAGGCTGACGAACATCACGCAGGCGATGAACGCGAAAAAGACGATAATGTCAACAATACCCATGTTTGCTCCTTACTTGGTGCCGAAGCGATATTCGGTCGTGGTCTTGTAGACCTGGCCGGGTTCAACGATGGTGGAGGGGAAGTTCGGCTGGTTGGGAGAATCAGGATAATGCTGAGTCTCGAGGGCCAG
>JAGCGH010000099.1 GCA_017649705.1 bacterium
CCACAAATTCAATAGCGACCTGAAGCCCAGCGTTTTTTTAGGACACTTGCGCTACGCCACCTACGGCCGCCACGACGAGAATTTCTGCCATCCCTTCCTGCACAAGGAGGCGGAGCTTAAGAAGACGCTCTTTTTGGCGGGGAACTTCAACCTCACCAACACCAGATCTCTCTTCGAGGCCTACGCCAAACTTGGCAAGCATCCCGACAACATGGCGGACGGCTACCTTATGTGCGAGTGGCTCTCCTATGAGATGGAGAAGGCGAGGTGTACCGGCGCGAAAGGGGAGAAGGCTATCCTCACCGCCGCCCTCAAGGATCTTCTGCCAAGATTGGACGGCGCCTACACGCTCTGCGGCGCCTTGGCCAGCGGCTGGAGCTTCGTCGTGAGGGACGCCAACGGGATCAGACCCTGCTTCTATTACCTCAACAAGGAATACGCGGTGGCCGCTTCCGAACGTCCCGCCATCCAAGCGGCCTTCAACATACCGAGCGCGGAAGTGAAGGAACTGCCTCCCGGCAAACTGATGCTGGTCTCTCCGAAGGGTCAGGTCTCCTTCGTTCAGATCCTGGAGCCTCTGGAAAAGAAGAGCTGCGTTTTTGAGCGCATCTATTTTTCCCGCGCCAACGACGCCCTCATCCACAAGGAAAGGAAGGCGCTGGGCGCGGCTTTGGCCAAGCCGATCCTTGAGGCTGTCGACTACGACCTCGAGCACACCTTCTTCAGCTACATTCCCAACTCCGCCCAGGTCGCCTTCCACGGGCTTCTGGAAGCGCTCTTCAACGAGGGCCTGGCGGAGGGACGCCCGGTCAGGTTCGGCCAGATCGCCGTCAAGGACGCCAAGTTCAGGACCTTCATCGCGGACGCCGCCAGCAGGGCGGAATTCTACCAGCACATCTACGACGTGACCTACGGACTCATCAAGCGCGGCGCGGACACGCTCGTGGTGCTGGACGATTCCATAGTAAGGGGCAACACAATGAAGAACGCCATACTGCCGATGCTGGACAGGCTCGGGCCGAAAAAAGTCATCATCGCTTCCAGCGCGCCGCCGATTGCTTTCCCGGACTGCTACGGCATCGACATGAGCTCCCTGGAGGAACTCATAGCCTTTAGGGCGCTCATCAAGCTAAGGAAGGGGAAAGCGCCCCTGACCCCGGACAGTTTGAGAAAAGCCTATAATAGTATACCGCTTAAAAAACTTTCCCAGACGATCGCGGACCTTTTGAGGCCGGAGGGCATGAAGGCGAAAGTGGAGGTCATTTTCCAGACTTTGCCTGACCTTAAGAAATGCTGCCCGGACGCCGCGGGGGACTGGTACTTCACCGGCAACTATCCCACGCCGGGCGGGGAGAAAGTTTTGCAGCAGGCCATAAACAATTATTTGGAACACAAGCATGAACGCTCCTACTGACCTCATAGAGAAATGGCGCGCTGAAAGAGAACGCAAAGCCTATTTGGCTCTGGAAGACGGCACCGTGTTTCACGGTGTCTCTTTTGGCTATAAGTTGGACCGTGTGGGCGAGGTGGTCTTCAACACCGGCATGTGCGGATACCAGGAGATCGTGACCGACCCCTCCTACGCCGGGCAGTTCGTGA
>JAGCGH010000011.1 GCA_017649705.1 bacterium
ACGACGCCGGTGGCGTGGTCGATGAAGAAGCGCTCGCCTATTTTGGCGCCGGGGTGGATGTCGACGCCGGTCCTTCTGTGGCCGTACTCCGTCATGATCCTGGGGATAAGGGGAACGCCGAGGGCGTGTAATTCATGAGCCAGGCGCTGAATGGCGATGGCCAAAAAGCCCGGATAGCAGAGGATCACTTCCTCCTTGGCGAAGCAGGCGGGGTCGCCGTCGTAGGCGGCCTCGATGTCAGTCTTGATAAGGGATCTTACCTTAGGGAGGGTCAGGAGGAAGACTTCCGTAAGGGATGCGGCTTTGGCTTCGCAGCGGGATTTGTCGCAGTCGGGGCATTCGTCTCCCCTGCAGACGTAGTTGATGCCTCTTAGGATCTGCTCGGAGAGTTTGGCCTTGACTTCCTCAAGGCGGCAGACCGTGACCGCCGCGAAGTTCGCTTTAGTCAGACGCTCGGAACCGAAAAAGCCGGGAAGGACGAGAGCTAAGAGCGCCTCGGTTAAGGAGGCGATGTCGTCGCTGCTCGGCAGGTTCAGCCCGTCGATATGGTTGATGTTGCCGTCCTCTTTGTAGCTTTCGACTAAGTTGGAGGCGGCGTCGCTGACTAGTTTGTTATCGGGCATTTTGTTTTTAGTTCTCGAATGCCGCTATCGTGTCGATAGCTTCCTGGGGGGTCTTGACCTGGGCCAGTTTCTCCCTCACTTCGCTCTTGCCTAAGAGGCGGGAAATCCTAGCCATGGCGTGGAGATACTGGTTGTTGTCGCCGGAATCGGGGGCGATGATAAGGATCACCAGATTGACCGGAAGACCGTCCAGGGCGCCGTACTCGATGGGGCGGGCGGGGCGGGCCAGAAGGACGGAGATCTCGTCGACCTGGGATGACTTGGCGTGGGGGAAACCGATGCCGCGTCCGATGCCGGTGTTGCCCAGCGCTTCGCGTTCCGTCACTTCCCTGGCCAGGGCCTCGGGATCGGCGATGTTGTTAAGCTCCGCAAAGGTCTTGATGATCTTGGCCAGGAGGGCGTCCTTTTCTTTTTCTTTGACGTCCAGAAGAATGTTTTTGGGAGTTAAGAGATTGGAGAGTTTCAGTTCGTTCATGTTACTTTACCACTAACACCGCGCATGCGGCATGTTCGATTAATTGCTGAGCCAATCCGTTTTGAGCCACGTCTTTGCCGTGGCTGGCGGGTTGGCCGACTATAATGAGATCCGCGCCGTATCCCTGGGCGAGCCTGGGAAGCACTTCCTCCGGATATCCTGATTCCTGGAGTATGACGATCTGTGCTCCGGCGCTTTTGGCTATTTCTTCTGTGTTGTACAAATAACACCAGCCGTTTTCTTCCAGTTCCACTTCCGCTTCGGCAATGCTTTTGGAGCCTCCGCGGACAAGCTGAATGACCGTTTGGCGGTTAACGACGTTGACCGCTATGATCGTGACCTGCGGACCGGAAAAATCCAAAGCCGCCCTGAGGGCCGCCTCGGATTCTTTGCTGGAGTCAACGTATAGGAGGATCGTTTTCGGTTTCACGGCTTTCCTTTAAGTTTATTTTTGCAGATTCATCTTGACTTTCTTGCGCTGGAAGAAGCTTTGGCGCTCTCCCTCCTCAAGTGATTCCGAGATGAATTTGATGGTGTCGCTGGCATTGGGGATCGTTATGTTTTCCAAAGCGTTCACTCGGCGCTGAGTCTTCTGGACTTCCTTGGCCAGGCGGGAAAGAGTGAGGGCCGCCTGGGCGTATTCCAGAAGCAGCGGGACCACCGCAGAAAAACTTTCCACCGCAGAGTCGAAGCTTCCGGAGGTGCCGAGGAGGCCTATCTCAACTTTTCCCGGAGCGCTATCCAAAGTAAGCTCAGGAAGCATAACGCCCATCACGGTGTGTTCCTTCATGTTGATCTTCAGAGGCTCCCGGAAGGCGAAGTTCGCCCTTTCGATCTCTTCGGAGCCCATTTCCACATAGGCTTCGTAAAGATCGTCGTAAGCCTGGTGCAAAGCGGCGTTGAGCTTTCTTTGCAAATGCGAGATGCCGTGGATGACCTGCATCATTTCCATGATGAGGACTTCCCTTTTGCGGTCCAGCAGTTCATAGCCGTCTTTGGCGAACTTCAGTTCGCTTTGCAGCTTGAAGAGATTGGACTTTGTGGGAGGCATCTTGAGGATCATAGGAATTCCCCTACGCTTTATTTCTCAGCGGGCTTTTCTTCGGCAGGCTTTGTTTCAGCGGGCTTAGTCTCAGCGGGCTTAGTCTCAGCGGGCTTAGTCTCAGCGGGCTTGGTCTCAGCAGGCTTAGTCTCAGCGGGCTTCGTTTCGGCAGGCTTGGTTTCAGCAGGCTTGGTCTCAGCAGGCTTAGTCTCAGCGGGCTTAGTCTCAGCGGGCTTAGTTTCGGCGGGCTTAGTCTCGGCAGGCTTGGTTTCAGCGGGCTTAGTTTCGGCGGGCTTGGCTTCCTCAGCTTCGCTTTCCTCGGCTTCGTCGGATGAGTCGGAGTCGTCGGATTCGTCAGCCACGGGGATGTCGTTCATGCCGCTGCCGGCCAGGGCGGGATCTTTGTACTTGAAAGTTTCGCCTTCCGGCTCGATCTCTTCCTTGCGCATGACGATCTCGATGGGCTCCATGTCCTCTTCGTCTTCGTACATCTCGGTGCCGAAGGAAGTCTGGGCCATCATGAAGCCTTCCTTTTCCGCTTTGACAGCGTAGCGGTTGCCGGGGACGAGTTCGTCGCTGGTGAGCTTGAACTGGCCGCGGTTGTCCGTTTTGCTCTTAATGTTTTCCTTTCCCCAGACGGAGACTTCCACGCCCGCCATGGGCGCGTCTTTTTCATCCGTCACCGTTCCTTTCAGCGTCCCGGCGGCGGCGCCAAGGGAGATGAAAAGGACGGAAGCGGTCACGATTAGTTGGTTTTTCATGATCTTTAACTCTTTTGTGGGTTTATTGTTTGGGAAGATATTTTTCTATTTCCTCGCGGCTCACCCTGGTGAGCTCGCGTTCGGGGAGAATGCTCATGAGTTCCCAGCCGATCCTCAGGGTGTCCCTGATGGAGCGGTCTTCCTTGGGATCCTGCCTGACGAAGGAATTCTCGAATTCCTCGCCGAAGCGCATGTAGGCTTTGTCGGTCTCGGTGAGTTCCTCCGCGCCGATGATGGAGGCCAGGCTCCTGACGTACTCGACCCTCGAGTAGGCGGCGTAAAGCTGGGAGGACCAGTTGGGGTGGTCTTCCCTGGTGTAGCCTTTGCCGATGCCGTCCTTCATGATTCGGGAGAGGCTCGGAAGCACGTTCACGGGAGGATAGATGCCCTTGGCGTGCAGTTCCCTGCTGACCACTATCTGGCCTTCCGTGATGTAGCCGGTAAGGTCGGGCACCGGGTGCGTGATGTCGTCGTTGGGCATGGTGAGGATCGGCAGCTGCGTAATGGAGCCTTTGCTGCCGGAGACGCGGCCCGTGCGCTCGTAAAGGCTCGCCAGGTCGGAATAGAGATAGCCGGGATAGCCTTTGCGGCTGGGCACCTCGCCGCGGGCGATGGCCACTTCGCGCAAGGATTCGCAATAGTTCGTCATATCTGTCAGCACCACCAGCACGTGGTGGCCGCAGTCGAAAGCGAGATGCTCGGCCAGGGTCAGCGCGATCCTCGGCGTCACGATGCGCTCTTCCGGCGGGTCGTTGGCCAGATTCAGGAACATGGCGGTGTTCATGATGGCGCCGGAGCTCTCGAACTCTTTGCGGAAATACTGCGCCACGTCGTATTTGACGCCCATGGCGGCGAAAATGACGGAGAACTTGTCGTTCAGGGGAGCGCCGTTTTCATCCACGATCTTGGCCTGGCGGACGATCTGGGCCGCCAGTTCGTTGTGCGGCAGTCCGTTGCCGGAGAAGATGGGCAGCTTCTGTCCGCGGATCAGGGTGTTCATGCCGTCGATGGAGGAGATGCCGGTCTGGATGAACTCCTTGGGATAGACGCGCGCCACCGGGTTGATGGGCTCGCCGTCTATGGAGCGGGTGACGCCGCCGAAGGGTTCCGGGCCCCCGTCGATGGGGCGGCCCAGGCCGTCGAATACGCGGCCCAGCATTTCTTCCGAGACCCTGGCGGTCAGGGAGTGCCCCATGAAGCAGACTTTCGTTTTGCTGGGGGAAAGGCCGCCGGTCCCTTCGTAAACCTGAATGAGCGTAAGGCCGCGGCTCACGTCCAGGACTTTGCCGTGGCGCTTCGCGCCGTCGGGGGCTATTATCTCAACCACTTCACCGTAGCCGGCGCCGATGACGTCCCCTATTCCGAGGATGGGGCCGGAAAGGCGCGTTACGCCGGTGTATTCTCTGGTCAGATTGCTCATAAAATTTTCCTTGATTACGAAAGTGCGAAAGGCGGGACTCGAACCCGCACGTCATAAACACCAGAACCTAAATCTGGCGCGTCTACCAATTCCGCCACTCTCGCTTTTTATTTTCTATCTTTATTTTATTGTATTTTATCTTGTGTTTTTAGTCAAACGGCAAAATCATAAAGGATATTTTTCCCTTCGGAAAAAACGCGTTCCGGCAAAGGGAGCGAGGCTGGGGAGCCCTCTCCTTATCCCTTTTCGGCAAGCGCGGGTTAGCGCGTTTCCCCAAGCCTTCCGTTCAAGCCGTTTTTGCTTTGCTTTTTTTCACGCATGGTGATATAATAAAATAATTAACATAGGATTATTTTTAATTCCGAACCAAATTCGACGAGGACTGCAAATGTCATACCCCTCCGGAAATTCCTTTGGAACGCTGAAAATGAAGATATTTTTGGCGACGGTCCTTTTGGCCGGCGCCGCCGCGGCCATACCGCCCAACCAGCAGGTCCCGCCCGCCTCGCGAAACAGCGTGGCAGGCTCCACCAGTACGACCGCGGCTCAGGGCTCGACCAGAGTGGCCGGGCAGAACCAGGGAGCCGCAGGCCAGAACCGCGCTGACGCGGGGCCGGCCGGCACGCTTACGGTGTCCGAGGCCCTCAGCACCCAGCTGCGCTCCTTGGATCCCACCAACACCCTGGACTACAGCGAAGGCAGCTTCGTCATGAACTTCGAGGACGTTGACATCCGCTACGTCCTCCTCCTGCTCTCCCACATCACCGGCAAAACGATCCTGCCGGACCGCAGCATGGCCAAGGACACCATCACCATAATCGATCCCAGGCCCTTGACGCGCTCCGAAGCCAAAAGCCTCATTTTCTCGACTCTGCGCTCCAGGGGCTTCACCATCGTGGAGAACGATTATCTCATCCGCATCATCGCCGTGTCAGACGCCCAGGGCGAACCGGTGAAGACGGTCCTCCCCACCAGGGAGGAATTGGACACCGAGGATATCATCAGGACTCAGATCGTGTACCCGAAATACGTTCCCGCCAAACAGCTCGCCGACACCATCAAGCCCCTTATGAGCAGGCTGGGCGGCAGCTCGGTGGTTGACGAGAACGCCAACATCATAATGCTTTTCGACAACGGCGCCAACATCAAGCGCCTTCTGGAGATCATAGACCTTATCGACACGGAGAAAGCCGGCAGCGACATCGACATCAAGATCGTGACCATGGAATACGCCGACGAATACGAGATGGTCAACAAACTCGAGCAGATCTTCTCCTCCCCCGTGCTTTCCGACGAATCCGCCAGGCAGATGAACCTGCAGCAGGGAAACGCCGCCAGCCGCGCCACCCCGCCGGCGCAGAACCAGCAGCAGACCAGCATGTCCTTGGGAAAGTCCTCGGCGAACGTCGCCAAGGCGACCTTCATCCCTGACGACAGGCTGCACGCGGTCATCATCATTTCCTCCCGTCAGAATTTCCCCATGATCCTGGGCCTCATCCGCGAACTGGACGCCCCCAGCAAAAACAGCGACGAGATGTACAGGATCTATCCTCTGCAGCACGCCAAAGCCGAGGAGATCAGCTCCACGCTGGTGGCCATGTTCGGCTCCGATTCCGTCTCCCGCTCCACCTCTTCCTCCAGCAGCCGCAACACAAGCAGCGGCCGGAACACAAGCAGCCAGAGCGGCAGGAACAGCTCCACCGTCAACAGGACCTCCACCGGGACCCGCACAAGCAGCTCCGGCGGCTCCAGCTTCCTCTCCGGCAAAGTCAGCTTCCAGATAGACGAGCCCAGCAACTCCCTTATCATCATGACGAGCCCCCAGTACCTGGACGCCGTTCTAGCCGTGGTCAAGAAACTGGACCAGCGTACTCCCCAGGCTTACATCGAAGCCATCATCGTGGAAGTTACCAGAGAGAAGGACTTCAACTTCGGCGTAGGCTGGCAGAAAGTTTTGGGCAAGGGCGAGCACGTCAACCTGATCCAGGCCCTGGACACCACCATGGCCCCAGCTTTGGAATCCGGCAGGAAAGAAATAGTCCCCGCCACCATGCAGGGCTTCAACTACGCCTTCGGAAAATACGACAAATCCGGAAACTTCGACCCCTACTTCACGCTGCAGACCGACGAGAAGATAAACGACATCAACATTCTCTCCACGCCGTCCATCATCGCCTCCAACAACAAGACGGCCATGATCTCGGTCGGCCAGCAGATACCTATCGCCCGCTACAGCCGCAGCGGCAGCGACTCCTCCACCAGAGACTACAGCTACGAATACATCGACGTCAACGTGGAGTTGGAAGTCACTCCCAGGATCAACCGCCACAGGGAAGTCTCGCTGGAAGTCCATGTGACCGTCAAGGAAGACGGCGGCGTGGCCTACGCCAGCGACCCGACCTCGCCTCCCATCATCCTCGACCGCGAAGCCCAGACGGAAGTCGTGGTCCAGGACAGCCACACTCTGGTGATCGGCGGCCTTATCAAGGACTCCACCCAGACCACCTATTCCACGGTGCCCATCCTCTGCGACATTCCCCTGGTGAAATATCTCTTCCGTTCGGAAGTCAAGAGCCAGTCCAAGACCGAGCTGATGGTCTTCATAACCCCCACGGTCATCCTGGACTCCTCCGAAGAGGAAGTCATGACCGAGGAAGTCAAGGCCAAGTTCCCCAACGCCATCCGCTACATCAAGGATGAGACCAGGGAGAACCTGACGGACAAGATGAACTCCACCGACCGCCGCAAGACCATCATGGACGATTGGAAAGTCTTCGAGGATCACTTCGACGACGCCGAGTACTACCTGACCGGCAAGAGCCCCAAGCAGAACGAGACCATAGAACTCTTCAAGGAGACCTTCACGCCCAAGCCCACGCCCGGATACGAACCCCTGTTCGATTCCTCCGCCGCCAGAAGGCAGAAAGCCGAGGAAGAATTCCTGGAGAAGGAACAGGAGCTTCTTTCCGAGTAAAGACCGCTCCTTAATCTTGAACTAGGGAAGTTCTTTTATGCAAAACGTCTTTGATCCCGACCAGGCCCCGAAAACACAGGGAAAGCACGCTTTTGTGGTCAAAAACATCCTGCCCTACCTCAATTCGGCGCTCATTCTCGTCATCCTCATAATCATCGTCTTCAGCCTGCGGGACAAAAAGGAACCGGTGCTGCAGACGCCCACCAGCGACGTGCCCTTGACCGTGGCCGTGGAATCCCTGAACAACCGCATGGAAGCCGTGGACAGATCCCTGGAAGCCGTCAGGGAAGAGCTCCAGGGCTTCGCCCAGGACCAGTTTAAGAAAGAAACTGAAAGAAGCGACGAGGCCGAGCAGGCCCTGAAGGAAGCCAACGAGAAAAACGTCATCACCCCGCAGATGGGCGCCAAGCTCGCGGCCTCCACCAAGCCAGTCTCCCTTTCCCAGGAACAGCGCGCCTCCTTCGACGACGTGATCAACGGCGACAACGACAACGGGACCGACGTTTCCCGCTTCCTTGATTCCCTGGAAGATCCCGGGGAAAAGAGCGCCTATCTGAAGATATTGCAAAGCAAGGGCGACGGCTGGTTCAACTCCGCCCTGAAGGCCCTTAAATCCGGCGACAAGGCGCAGGCCGACAATTATCTCGCCACCGCGAATTATTTCTACAACATCATAAAGGAAAAAAGCGACAGCGGCCTGATGTCCTCCCACGTGGCCGCCCAGCTCTCCCGCTACGACCTGGAGACGCAAAGGCTCCAGATGCAGCAGCAGATGGCGCAGCAAAAGGAAGAGCTGGAAAACCAGATCGCGGAAAACGCCCAGGCGGCCAAGGAAAAAACCGAGCAGCTCCAGCAGGATCTGAAAGCCGCCACCACCCACAAGGAGACCGCCACGGAAGCGGCGCAGCGCCTCGAGGAGAACCGCAAGCGCCATTCCGGCATAAAGCAGTACAAAGGGACCAGCCCCACGCCTTACAAGTCCGACTGGGATCCCGACCCGAGAGTCCGCGAGCAGCGCGGCATCATCCAGCCTAACGAACGCGACGATTGAGCCGCTAAGAAGTTAAGAACGTGAGCAAAGACTATTATTCCAATCCCCTGGTGGGCCGCTACGCCGGCGAACAGATGTCCCGTTTATTCTCCCCGCAGAAACGCCTGGAGACCTGGCGCGCGCTATGGATCGCCCTGGCCGACGAGGAGCGCAAACTGGGGCTCCCCATCACGGTAAAACAGGTCAAGGAACTCGAAAAATACGCCACCGACATCAATTTCGAAGTCGCGGAAAAATATGAAAGGGAAGTCCGCCACGACGTCATGGCCCATGTGAAGGCCTACGGCGACCAGGCCAAGAGCGCCGCGGGCATCATCCATTTGGGCGCCACCAGCTGCTACGTCACCGACAACGCCGACCTCATCATCTACCGCGACGCCCTGCGCCTGATTTCCGACCACCTGGTGGACGTCATGCGCTCCCTTTCCGCTTTCTGCGAAAAATACCGGAAGCTTCCCACCCTGGGCTTCACCCATCTTCAGCCCGCGCAGCTGACCACCGTCGGCAAGAGGGCCTCCCTTTGGCTCCAGGACCTGCAGCTTGATTTCGAGAACGTCCAGTTCGCCATAGAAAAGCTCAGGTTCCGCGGCATCAAGGGAACCACCGGCACCCAGGCCAGCTTTATGGAGCTTTTCAAGGGCGACCAGAAAAAGATCAAAGCCCTGGACAAAGCCCTGGCCAAGCGCTTCGGCTTTTCCGCCTCCTACGCCGTGGGCGGCCAGACCTATCCCAGAAAAGTTGACGCCGACGTTTTGCACCCCCTTGTCACGCTGGCTCTCTCCGCCTGCAAGATGACCAACGACATCAGATATCTCCAATCCATCGGAGAGATCGAGGAGCCCTTCGGCAAAAAGCAGATCGGGTCCTCCGCCATGGCCTACAAGAGAAACCCCATGCGCTGCGAAAGGACCGCCTCCCTCTCGAGGCTCATCCTCTCCTTGGCCACCAGCCCGCAGCTCATCGCCTCCACCCAGTTCCTGGAAAGGACCCTGGACGATTCCGCCAACCGCCGCATCTCCATACCGGAGGCCTTCCTGGCCGCCGACGCGGTCCTGGCCATCCTGAAGAACGTCTGCTCCGGCTTGGTGGTCTATCCCAAGGTCATCGCCAAGAGAGTACAGGAGAACCTCCCCTTCATGGCCACGGAAGCCATTATCATGGAAGCCGTGGCCCGGGGCAAGAGCCGCCAGGACGTTCACGAAGCCATCCGCTGCCATTCCATGGACACTGTGAAGCAGATCAGGAACGGCGGGATAAACGACCTTATCAAGCGCCTGGGCAACGATCCCGCCATCGGCATCCCCGAAAAAGAGATCGCCGCGATCCTCGATCCCATGCGCTTCACCGGCCGCGCGCAATACCAGGTGGAGGATTATCTCAAAGAGATCATCAAGCCTCTCCTGCGCCGCTACCGCCGCAACTTCCCTTCTCTGGAAGCGCAGGTAAAATACTAAGAAGTGGCTTATTCCTTTGATAACTTTAGCGGCTTCGCCAACGACCCTTTCGCGGACGTCAACGAGCAGATAAAGGATATCGAGCCTCTGGTCTTCGATAAAGGCGAAGACAATACCTTCATCGCCTGTTTCAGGCGCTATCTCGCGGCCTGCGGGGATTCCCTTCCCTACTATCTTCTGATGGCTGTTTCCGGCGCCGCTTTCCGCCTCCAGATCCACTACGCCGGCTGGCGCCTCATATCCCTGGACGCCGCCTGCGGCCAGAACCTTCTGCCTTTCCTCTACGAGAAGACCGGGCACGCTTTCGAGGAACGCTGGATCTGCGCCAACCGGGAACGCCACGAAGCTGTCAAATTCGAGATCCTGGAACACTTGAGGGAAAAGCGTCCCGTCATCGGCCTGGGCCTGGACGGCTACGCCCGCTACGGCCTGGTAACCGGCATCCGCCCGGGAGGCATCCTCATCGCCCAGGACTATTCCCTGAGCTTCTATCCCCACCCCGTCTCCGAGGAAATGGTCTGGTGTTATTTCATGGGCAGAAAAGATCCCAATAAAAAGCCCGCGGAGGAAAAAGACCTTTATATCGCCGGCTTCCGCCAGGCCCTGAAGATGGCCCGCCTGGAAAGAGTCCACGGCTACTATCTGGGGCAGACCGCCTACGCCTACTGGTACGCCACGCTGGTCAACCCCCAGCACCACGATCCCCTTGCCCAGGACTGGCGGGCCCAGGAGCGCAACGAGGGCAATTACCAGATTCTGAAAGACCTTCTGCACTCCAGGACCCAGGCCGCCATATTCTGCCGCGAGACCGCCCTCAACTACCCCGAGACCGCCGCCTTCACGGAGGCCGCCGCCACCTGCTTCGACGCCATGACGGAGGAGATAAGGCCCTTTTTGGACCGTCACATCGTCCGTCCCGCCGCCCACATCAACCAGGCCCGCCCCTGGACGCTCCGTGAGCGCCGCCAGCAGGCCAAAGCCCTGCAAAGGGTATCCGATATCGAACTGAAGGCGATACCCCTTTTAGAGGCCGCCCTGTCAATTTTAGAAGGATAATTTCATGCACTACGACACCGAACTTCATGTCGCCAAACGCGCCCTGCGCCAGGCCGCGCGCTTAACAGCCGCCGTCCAGAACAAACTTTTAAAAAATGACGTCCTGGAAAAGGAAGACCGCTCCCCCGTCACCGTGGCGGACTTCGGCTCCCAAGCCATAGTAAACCACATCCTGGCCGAAAATTTCCCCCAGGACAAGATGATCGCGGAAGAAGGCTCCGCCGCCCTGAGGGAAGAGGAGAACCGGGAACTCATGGCCAGGCTGGAAGAGGAAGTTTACTCCATCGAAGGCCTCAAAGGCGAAGCGATCCTCCAAGCCATCGACCACGGAAGAGTGGAAGCCGGCTGCGTTCCGGACAGGTTCTGGACCCTGGACCCCATCGACGGCACCAAGGGCTTTCTGAGAGGCGACCATTACGCCATCGCCCTGGCCCTCATAGAGGGAGGCAACGTCAGAGCCGCCGCCCTGGCCTGCCCCAACATGCAGTCCCCCGACGGCGAAAAGGGACTCCTGTGCTTAGCCAGCGAAAACCAAAAGACGCTCTTCACTTCCCTTTTCACAGACGGTCCGGCCCTTGAGGCGCAGACCACAAACGCGAAGAGTTTCGCCGAGGCCGTCATCTGCGAATCTGTTGAGAGCGGCCACACCTCCCACTCCCGGGCGGAAAAAATAAGGGAAAGCCTGGGCGTCAAAGCCGAGCCCTTCCGCATCGACAGCCAGTGCAAATACGCCGCCGTGGCCCTAGGGCTGGCAGACATCTACCTGAGGCTCCCGAAAAGCCTGGAATACAAGGAAAAGATCTGGGACCACGCCGCGGGCTACCTTATCGTCAAGAAAGCCGGCGGCGAAGTCACGGACACGCTCGGCAGAAAGATCGACTTCACCACTCCCCCGCTTCTCATGAACGACCTGGGCGTCGTGGCCTCCGGACGCCTCGACCACCAAAAACTTATAGAGGCCGTCAAAGCCTCGGAATAAATGGAAACTTATTTTACCATCAAGGAAAGCAAAGAGGCGGAGCTGACAGAACAGCGCTCCCGCTTCCTCTCCTACGTTTTCCCCGCCTCCAACAAAGACGAGGCGGACGCCTTCCTTGACAAAATAAGAGCCCTGCACCCCCAGGCCACGCATGTGTGCTGGGCCTACCAAGTGGGCGCCCCGGACAACCCCACGTCCTACTACAGCGACGACGGCGAACCCTCCGGCACCGCCGGCCAGCCCATTCTGCAGAGCCTCAAGCAGAATGAGCTGCAGAACGTCGTCCTGGCGGTGGTCCGCTATTTCGGCGGCATCAAGCTGGGCGTCCGGGGGCTCATAGACACCTACCGCGCCGCCGCGGAAAACGTCCTCGCCGCGACTGAAAAAATCAAGAAGCAGGCCTCGGAAGAGATCCCCTTCTCCTGCCCCTACTCCTTTTACAACACCCTTCTTTACAAAACGGAAAAACTGGAAGGCGAAATAAAAGAAGCCTCCTTCGGCGAATCCGTAAAAGGGAGCGTAATTGTTCCCAGGGTAAACGCCGCCCAAATAAAAGCCTTCCTGGAAGAGATCAAACATTCCTGACTTAAAAAGGCTTTTCCCCTTTCCGAAAACTTTGCTAAAATACTTCCCGTTTATGACCTTCAAAAGCAAATTACTGGGTTTTTCTCTGGCCGGCATATCCGTCGTCGTCTGGGCCGCCACCTTCGTGGCGACCAAGTACCTTCTCAGCGACTTTTCGGCCCTGGAGATCCAGTATTTCCGCTTCCTTCTGGCCTATGCGGTGCTTTGGATAATTTACCCCAAAATGGACAAGGTCGCCAAAGGCGACGAATGGCTCTTTTTCTTTTTGGGTTTGACCGGCGCGGCCCTCTACCAGATGCTCGAGAACTGCGCCCTCTACTATTCCACCGCCTCCAACGTCTCCATCATCGTGGGCGCCGCCCCCATCATGACCGCCATCGTAGGCCGCTTTTGGCTGAAGACCAAACTAAGGCCCGCCTTCTGGCCCGGTCTCTTTTTGGCCATGGCGGGCATCGTCCTTGTGAGCACGAAGGGCGACTTCTCATTGCAGCTTCATCCCCTGGGCGACATATTGGCCGTCGGCTGCATGATGTCCTGGGGCTTCTATTCCCTGGTCATGGACAGGCTGAACGAAAAGGGCTACTCCCAGTTCTTCCAGATCAGGCGCTCCTTCTTCTGGGCGCTTGTCACGCTGCTTCCCCTTTTCCTTTTGAGCCCCGTTGAAGAGCTTCAAGGCCTCTTCGGACTGAGCCTCGACTTTACCAGACTCTTAAAACTCAATTTCCTCCTGCCCCTGCTTTTCCTCGGCATCCTGGCCTCCGCCGTCAGCTTCGTGACCTGGAACAAAGCCTCCCAGGTCATCGGCACCGTGAAATGCGCCGTGGGCATCTACCTTTGCCCGGTCATCACCATGCTTCTAGCCTGGGCCATGCTCGGCGAAACGCCCTGCCTCATGAGCGTTTTGGGAACGATCATGATCCTTGTTGGCGTCTTCATCACTTCGCTGTAAGAAAAAAATTCCGTGTCTGAAGACGAGATTTATTCTTGAATTATGGCGGCCCGGAAGCCGTAGGCGCTGATCCCTTTACCATCCGGTGTTATTCCCCAGCGAGTGTAAGAGCAACAGTCCTCGGCTGCGCAAAGCCAGCCTCCGCCCCGAGCAACGCGATAATTTCCCATTTTTTCGTCTTTCTGACCCTTGGGATCAATGACCTCATCACTGTCCAAAATTGGTTTATACCAATCAAGACATAATTCAAAAATATTGCCGTGCATGTCGTACAATCCCCAATTATTGGGAAGATATGAACCGACTGCCGCGTGCTCTTTGTATCTGCTTTTCCCGTCATCAGCATTGTACCTAAAGCGGCCTACTTCTCTCAAGTTTTGCTCATTAAGATTCTTCCCGCTGTTAAGGTCCGTGGTCGTTCCTGCCCTGCAAGCGTACTCCCACTGCGCTTCCGTAGGGAGATCGAAAGTCAAACTTGTTTTGGCACGAAACTTGCCGAAGAAGGAGTCTTCGTCGATTTCGTAACTTTCCGGCCAAGCGGCGCCCTTATCCGCTCCGCGAAGCCTAGCTTGAGTAGTATTTTCCATCGGCCTGTCAGCGCCCCGATATCTTGACGGATTTTCCCCGGTTATAAGCTCGTATTGTCCCTGGGTCATTTCAAAAACGCCGATATAGAAAACTTTTGTGAGCGTAACTTTACGATAACGATAAGAGTTGCCCATCATGAAAGTCCCGGGTTCGATCCTCCTCAAGACAAGCTTCGTGGTCTTGTACTCTTTCGTCCAGCCTCCTTCTGGTTCGTCATCGAGCCAGCTGACAGGGTAACTTTCCGCGTCCGCTCCGGCGCTGAGATCGACGACAAGAAACTTTTTCCCTTCCTTGAAAGCGGCGAGAAGTTCTGTGTCTTTAGCCAGCGTCAGTTTCAGGGGATTTTCATATGAGACGTTTTCATCCCACTCGTAATAATCAAAAAACTCCTCGCCGTTAACGGCTCTGATCACGACCTCATCGGGACCAACGAAAGCATAACTGGCGGACCCCTTTCCAAAGACGGACAAGCGTAAATCATAAGTGCCGAAAACAGCTTCGGCGGCCGTGTCTTCTTCTAAAACAAGCGTCATTTCGCTGTCCGGGCATCTTTCTCCATTGACAGTAAAGTAGCGGAACTTGTCTTTGTTTTCCGTCACTTTAACTTCCACTTCGTCAGGCCCTATGAATTCAGCGCTTGCCGAGCCGTTTCCGACAATCTCGAGTGAAAAATCATAAGATCCAAATACCGCCTCGACGGCCGTGTCTTCTTCTAAAACAAGCGTCATTTCGCTGTCCGGGCATCTTTCTCCATTGACAGTAAAGTAGCGGAACT
>JAGCGH010000100.1 GCA_017649705.1 bacterium
CGGCAAGGGGCCGACGACAATCGTCGATGACGGCGGCGACGCCACGCTCATGATGCATCTCGGATACGCCGCCGAGGAGGATCCGTCCGTTCTGGAATACGCGCCAGGCACAAGCGAAGACGAAGTGCAGCTGAAGGAGTGCCTTAAGCGCGTACTCAAATCCGAGCCTGGCAAGTGGCACGCCGCCATAAGCGAATGCAGAGGTGTCTCGGAGGAGACCACGACTGGCGTCCACAGGCTCTATCAGCGCAACGCCGCCGGTAAACTGCTCTTCCCCGCGATCAACGTGAACGATTCCGTCACGAAATCCAAATTCGACAACCTCTACGGTTGCCGCGAATCCCTGACGGACGGCATCAAGCGCGCCACCGACATCATGCTGGCCGGAAAAGTAGTCTGCGTCTGCGGCTACGGCGACGTGGGCAAAGGCTGCGCCCAGGCCATGCGCGGACAGGGCGCCAGAGTGCTGGTGACGGAGATCGACCCCATTTGCGCGCTGCAGGCCGCCATGGAAGGATACGAGGTTACCACCGTGGAGGACGCCCTGGACAAGGCTCAGATCTTCGTGACCGCCACCGGCAACTGCCACATCATAACTCTTGAGCACATGCAGAAGATGAAAGACCAGTCGATCGTCTGCAACATCGGGCACTTTGACAACGAAATAGAAATGGACCGCCTGGAAAAATGCCCCGGCGTCAAAACCTACAACATCAAGCCTCAGGTAGACGGCTGGGTCTTCCCGGACGGGCACACCATTTTCATCCTGGCCGGCGGACGCCTTGTGAATCTAGGCTGCGCCACCGGGCACCCCTCCTTCGTGATGTCCAATTCCTTCACTAACCAGTGCCTCGCGCAGCTCTCCCTCTGGCAGGAAGAGCACAAGCTTGGGGTCACCATGCTGCCGAAGAAACTGGATGAGGAAGTCGCCAGGCTGCATCTTAAGAAGCTGGGCGTCAAGCTGACAAAACTGACCAAGGAACAGGCCGACTACATCGGCGTTCCCCAGGAAGGCCCCTTCAAAAGCGACTTCTACCGTTATTAGTTGTTAGCGAACAATTAGAAGATCCGCCGCCGAATGCCCGCATTTTCCCAAACATTCCTGGACAGAGTGAAAGCCGCCAATCCCATCAGCGATGTGATCGGCGAAAGGATCGCCCTGACCAAAAACGGCAAGAATTTCAAAGCCTGCTGTCCTTTCCATCAGGAGAAGACGCCTTCGTTCTACGTGACGCCGGGCAAAGAGATCTTCAAGTGCTTCGGCTGCGGCAAGGGCGGCAGCGTCTTCAATTTCCTGATGGAATACGAAGGCCTGAGCTTCCAGGAAGCCGTCATAAAGCTGGCGGAAAGGGCCAACATCCCGCTGGAGGGCGGATCCAATCTCAGCGAGGAGCAGAGATCTTTTCTCTCCCAAAGGCAGATCAGGCAGAAAAGGCTTTTTCAGCTGAACCAGTCGGCCCTGAATTTTTTCCAGCGTCAGCTCTCTCTTTCGGGAGGCAAGGAAGCCCAGGCTTACCTTGCGGAGCGCAAAGTCTCCCCGGAAGCTATTAGGGCCTACCGGCTGGGCTTCGCCCCGGATTCCTGGGACGACCTCGTGCTTGATCTGCGCTCCCAGGGCTTCGAGGACGAGGAGATGATCGCCGCCGGCGTGGCGCTCCCCTCCCAGGAAGGCAAAGGCTGCTACAATCGTTTCCGCAAGAGAGTCATGTTCCCCATCTGGGACCACGCCTCCAACCTGGTGGCTTTCGGCGGAAGATCCATAGACGGTTCGGAGCCGAAATACCTCAACACCACGGAGACCGAGGTCTATACGAAAAGCAGGGTGCTCTTCTCCCTGAATTTCGCCAAGAACGCCATCCCGCAAATGAACAAGACCGCCATACTGTGCGAAGGATACCTGGACGTGGTGATGCTGGCGCAGCATGGTTTCGTCAACGCCCTGGCCTCCTGCGGCACCTCCCTCACCCAGGAGCAGGCTCATCTCATCAAGCGTTTCGCCACGACCTGCCTCATCGCCTACGACGGCGACCAGGCCGGGCAGAAAGCGGCCCTGAGGGCCATTCCACTTCTCAGCGAAGCCGGCCTTCTGGTGTACGTGGTGCCATTGAAGGAAAACGAGGACCCGGACTCCTTCCTGAAAAAATACGGCCGGGAGGAATTCCAGAAACTGATAGACCAAAAGCTCTCCGCCTTCGCCTTCGCAATGAGGAGCGGCGCCAAGGAAAGGGACATGTCCGAGCCGCAGGAGCGCTACGCCCTCTGCCACGAGATGTTCCCCTATCTGCTTTCCGCCTCCAGCGAAGGGCTGCGCCAGGAGCTCATCCGCGAGCTGACCGCCTTCTCCGGCGTTCCGGCCTCCTCCATCATGATAGATCTGGAGAATTTCCGGAAACAGCAGGGGGCGAAAAGAGAAAAGAAAAACGTTCCGGAATCCGCCCCTGAAATCAGGGAAGACGACTCCGGCGAAAATTCCGCCTCCACCGCCGAGCGCCATCTCATAGCCCTGCTCTTCTCCATCGAGGACGCCGCCGGCTACATCTTCGCCAACCTGGAGCTGGAGGCGATAAAAAGCCCCCTGGCGGCCAAGCTGGCCTACAGCCTCAAAGAGGAGATAAGGGAGGGCGCCTGGCGCGGGACCGACGATTTCCTGCGCCGCTGCGACGACCTGTCCAGGGAATTCATCACCGGCGTGCTGACGGTAGTGCCGCTGCCCAAGGACACGAAAAAAGGCGCGAAGAACGACCCCTTTTCCAAGGAGGGCAAGGAAGCCGCGCCCTATTGGAAAAATTTCTGCGACGACTGCATCCGGGTCATTAAAGCCGAGCATTACCAGGACGTCATGACGAATCTGGACAAGCAGATGAAGATGACCAGCGACCCGGCGGAGCTGAAGAAACTTCTGGAAACGCACGCGCTCTACAGCAGGAAAAAGCGCGAATTAAACCGCATTAGAACTTTTGATTCCATGGCCAAAGAAGCCGCCAAAGAAGAAAAGGAAGAAGACGATGAGTAGAATTGTCAAAATTGTTTTTGTGTGCGCCGCTTTCGCGGCCTTGTATCTTTTGGTCCCCAAAGCCACGGCGGAAAACCAGATCCCCCAGATCGACCAGCTGGAGGGCGAGCACATCTCGTCGCTGATGGTCTTCACCATGCAGCAGCACCTGAAGAAGCACCGCCCCTCCCCCGAGATCAACATCAACACGCTTTCCAACTTCGTGAGCGTCCTTGATCCCTCCAGGGTCTTCCTGCTGTCGAACCAGGTGGCCGCCCTGCACGGCCAGAGGATCCGGATGCTCTCCTCCTTCCGCGACAACCGCTGGGAATTCGTGACCAACTTCTACCAGAGCGTTTTCATGCCCGGGCTGAAGAGCTCCTACGAGCACGCCGTCAGCGTGCTTTCCAACACCAACTACGTCCCCGACACTTCCCTCAAGATCCCGGTGGAATACAAGGATCTCCCCTACCCCGCGACCCTGGAGGAACGCAACCGCAATCTTGAGAGCAGCCTCGCCTACCAGGTGGCCTTTTTGGAAAGCATGGGAGAGCCCCGCAGCAACGCCTGCCAGAAAGTCATCAAGCGCCGCGAGCGGGTCTTGAAATATTTCAGCAACATGGATTACCACGAGCAGTTCGGCCTCTTCCTGAACGCCTTCTGCTCCGCCCTCGACCCCCACTCCTCCTATTTCCCGCCCGACGACATGGAGGACTTCAACATCAGCATGTCCCTT
Organism: bacterium; assembly: GCA_017649705.1. Taxonomy (GTDB): domain Bacteria; phylum Auribacterota; class UBA3054; order UBA3054; family UBA3054; genus UBA3054. The sequence goes on from JAGCGH010000100.1 coordinate 3,729, forward strand.
TCCCTGGAGGGCATCGGCGCCACCTTAAGGAGCGACGACGGCTACACCATAATTTCTGAACTGACTCCCGGAAGCCCCGCCGACAAAAGCGGGAAACTGAAACCCGGGGACAAGATCATATCAATCGCCCAGGGCGAAGCGGGCGAATTCCAGGACGTGGTGGACATGGAGCTTAGGGACGTGGTCAAGCAGATCCGCGGGCCCAAGGGCACCACCGTGGTCCTCAGGATCCTCAGGAAAACTAAAAAAGGCATAAAGAGATTCGACCTTCCCCTGGTCAGGGACAAGGTGAAACTGGAAGACCAGGGGCCCAGGATGCAGATCGTGGAAGTCTGCCGCACCAACGGGCTGAACCAGGCGAAAGTCGCCCGCGTCGCCGTCATCGATCTGCCCTCTTTTTACCTTGACGCCGAGAGCCGCACCTTCACGGGAGACTTCGATCATTCCGCGGTCGCCGACGTCAGAAAACTCCTCTGTTCCTGCGCCACCCAGTCCGTGGACGGCGTTATTCTCGACCTTCAGAGGAACGGCGGCGGCATCCTGGACGAAGCCGTCAACGTGGCCGGCCTCTTCCTGAAGAGAGGCAACGTGGTCCTGACCACCGACGCCCGCAACGCCATCACGATCCTCAACGACAAGAACCAGAGCATCAGCTATTCCGGCCCACTCATGATAACCACCTCCAGCCTCACCGCCAGCGCCGCCGAGATCGTCACCGGCGCCCTGAAAGCCTACAGGCGCTGCCTGGTGGTCGGACAGAGCCAGAGCTACGGCAAGGGCACCGTCCAGCAGATAATCGGGCTGACAGGGCGCCTCGGCGCCCTGAAGATCACCAAGGGACTTTATTACATCGCCGACGGCGTCTCCCCGCAGTTCGACGGCGTTAAATCCGACATTATCGTTCCGAGCAACCTGGACGCCGTCATGTACGGCGAGCGCTACATGCCCTGCGCCCTGGAAGCCCCGAAGATCGACTCCCATCTCTCATTGGAAACCACCACCGGCCGCGGCGTCTGGACGCCGGTGAGCGACGAACTGATCGCCAGGCTGAAAAAATCTTCCGGCGAGAGGGTGGAAAAGAGCGAGGCCTTCTCCGAGATCAAAAAATTCGTGGAGAAGACCCAAAAGGAAAGGGAGCAGGTCTATATCCCCATAAGCGAGTTCCTGGAGGACAAGGACAAATCTCCCGACGAGGAGGATGAGGAGGAGGACGAAGATGAGATCGTTTCCGAAGAGGACGACGACGCTCCGGAAGTTCCCCTGGACGACGCCGCCTCCCAGGCCATGAGCAAGACCGAAAAAGAGATCGCCAAGCTCACCAAGAAACAGCACTCCGTCACCAACAACGTCCTTATCCAGGAATCGCTGCAGATAATGGGCGACTGGCTCCTGCCCGACACGGTGAAATAAATATTTAGCGATGCTGAGCCACACTTTCTGCTATATTCCCCGCAAGGGAAGATCCTTCGACCGCTTCAAGTCCGCCCGCGGCTTGTCCACCTGGCAGACCGTGCTGGAATGGGAGCCGGAGAAAAAGGACCTGAAGAAAGCCGCACTTCTGAAAGCCGCGGCCGAGGAGGCCTGCGAGCATTTCGTTTCGCGAGATCTGGACTACTTTGCCAAAGGGATGCCCCCCTCGGAAAACTGGCTGCTCTTCCCCTATTTCAGGGACAGCGTCTGCTACCTGGACATTGAGACCACCGGATTGGGAAAAGATCTTGACTACACGACCGTCGCGACCATCTACGACGGATCAGACGTGATGGTCTTCACCCACGGCCAGAACATGCACGAGCTTCCCGACGTTCTGGAGCGCTACAAGATATGCGTCACCTTCAACGGAAAGTGCTTCGACCTGCCCTTCCTTAGAAGCGAGTTCCGAAGGGAATTCGATCTTTACCACATCGACCTCAGGTATGTTTTCGCCAGCCTGGGATTGAAGGGCGGGCTTAAAAAGCTTGAGAAGGAATTCAAGATAAGCCGCGGAGAATGGACCGACCTGAACGGTTACGCCGCGGTGCTTCTCTGGCAGTGGCACCAGCAGGGCCTGAAGGGCGCCCTGGACACTCTGACCGCCTACAACATACTGGACACCGTGGACCTGGAAAAGCTCATGGTTATAGCCTACAACCTTAAGGTGGCCGCCTCCGGCGCCGAGGATGTCGCTCCCCTTCCCCTTCCGGAAGATATCGCCATTCCCTACGAGCCCGACCGCGCCGTCATCAAAAAAGCTTTGCGCGCTTCCACAAGGGAGTTTTACTACTGATGGACATACCGAGACTTCTTATTGCCGACCCCGCGGGCGAGATCATCGACTGCCCCGAGTTCGCCTGGCTTGGCATGGCCGGGCCGGAGAGTTCGCTGCCGGAGAGCTGGATCGAGCTTCCGGAGGGCAGCGAGCTCTTCACCCTGCCGGGCAGGCTGCCCCTGGGCTGGGACGAGGAGTCGGGACGCACGGCCATCGTTGAGAATTATTACGACTTCCCCGCCCAGGCGGTGGCGGCTTTCATCGCGCCCGGCTACACTTCCCTTATGCGCCCGGCTTTCGAGCGGCTTCCCGAAGCTCCCATCCTGCCACTTTACTGCTACACCGCCGTGGGCTTCCTCGACGGCCGCTTCGTGGTCCCCGCCGTCAGGATAGACAAGGACAAAAGGCAGGACTGCCGGACTTTCAGCGAGACGAAGGTCCGCCAGGGCGCAGCCAGGATAAAAAAAGTTTACAGTTCCAACCGGCTGGCCATCCATCTCATGGACAACTGCTGCCTCACCTACCGCTGTCCCGCCGCCAGGAACTATGCCCTGGGCCGCTGGGAAATGCCGCTGCCCACCAGCAGGGCTTGCAACAGCCACTGCCTGGGCTGCATCTCCTTCCAGCCCGGCGACCACGTCTGCGCCTCCCAGAACCGCATCGCCTTCACCCCCACGGCGGAGGAGATCGCGCAGCTGGTGGTTGATCATTTCGCCTCCGCGGAAAAACCCATCGCCAGTTTCGGCCAGGGCTGCGAAGGCGAGCCTTTGACGGAAGCGGAAGTGATCGCAGAGAGCATCAGGATGATCAGGGAGAAAACTCCCTACGGCACCATCAACCTCAACACCAACGGCGGGCTGACCGACAAACTGGAAAAAGTGATAGAAGCCGGGCTCGACAGCGTCAGGATCTCCCTGAATTCCGCCAGGCCGGAATACTACGAAGCCTACTGCCATCCGAATTTCAGTTTCGAGGACGTCATGAATTCCATTCGGCTGGCCAGGGACAACGGCGTCTTCGTATCCTTGAATTATTTCGTCTTCCCCGGCTTCACGGACCAAGTGGAGGAATACGAGGCGCTGAAAAAGATCCTGGAAGATCCAGGCGTGGATCTCATCCAGTGGCGCAACCTGAACATCGACCCCGACTGGTACATCGAGACCATCGGCATCAAGACAGGCGAGCCTTCCCTGGGAGTATTGAACCTTATGGACAGGATAAGGCATGATTTCCCAGAGGTCCGCTTCGGCTACTACAATCCTTTTTTGGGTCAGGAGGACCCGCGCCGCAAAGAGGCGAAACCCAGCAAAAAGAAATGAAAGAAAAAGTTTTCAAAAAAACTCTCCCGGCCGCCGCGGAGAACGACTGGAATTTCTCCGGAAAGAACGCCTTCGATTATCTCCACGACCTTTCGGAAGCGATCGGCTCCCGCCTGGGGGGAACCAAGGGCGAATATGAGGCCGCGGAATACATAATGAAAAAATTCAGCTCCTTCGGCATGCGGGCCTTCTTGCATAAATTCCCCCTCTGGGCCTATGACAACAAAGGTGGCAAAGCGGAAGCAAGGATCGGCAAGGGAAGCTGGAAGAACGTCCCCTGTGAAGTCCATATGCCCTGCTCCTCCACTCCCAAAAGCGGAATAACGGGAAAGCTCTTCTTCGCCGTCCAGGGCTACCAGGAAGCGATCACTCCCGAAGTCAAAGATAGGATCGTCGTGGTCACGCAAGGCATCCCCAAAGAGGAAAGGGAGCACTTCCTTAGTTACAAGCCCAAGGCCCTAGTCTTCATCGACGGCCGCTATGAAACGCATCTGCACCGCCAGCTGACCGGGCACGAGTACTTCGCCAGCTGGGGCAATCTCCCAACGATCACCATCCCCTACCAGGACGCCCTTCCCCTCGTCGAGGCGAAGGAGGAATGCGAGATGAAGATCACGATCGCGAACGAGGAAAAATACGTCTGGGGCCACAACGTCGTCGGCGAGATCAAAGGAACTGACTTCCCCGAGGAGATAATAATTATCTGCGGCCACTACGACACCCACTGGCAGTGCCCGGGCGCCACGGACAACGGCGGCGGCACGGTCATAGCCATGGAGCTGGCCAGAGTCCTGGCCAAAAAGAAGCCGAAAAGGACTCTGAGGTTCGTTTTGTTTTCCGGCGAGGAGTCCGGGCTGCACGGCTCCCTGGCCTACGCCCACGAGCTCTTCGAGAGCGACAAGAAAGAAAGGGCCAAGAAATCTTTCGATCCCGCGAGTGGCAGAACGCTTTTGGAAAGGCACCGCCTGGGACTGAACATCGACGTCATGGGCTCCCTCCTGGCCAACGACGTCATCCTCTATTCCGGCCCGGAAGACCTGGGCGCCTCCATGCGCCTTCTCTTTTTCGAGAAGAAGCGTAATTTGCGCTGCTCCAGGGGTCCCATGAGCTCCGACGGCACGCCCTTGGCCGCCGTGGGCATCCCGGTCGTGCAGTACGGCCGCTACGGCGCCGGCACCAATTTCGGCCACACCGGCGACGACAGCATAAAGTATCTCTCGCCCGAAGCGCTCCTCCTGTCCGGCGACATCTGCCTAACCTGGCTCAGGCGCTACGTCGTGGACACGCCGACGCTCCCATTCAAGCGCGAAGTCTCCCCCGAGGACATCAAGAAATGCGAGGATTACTTCCAGGGCCGGCGCGGCCGCGACCCCAGGTTTGAGACAAAAAGGCTCTTCCCCAAGGGAGACCCGAAGATCAAAGATCCCGCGAAAAAATCACTGGAATAAAATTAACCTTAAACCATAAGAATTAAGATGAAGTCGATTACCATCGAGGCGCTCTACAAGGAAAAGCTTTTTTCTTCCAAAGGCATTCCCCAGTTCCGTTTCATGAATTCCGGGAAAACTTATTCCCGCCTGGAAGATTCCAAGCGCGTGACTGTCTACGACCTTAAAAGCGGCAAGCTTTTGAAAACGCTTTTCGATATCGCGAAATGCAAAGAGATCGGCGCCGAGAAACTGCACAGCTACGCCTTCAGCAAGGACGAGAAGAAGCTTCTCCTGGCAGTTGATTTCGAGAAGATCTACCGCCGCACCTTCTACGCTTCCTACTTCGTTTACGACCTTGAAAAAAAGACCGTGACGCCTGTTTCCGTGAAGAAGCGCCAGAGACTGGCCTCCTTCTCCCCGGACGGCAAGAAGGTCGCCTTTGTCCTCGACAACGACCTTTACATAAAAGACCTCGTGAGCGGCAAGGAGATCAGGCTTACCAAGGACGGCAAGGCGACGAAAGTGATCAACGGCGCCCCCGACTGGGTCTACGAGGAAGAGTGGTACATGACCTACGGCTACCAGTGGTCCCCCGACAGCCAGAGCGTCGCCTACCTCCGTTTCGACGAGAGCAGGGTGAAAGAATACCGCATCGATTTCTACCACGGCACGGATTATCCCAAGCCCTTCGTCTACAAATACCCCCGGGCCGGCGAGGACAACTCCAAGGTGACCTGCCACGTCTTCGACCTGAAGAGCAAGAAGACCGTGAAGCTCGACACGGGATCAGACGACATCTATATCCCCACCCTCCAGTGGGAGCCCACGGGCAAATATCTCTATCTTCTCGTCGTCAACAGGCTGCAGAATCACTTTGAGTGGCTGAGGGTCCAGAAAGGCAAAACTGAGCTGGAATGCGTTTACGAGGAAGCCAACGAACGCTACTGCGACATAGATCAAATGCTTTATTTCCTCAAGGGGAGCCCGGAGTTCCTGCTGAGGACCAGCAGGAGCGGACGCTGGCACGTCATACGCTGCAAGCTGGACGGGACGTACCTCGGCCACCTGACCAGCGGCGAATGGGACGTCTCCGCCGTCAAGGCGATAGACGAGAAGAAAAAGCTCGTCTATCTCGAGACCACCAAGACGAACCATCTGCAGCGCCAGCTCTTCAAGGTAGGCTTGAACGGCGAAAAATTAGAGCGCGTGACCATTGGCCAGGGAACGCACAGCGTCACCTTCAATTCCGACGCCTCCCTCTTCATCGACTGCCACTCGACCAACCAGGCGCCGCCCGTCTACACGCTCCACGCTTCAGACGGCAAAGCCCTGCGCGTGCTGGAAAACAACGCCGCCCTCAAAAAGCTCCTGAAAGACTACCCCGTCACGAAAAAGGAGATGTTCCATTTCGTGACGCCGGAAAAGACGAAACTTTTCGGCTGGATCATAAAGCCCTATAAGTTTGATCCCAAGAAGCGCTATCCCCTCTTCATGACCTTCTACAACGGCCCGCATTCCCAGGCCGCCGCGGAAGGCTGGCAGTTCGGCTGGGAGCGCTACCTGGCGGAGAGAGGCTACATCGTGGCCTGCGTGGACGGGCGCGGCACCGGCTGGCGCGGCGAGGAATTTCTGAAGTGCACCTACAAGCAGCTGGGACGCTACGAAGTTGAGGACCAGATCTACGCCGCCAAGTTCCTGGGCTCGCTGCCCTACGTGGACAAAAAACGCATCGGCGTTTTCGGCTGGAGCTACGGCGGCTTCATGGCCTCCAGCCTGATGGTCCGGGGCGGCGACGTCTTCAAGCTGGGCGTGGCCGTGGCCTCCGTCACCGACTGGCGTTTCTACGACACCGTCTACACCGAGAAATTCATGTCCACGCCCCAGGAAAACCCTGATTACGGCAAGTGGTCTCCCGTCAGTTTCGCCTCCGGCCTCACCGGCAAGCTTCTCCTCATTCACGGCATCGCGGACGACAACGTCCACTTCCAGAACTCCCTGCTTCTGCAGGAAGCCCTCGTCAAGGCCGGCAAACAGTTCGAAACGCACTACGTCCCCAACAAGGACCACGGCATCGGCGGTCCCCACACCACGCCGCACCTTTTCACCCGCATACTGAATTTCATAACTGAAAATCTCTAAGGATAAAAACATGATAAGCATTCTGCCTTACCTTACGAAAGAACGCGTCATCGACCTTAAAAGCCAGAACAAAATGGAAGTGCTGAGGGAGATGGCGGAAATCGCCGTCAACGAAAACATCAGGGAGGATGTGGAGACCCTCTACGACGAGCTTCTGGACAGGGAGCGCCTTATGAGCACCGGTATCGGCATCGGCATCGCGGTCCCCCACGCCCGCTGCCCGGAGACCGACACCTTCACAGTGGCCATCGGCCGATCCCTGGAAGGCATCCGCTACGACTCCGTGGACGGCAAGCCCGTCAACCTTGTCATCCTCATCATCGCCCCCGGCAATGACCGCAGGGAATATCTCCAGCTCCTGGCGAAAGTCGTCATGCGCCTCAAGGACCGGGAATTCTTCCAGAAACTTATGGACGCCCCGACTCCCGGCGACATTTACGACATCATTGCCGCGGACTCCGCTGAGAACGCCTGATGCTCGACAACTTTCAAAACTTTCTCGGCAGCCCCCTCCTGACCATCGGCGTAGCCATGCTGATGGGCTTCTTCGTGGGGCGCCTGGCGGAGATGATCAAGCTCCCCCGCGTCACCGGCTACGTCATAGCCGGCGTCATTCTGGGGCATACGATCTACTCCGGAAGTTTTGATCTGCTGCGTTTCGACATCACCAACGATTTCGCCCTGGGCTTCGTCGCCTTCACGATAGGCTCCGAACTGGAAATGGACCGGCTCAAAAAAGTCGGCCTCTGCGTGGCGACCATCGTCATCTTCGAAACGCTTGTCTCCTTCGTTCTCGTTTCTTTCTGCACCTTCCTTCTGACAAAAGACCTGCCGCTTTCCGTGCTTCTGGGCTCCCTGGCCTCCGCCACGGCGCCCGCCGCCACGGTCATGACGCTTCGGCAGATGAAAGCCAAAGGCCCCGTCACCACCACCCTGCTCGCGGTAGTGGGCCTCGACGACGCCCTGGCATTAATCGTCTACGCCTTCGCAGCGGCCTTTTTGAAGGGCTCTCTCAACTCGGACGGTATCTCTATCGTCCAGGCCTTCGTCCTGCCCTTATTGCGCATTCTGGGCGCTCTGGGGCTGGGCGGGCTCCTGGGCCTGGCCATGCTCCCCGTCCTTAAGAGCATCACTCTCCAGGCCGAGATGCTGCTTTTTGTCTGCGCCTCCATAATCTTCTGCGACGGGCTTGCCACCAGGTTCGGCTTTTCCGAGCTCCTTTGCAACATGGCCTTCGGATTTACCGTCGCCAACGTCGGGCGCTTCTCCACGGGAAGGCTCCTTAACGCCATCGACCAATTGACGCCTCCCATCTACGCGGCCTTCTTCGTGTTGGCCGGCGCGCAGCTCCGCCTCAACGCCTGCTGCAACGCCTTCATGCTCTCCCTGGCGGCCGTCTACACCGTGAGCAGGATCGCCGGCAAGGTGGGCGGCGCCTACCTTGGCAGCCTCATCGGCAAAGCGGATGACGTCATCAGGAAGAACATCGGCTACGGCCTGGTCTCACAGGTCGGTATCGCCATCGCCCTGGCGGTCATCATAAGAAGGGAGTTCAGGCCCCTCAACATCTACTTCGGAAATTTTGAAATGAGCCAGATGATCATCAATCTTCTGCTCTTCACCACCATCTTCACGGAAATAATCGGACCGGCCCTGACGCGCTACGGAATCAGGCGCGCCGGGGAGGACCACAGCGCGGAATAAAAATTATGCAGCTCCTCATTATCAAACTCGCCAAAGAAGAACTTCTTGAAGACCTTCTAACCGCCCTCACGGCCTCCGGCCTCGACACCGCCTGCATCGTGGACTCCAGCTCCATCCAGAAATTCATGGGACAAAGGATACCTATATTCGCCGGACTCAGGACCGAGATGGACCACTACTCCTACTGCAAGGTCATCGCGGCCCGCGTCCTCTACCCGGAGAGCCTCGACGAATTCCGCAGGCTCCTTAAACGCTCCAACATCGATTTCAATGACCTGGAAAACGGCACCGCCCTTCTCATTCCCTGCGAAGAGCTTTGAACAAATTTTATATTAACGCAGAAGGCGTGCGTCCCAAAAGGGACGCACGCCTTCTGTTTTTAAGGGATATGTCGGAATTACTCTCCGATGGCCAGCCTCAAGCCATATTCGTAGTTGATGGACATGGGGGACATGGGGTATCCGGAACCGGAAGTGCAGTCTCTGGCTCTTGAGTAGTGACTTCCGCCTCTTGTTACGCGGTAATAGTTTCTTAAGTTCCAGTCAAGACACCATTCGGCAACGTTGCCATGGCAGTCGTAGAGGCCCCAGCTGTTCGGGACATAGGAACCGACGGCGGTGTGATTGGTCCGGTATCCGCCTTTTTCGTCGGTCCAGTCGTAAGCGTAACGGCCGGCTTCATCCATGTTCGGACAGGAGTTATCGTTCGTCAGATCCTTTCCGGTGTTAAGATCCGTGGTGGTTCCGGCGCGGCAGGCCGCGCCCCACTGCGCCGAGGTGGGCAAATCGAAGCCGTTTCCGAAGGTCTTCCTGAATCTGCCGAAGAAGCTGTATTCGTCCACTTCCCGGTTATCCGGGTAAGCGGAACCCAAATCTGCTCCGCGGAGCATGTCGTAGGAGACGCTGTCAACGGGGCGCGTGTCGCCGGGAAAGACGGAAGGATTGCCGCCTACCGCGTTCAGGCACTGCCTCTGGGTCAGCTCGAAAATGCCGACGTAGCAGGCGTTGCTCAAACTTTCCGATTCGATCCTTCTGAGCCAGATCTCTTCAGTGCGGCACTTATCTCCACTGACTGCGGGGCCGGAAGAAGATGCGCGCATTGTTCCCGTCAAGGTGTCGAGGACGAGATAGGTGGCCTGGCCGGTCACTTCCTCAGATTCGACCCTTAATACGACGTCGTCCATCTGGTCGACGTAAGCGTCGTCGGGCGTCCAGGTCAATTTGTGCGTTCCAGTTCCCACCGCTATTCCGCAGGCGCCGTCGTATTCGAGCTTGCCGAGATTCTCCAGCGGCTCTTCGCTGCCGTCTTTCAGCTTGCCGAAGAATGAGACCTGGAAGACAGGCAGGGAATTTTCCGTTCCGGAGGTCAGCTCATACTCGAAGGTCCTCTGGGCGCGGTCAGGCAGAGTCTCGAAGGGGCTCGTGACCAATGTGACGCGGAAGCCGCAGTACATGTCGTCCTGTTCAGGCTTGAGACTGTCGTGGAAAGCGGAGCGGCATTTGGCGGCGCGGTCGCTGCCGGCGGACCAGGCTCCGCCCCTTATGGCGCGGTAAAATCCCCAGCTCGTGCCAACGGGCTCCGTCAGGGGATCGGTGCCGAGGCTGGGCTGATAGGTATCGAGGCACCACTCGTTCACGTTGCCGTGCATGTCGTAGAGGCCCCAGAGGTTCGGCTCATAGCAGCCGACCGTGGTGTGTTCCTCGAAACCGCCCTTCCCGTCTTTGCGGTTGTAATAATAGCGGGCCACTTCCCCCACGTTGTAGTCCTGATCCTCGTCCGTCAGATCCTTGCCGCTGTTCAAAGCCGTGGTGGTTGTGGCGCGGCAGGCGTATTCCCACTGAGATTCGGTGGGCAGATCGAAGGTCAGGCCGGTCTTGGCGCGAAGGATGCCGAAGAAGGAGTTGGCGTCCACGTCGTAGCTCTTCGGCCATAAAGCGCCGTTCTCGGATCCGCGGAGGTCGTTGTAGGAAACGCATTCCACCGGGCGAGAATCGCCTTTGTACATCGAGGGGTTAGTTCCGGTGACAAGC
>JAGCGH010000101.1 GCA_017649705.1 bacterium
CAGGGAATTGGGCTTTGGTGAAGATGAGGATTTCTGGGGAATCGTGGGCCTGTTGCACGATATCGATTTTGAGATGTATCCGGAGCAGCATTGCATCAAGGCGCCGGAACTGCTGCGCGAAGGCGGGGTCGGCGAAGAGATGATCCGCGCGATCATCAGCCACGCTTACGGGATGCACGTGGATGTGAAACCGGAGCACACGATGGAAAAGGTGCTTTTCGCCACCGACGAACTGACGGGTTTGATCGGGGCGGCGGCACTGATGCGTCCGTCGAAAAGCGTTCAGGACATGGAACTGAAGTCCCTTAAGAAAAAGTATAAAGTCAAGGCGTTTGCCGCCGGCTGTTCCCGCGAGGTTATCGAGCAAGGGGCGGAGATGCTGGGATGGCCTTTGGACGAGGTGCTGCAGAAGACCCTCGATGCCATGAAGGATTGTGAAGAAAGGGTAGCGGAGGGCCTGTAATGACCATGAAAAGAATGATTTCCATGAAAAGATTAATTTCCATCGTAGTCCTGCTGATCTCCTTCGCGTTCCTGTCGAAGGCCCAGACCGGCACCTGGTCGGGACAAATCGAAGTCCAGGGAACGAAACTTACGCTTGTCTTCCATCTGGACGATGAACCTTCCATGGATTCGCCGGATCAGGGTGCGCAGGGTATTCCTGTCCGGGTCGAGCGGAACGAGACGGGGAAAGTCATCATCCAGGTTCCCATGATCGGCGCAAGCTATGACGGCCTGTGGCTGGGAAAACAGATCGTCGGCACCTTCAAGCAATCCGGCCTGTCCCTGCCGCTGACACTTGCACCTGGTGAAGTCAAGCTGAACCGTCCGCAGACGCCGAAGGGCCCGTTCCCGTATCAGACGGAAGAGGTCTCTTTCGACAATGGAGATGCGCACCTGGAAGGCACGCTGGTGCTTCCGGAAGGGTATTCCCGCAAGACGCCCGCCTTGATCTTTGTCACCGGCAGCGGTCAGGAAGACCGGGATGAAACCGTTTTCGAGCACAAGCCCTTTGCCGTGATTGCGGACGCCCTGGGCCGGGCGGGCATTGCCACGCTCCGCTATGATGACCGCGGTGTCGGCGGCTCTACCGGCGATGTCCTCAACGCAACTTCTGAAGATTTCCGAGACGATGCTCTTGCCGGCATCCAACTGCTTCGGGGGCGTTTCGACAAGGTGGGCGTCATCGGCCACAGCGAAGGCGGGACCATCGCGATGATGCTGGGGGCGGATAAAAAGGTTGATTTCATCGTCAGCCTGGCCGGCGTGGCCGTTTCAGGACTGCAAGCGATCCTGGCGCAGAACCGGACTTCACTGGCAGCGGCGGGAATCCCGGAAGAGCTCGTGGAGAAGTATTGCGCGGCGATGGAAAAAGCGGCAACGGCCCAGATTCGGGGCGACCGGTTGCCTTCTCCCAATGAGTTGGATGTCCCGGATGCGCTGAAACAGAATTTCCAGGCGGTCTTGCAGCAGATCCAAATGCCGTGGATGACGAAATTCCTTTCGCTGGATATGCGGCCGCTGTTGGGCGACATTGCCTGTCCCGTCCTGGCCATCAATGGCACCAAGGATCTTCAGGTGGACGCCGAAAGCAACCTCGCTGCGCTGCGCAGCGGTTTGCCGTCGAATCCCAAAAATCAGGTGGAGGCCCTCGAAGGGCTGAACCATCTTTTCCAGCACTGTACCACCGGCGCCGTCGCCGAATATCGCCAGATTGAGGAGACAATGGCTCCGGAGGCCTTGGCGATGATTGTCGAATGGCTCTCGGATTTTAAATAAACGATTGATATGAAGGTTCTTTTGATAAATGGCAGCCCCCGCCCCGAGGGCAATACCGCGCTGGCGCTGGCAGAGATCGCCAAGCAGCTTGCGCTGAACGGCATCGAGAGTGAAACCGTCTGGATTGATAACAAGCCGGTGCGGGGTTGCATCGCTTGCGGTGCTTGCAAGAACAACCAGGGTGCGTGCATCTTTACGGATGATGTTTGCAATACGATCAGTGAGAAATTCGCGGAGGTCGATGCCCTGATCGTGGGTTCGCCGGTTTATTATGGCCAACCCAACGGGGCCTTGATGGCCGTCCTCCAGCGTGCCTTTTATTCCAATGGGGCTTCTATCCAGGGCAAACCGGCCGCTGCGGTGGCCGTCTGCCGCCGAGGGGGCGCGACGGCCTCCTTCGAGACTTTGAATCTGCCTTTCCAGATGTTGAATATGCCGATTGTCACATCTCAATACTGGAACATCGTTTATGGCCGCGAGCCCGGCCAGGCGGCGCTGGATGAAGAAGGGATGCAGACCATGCGTGCCCTGGCCAACAATATGGCGTGGCTCCTCAAATCAACGGGCGGCAAGCCGGCTCCCGGCCGGGGTGACGAGCCTTGGGCCGGAATGCATTTCATCCGATAATTGATTCTGGTTTTATGACGAAACTGCGCTTTTTTGTTTTATGTGCCCTTGGCTGCGCCCTGATTCCTGCAGGATGCGGACGGGTTCCCTCGCTGCAGGATTGGGAGGGCTGTTGGGCGGAAAAGTCCGCCGAACGTATCGCCGCCGTCTTGACTCCGGCGGAGGGCGGCTACCACGTACAGATCGGCTGGCATGAGCCGGGACTCGCCCAGTATGAAACTTGGGAGATGACAGCTGTCCCTTCCCGCTCAGGCAAACTCGTTTACAAGGACGGCATCCACAACTATCTTTCTTTCGAGCACGAAGGAGACACGGAGTATGTCGTAGAGACCGACTACACCGACGGTGCGGGATCCTTTTCCCTCAACAAGGACGGAGAACTCGTCTGGGCCGACCGCAAGGATGGAAGCAAGATTGTCTTCTTCCGGACAGATACGGAAGTTTCCGGCGCTGCGGCGCCCGAACTCTTCCCCCGCGTCCTTCAACTGTGCCGCTATATTCCTGACCACAAATTACTTCCGGAGGCAGCCGGCTTTATGACGGACGACCTGTACAAGGCTTTTGCCGATGCTTTTAATGCACCCGCGGCCGAAGACGGCACCATCGATGACAGCGAGTGGCTGTACAATCTTGTCACCGGTAACGGTGGCGCACTCCCTTTTTACTCCGTAGAATCCGTCGTCCGTACCGCTCCGGACCAAGCTCTTGCGACGGTCAGCGTACGGGATCTGTGGGAGGAAGGCGGCGAACCTTCCGGCGAGCCGCGCAGGCATCGGATGAACCTCGTCCTCCAGGACGGCCGCTGGCTCATCGCCGACTTCGACGACTGCAAGCAGAAACTATAATTCTTTCTCTCCATATGAGGAAGAATCCGGCTCTGCGACATGATGATATCGCGGAGTTTGATCCTCATAGCCATCAACAGGAGAGAATGCACTTCGGACGAGGTCCAGACCAAGGGTTTCTTCCAATTTGGAGATCGTTTCCAGCGTCAGGTTTTCTGACCCTTTGAGTAGTTTGGAAATGTATTGGGGAGAGCAGCCCATTTTTTCGGCCAGTTCTTTCTGGCTCATCTTGAGCTCCGCCAAACGGTGTATGACCGCCACGGCAATGAATCCGGAATAGCGAAGCCAGTGCCGGTTTTCCCGCCGCCATTGCGCTTTCGCTCTCCAATCCGTTCTTACCTCATGCTCTTCCAGCACAGATAATTCTCTATCAGCCGTTTTCTTCATTATAATCTTCAAAGCCGTTATAATCAAATACTCCTATCGAGATCAAGAAATCGCGCACTTTGTTCAGTCTAACCCGCTCAAGGATGTTTACGCTATCACCCTCATACATCACGGCCCACAACCGCCCGTTCTCCAATATTCTCTCGAATCTCATGTCCCGTTCTTTCCTTGCAAAGATAATTCATTCTATTTGAAAAATCAACCTAAAAGTTGATTAATTAAGAATGGGACAGTGACGCAGCTGTCTTTCCCTGAAAAAAGTTGACTCGTAAACACACGAGTCACAATGTTTCAGTATCAAACAAAGACACGGGATCTTTACTATGACAAAGCGATTGATCTGTATGTAAGAGAGGGACTCTCATTCAGACAGATTGCCAAGATTCTTCCGGTAAGTAAGACTACGATTATGCGATGGATTGCTATCTTTGCAGAAGAGAATCCGCACGCACAACGTATGGTGAAGCTTACGACGAATGTTAAGACGCGGAAAGTGGAGTCTGTTCAGACGGAGCCGTCTTCCGCGAAGATGCCTGAGGATGTACAATCTCTTCAGGAAGAAGTACTACGCCTGCGCGCCCAGCTTGAGAAAGCGGAAATCAAAGCCGAGGCCTACGAAGAACTGATCAATGTTGCCGAGTCCAAGTTCAAGATCTCGATAAGAAAAAAAGCTGGCGCCAAGCAGTAGAGAACCTGCACGCAAAGAATCCCGTCCGATACGGGGTTCGGCTCCTTTGCGAGCTGTTTGGTGTAACGAAGCAGGCATATTACAAGCACGATGAGTCTAGAGTGATGAGAAAGGCGGCTCAGGAAGCGTTCGCCCTGGAGTTCGTCAAGTCTGTTCGTGTCAAGGATCCCGGGATAGGCGGGATGAAGCTCTGGTATATGTACAGACAGGCTTTTGACGGGAACTGTCCGGTTGGCCGAGACCGCTTTGCCGACATCATCGACGAAAATCATCTGAAGGTCCGCCTAAAGGTGCGTAAGCCTAAGACAACGGACTCCACGCATGGATTGCCGACATATCCGAATATAGTCAAGGACTTCATTCCGAATGGGCCAAACCAGCTATGGGTAAGCGATATGACATATATCGCCATCTGGGTGGACGCCTATCACTATATCTTCTGTTATCTATCCCTCATCCTGGATGCATATACGGAAGAGGTTGTCGGCTGGAGTGTCGGCCCCACCCTGGAAACCATCTATCCGCTGGAGGCTTTGAAAATGGCGCTGAAACGCATTGGCGGGAAGGCGGCAGTCAATCTCATCCATCATTCCGACCGAGGTATACAATACGCCAGTTCTGATTATGTGGACTTGTTGAAGCGCAATCATATCAGCATCAGCATGACAGAAACCGGAGACCCAAAGGACAATGCTCAGGCAGAGCGCATCAACAATACTATGAAGAATGAACTTCTGAAAGACATCCGCTTCACACGCCTGGAAGAAGTCATCGCGGCCGTCTCCCGTGCCGTTGACTTCTATAATAACGAAAGGCCTCACATGAGCATTGACATGATGACACCTGCCCAGGCGGCGACCCATGAGGGCGCCATCAAGAAGTGGTGGATCAGTTATCGTGAGAAGGCCATCTTATCTGCACGCGCCTTGGAAATCCCGGAAAACAGTGTATCTTTGCCTGTCGTTCAGGGGTCTCCCTCCGGCCTCCGGCCGTCGGTCAACCCCTGAACGGGATAAGGCCTGGATAGACAACCAAAAGTAGGGATAGTGACAAGAGTCAACCTACACCAGTAATAAAGTTAAACCAGAGTCAACTTCTTTCAGGGGAAGGCTCCAATCGGAGTCAACCAAAATCAGGAAAGTACAAGCGGTCCCAAAAAGATGGAGGGTTGCGTCAAAAACCGCCTAAAATGCTGCAGCTGTCCCGAAAAAAGGGACAGCTGCAGCACACA
>JAGCGH010000102.1 GCA_017649705.1 bacterium
GCCCAAGGTCGCGAACGCCCTCAAGAAGCCCCTGCAGTGGATCTCCATCCTGTTTTTCATCGCGATGGTCATCCTCTCCTTCGCAAGCAACATGGACGCCTTCCTGAAGTGCGTCAAATACATCTTCCTGGTCGTGCTCATCCACAACTTCCTGGCGCTCTGCATCGGCTTTTCGGTCGGAACGGTCTTCAGGGTCCCGAAAAAGGACCGCAAGACCCTGACCATCGAGACCGGCATCCAGAACTCCGGTCTGGGTCTCGTGCTCCTGCTGGGCACCCCCCTCTTCACGAACTTCCCCCCCCACGGCGGCATGCTCGTCATCACGGCGTGGTGGGGTATCTGGCATATCATTTCCGGCCTGACCGTGGCCGGCCTTTTCAGTCGTCGAGATGGATAAAATCTGGGAAAAAAGCTTCGGGTACCAACTCCTGCGGGCCTTCGCCGACCCGAATACCCGCGCCAGCTACAACAAGGCGCACGTGCGTGGCAAACTGCCCGAAGACGGAGCCGTCATCATCGCTCCGAACCATACAAGCACCCTGATGGACGCCATGGTCGTCCTCCGCACCCGGAAAGCGCCCACCGTCTTCGGCGCCCGGGCCGATATCTTCAAAAAGCCCGCCGTCGCCAAGTTCCTCCGCTATATCCGCATCGTCCCGATGGCCCGCATCCGCGACGGGGCCCAAAGCGTGCTGCGCAACCTGGAGATCTTCGCCGAGGTGGATGATGTCCTGGAACACGGCGTACCGTTCTGCATCTTCCCCGAAGGCCGGCACAGGCCCATGCATTCGCTCCTGCCCATCGGCAAGGGCATAGCCCGCATCGCGTTCGCCAGCGCGGCGAAGCGCCAGACCTATGTGGTCCCGACCGGCATCGAGCACGGAAGTTTCTTCCGCTACCGCTATCCCTGCACCGTCACTTTCGGCGACCCCATCGACGTGAACGCCTTCCTGAAGGATCACGAAAGCTGCACCGAGGCCGAAACCTTCCAGGCTTTCCGGGATGAAATCGGCCGGCGCATCTCCTCCCTGATCACCTGTCTTCCGGACGATGAGAACTACGAGGCGGCCTGGCAGGCGGTGAAGCCCGTGCGGAAGCCGCAGAAGGCGCTGGCGGTGCTCACCGCTCCGCTCTTCCTCCTCGCGGCCCTGCTGTGCCTGCCCCTGTGGGTGACGGCGGAAGTTCTGTGCCGCAGAGCCAAGGACCACGCCTGGAACAACACGATCCGCTTCGTCGTCAGACTCTTCGGATCGCCGCTGATGCTGCTGTTCTGGCTTCTGGTGATGCCCGGCTGGTGGAAGCTCCTCGCCGGGGTGCTGTTCCTTTTCTCGTACAGCTTCTTCTACGACTGGCTCAATCTGACTGCCAGCGAATAATCATTGCCCCGCGGGCTCCACGACCTCCAGGAACTGGGGAGGGATGAAGGAGGTCGCCACGGCGATGAAGCCTTCAATGGAAACGAGCAGACGGCGGTCCTTCCGGATGCGCTTGATATAGCCCTCGGCCCCTTTCAGGGGGCCTTCCAGCACACGGACCCTGTCCCCCGCTTTGTAGCGGGTCATGTCCTCGTCGCTGAAGAATTCCAACCCGTCGGCGCCGGATGAGCACACCATCCGGAACATCGCCATCTGCTTGTCGGGGATGACCGCGTCCGTCTTGCGGTCCGCCATCTTGTACACGAAGCCTTTGCCGTCGACACTGGCGCTGACCTCGGGAAGCCGCTCCTTCGGCGCGCGGACGAAAAGAAGCGAGGAGACGATCGGGACACGCTTGAAGATGACCGGGCCGGCCTGAACGAACTGATTGTCGCGCCGGCGGTCGTCCGGCGTCGCCAGACGGCGCGCGACGCGCATGTGCTCCTCCCCTTTCAACCGGACCTGCCGGACCGGAATGTAGGTTTCCAGGCCCATGTCCGCCAGCAGGGCCTCGATCTCGAAGACCTTGTTGTAAAACACCTTCAGGGCGTACCAGTTGAGCTTGCTTTCATCCATGGGTGTACAAAGATACGGATTTTGCCCGGAATTGGCAAAAGGATGACAATTTGTCATAACTTATTGACAATTAGGCAGTTACATCTGCCATTTTGTCCATTTCAGGCCTTTGGTCCTGACTTTGCCTATTCTCCTGTCGAAAGCGCTTCGGAAGCGGGGCGCAGAAAAAACAGAAACGTTAAACTTAAAGTATAGGAGACTTAAACCATGTTACCTGCAAGACACAACACCTGGATGCCGGACATCTTCAACGATTTCTTTGACACCAATTGGATGGACCGCCCGAAGGCCACCTGCCCGGCGATCAACGTCATCGAAACCCCGGAAGCCTATGAGCTGGAGCTCGCCGCCCCGGGCATGACCAAGGAAGACTTCAACGTCCATCTGGACGAAGAAGGAGACCTCGTGATCAACATGGAAAAGAAAGTGGAGAACAAGGAGAAAGAGCACAAGGGACACTACCTCCGCCGCGAATTCTCTTACACCAAGTTCCAGCAGACGATGCTCCTCCCCGAGGACGCGAACCGCGAAGACATCAC
>JAGCGH010000103.1 GCA_017649705.1 bacterium
AAATCGTAATCGGAGTTGACTTGGATATTAAGCTTCCCGCCGCCCTTGGCGTAAGCCATACCGGCGCAGAGGATCAGCGCCAGGATCAACATAAAATTTTTGATACGCATAAGTTTACCGTGGTTGCGGTTATTATCAAACCTTTATCCTATTTTAGCAAAGTTCGCTTTTTATTGCTTGCTCTTATAATTTCGTACCGCAGATCGATGAGGGTTTTGAGCGGCCGAGAAGTGGGATGGGCACGCTTTTTGTGGTAAAATATGGCAGATAATAAGATTTGCTATTACAAACGAGGAGTTATCCAAAAATGAAAAGATCTCTCATATTCGCGGCCGCAGTATTCTGCGCGCTTTGTCTTGCCGCTGAGGAAAAAGCGTCGAAGTGACCTACACCGTAAGCGGCGAGGTCATAACCAACTTCACGGCCCAGGTCGTGGAAGGCTCTAATTTCTTTACCGAGCTTCCTCTGCCTGAGGGCGTCCTGCCGAACCGGGTAACGCTGGAAGGGACGTGCGAACAAGAGGGCCACACCAACTGCTGCCTGACGGTGGGATTGAACAAATATGACACTTCATATACGCGATCCAAACCGCTGAAGGGAGCCGTAAACGATGCCAAGATGATGGCGGCAGCCTTGAAGAAAGGCGGAGTGTACAATAAATTCCAAACCTTGCTGGACGAGCAGGGAATGAAAGATAACATAAGGGAGATCATCCATGAATGCGCGGAAAAGCTGGTGGAGGGCGACTCTTTCCTCTATTACCATTCCTCCCACGGTTCGGACGATCCCGTTTATAGCGTCTGCACTTACAACGCCGACTACACCGCCGAGGATCTGGCGTACGACATATCGCTTTTCAGGGACGGCGTGAAAGTCGTCATCATAATTGACGCCTGCCATTCCGGCGGCATGTTTGAGGAAGACGGCTATGCCCAGGGTTTTGCCGACGCTTTCCAATCAAAACTTTCCGAGATAAAAGTTCAAAACGCCCCTCCGGGAGCCGATCTCAAAGTCAGCGACTGCGTCTTTCTGTGCGCCGCCAGAAAGAATCAGGCGTCGCAAGACATAGGCGAGAACAGCGCTTTCACCAAAGGGCTCCTTTCCTTTTGCGCCGCCTGCGCCGCCGACACTGACAAAGACGGGCTGGTATCCTTCCGGGAGGTTTATGAAAGGGCCTGCGATTTCACTAAGGACATCATAAAAAAGGCCAGGACCCTGTTATCAGCAATCCGATGCTGGCCGAAAGCTGGTGCTTCGGGCATGTCGCTGATCACGACGGCGTCTACGCGCTTTCTGTCCACCCTGACGACGGCTCGACGGCTTTTTCTCTGAATAAAGTCACCCAGGACCTTAAAGTCAACATCATGGCTGACGATAAGAAAAACACCTTCGATTTGAAAGCCTTCAAAGCGAAGGTTGATCTTACTAAAGAAAGCAAAGTGCGCGCGTCCCGCATGACTGCGATAAACGCCACGCTTGTTTTCCCCTTCGCCATCGAGAAACCCGAAGAGATCGTCGAGCTTCCTTCGAGCCTTGTCCTTTCGGATGCGGTCTTCATAAGCGGCGGAGTATCCTTAAAGGCGTCGAAAAACAAAGTGAAATTAGGCGACCTTATAAAAGGCCAGAATGTTGTCGACTCCGTTCTCAGCGTCAACCAGAAAAAGAATCAAACCACGCTGAAGATCAAATACTCCTATTACACGGACCTTTACAACCGCCTGGAACCCGGCACCTACGCCATTCCCTTCTCGTCCAGGATAAGAGGGGACATTTATCGCAAGGACATCAACGTGACCGTGACGGAAAAGAGCGGCAAGAGCCTTATGCTGAAGATGAACAAGAAAAAATAAGCGAGCTTAAAGCAAGCGCAAACAAGAACGCCCGCCCTCCGCGGGCGTTTTTTGGCCCTGCCGCTGACTTGCGGTCATTGACTTTCGGTCAATCATGTGCTACAATGGCGGCGTTCTCTTTAAAAATGAGGAATTGCCATGAACAAAAGACAGCTTGAGGCGCAGGAGACGCGCAAAAAGCTCTATGAGACGGGCTGCCGGCTCATAGAGGAGCGCGGCTTCCAGAACATTTCCGTCGAGGATATCACGAAAGCCTGCGGCGTGGCCAAGGGAACTTTCTACGTTTATTTCAAGCGCAAGGAAGAGATCATATTCGAGTGCTGCGAAAACTGGTTCGGGGAAGTTGACCGCATGGCCAGATCGCACAAAGGCACGCTCGCGGAAAAACTGACGGTTTATTTCAAGGGGTTCATGGAAGGCGTGACCTGCGGCGGCTTAGAGCTCTGCCGCCAGTGGGTGAGGGAAGTCATCGACCCTAAGGACGCGCCCGGCGACATGTGCGGCGGAAAATACGCCTACGACCTCAAACATCTGAGGGATTTTTTCAAGGACGCCGTTAAGGAAGGGATGCTTAGAAAGAACGCGCCCATAGAAGAGCTCGTCAGGCTTTTCCTTTGCCAATTGTACGGCATGATGGCCTGCTGGTGCATGAGCGACGCGGAGTTCACGCCGGAAGACTGGGTGGAGCGCTTCGCCAAGCTCCAGCTGAACGCTTTGCTAGAACCGTATCTGTTAAAGGGCGAATCTGCCGATGACAAAGTAAAATAACATTCAAAACTTTTACAGGAGATAATAATCATGAAAGTACTGATGCTTAACGGAAGCGCCAACCCCGACGGCTCAACCATGGCGGG
>JAGCGH010000012.1 GCA_017649705.1 bacterium
GACTTACAAGGAAGCCGGCATCGTGCCCTGCACCGGCTGCCGCTATTGCACGCCCTGCCCCGTGGGCGTCGCCATCCCCGACATCTTCAAGATCTACAACGACTACAGGCGCTCCGCCAGGATTTCCGTGACGAAAAAAGCTTACGAGGCGCTTGGCAGTGACGCGATGGCCACTTCCTGCGTGGAGTGCGGCGCCTGCCTGAAGAAATGCCCGCAGGGCATAGAAATTCCCAAGGAACTCAAACGCATTCACAAGGAGATCGAAGGATAAAAATGAACAGAAGAGATTTCATCAAAGGCTCCCTGGCTGTTGCCGCGCTGGCGGCCCTGGGAGGCTGCAAGCAAGGAAAGGAAACCACGGACGTGAAAGAAGGCAGTAACGGGAAAAAGAAAGGCGAAATGACGAAACGCAAGCTCGGCAGTATCGCGGGCGAAGTTTCCCTTCTGGGCTACGGCCTTATGAGGCTTCCCCTGAAGGACCGCAGAAACCAATCTGAAATAGACAAGGAAAAAGCCCAGGAGCTTATCGACAGAGCCATGGCGGGCGGCGTCAACTACTACGACACCGCCTGGGTCTACCACCAGGGCATGTCGGAAAGATTCGCGGGCGAGGCTTTGAAAAAGTATCCAAGGGAATCCTACAATTTGGCCGACAAGATGCCGGTCTGGGAAGTCAAAAGCTTAGACGACGCGAAAAGGATCTTCCAGGAGCAGCTGGACCGCTGCCAGGTCGAGTATTTCGACTACTACCTCCTGCACTCCCTGAACGGCGGCGCCTGGCCCAACGTCAGGGACAATGGCGCCCTGGAATACGCCCGCCAGATGAGAAAGGAAGGCAAGGTTAAATACCTCGGCTTTTCATTCCACGGCGACAACAAGGACCTGGCTGTGATCGCTGACGAGGGCGGCTGGGACTTCGCCCAGATACAGCTGAACTATTTCGACTGGGACGACTACTCCAAGGAGCAGTATGAGATCCTGACCAGCCACGGCATTCCCGTCGTCGTCATGGAGCCGCTTAAGGGCGGCGAACTCGCCAACCTCCGGCCCAAGACGCTGGAGATGCTGACCAACGCGAGACCGGGCACCACGGCCGCGCAGTGGGCCTTCGAATTCATCGCGTCGCTGCCCAACGTCCTCACCATTCTCTCCGGCATGACCTACATGGAGAACGTGGAAGAGAACTTGAAGACCTTCTCTCCCATAGAGCCTCTTGACGAAAAGGGCAAAGAGCTGCTCGCGAAAGTCAAGGAGTTCATGAAGGAGGAGGGGAAGATCCCCTGCACCACCTGCCGCTACTGCACGCCCTGCCCGGTGGGAGTCGCCATTCCCGACATTTTCAAGATGTACAACAACTACCGCTCATCGCTTGTCAAGTGGATGTCGCAGAGGGAATATTTCCAGCTTGCCAAGGAGTCGAGGGCCGACGCCTGCGTGGAGTGCGGAGCCTGCCTGAAGAAGTGCCCGCAGAAGATCAACATCCCCGAAGAACTCAAGCGCGTGCACAAAGAGTTCACGAGCTAGCCTCCCAAGCGGTCAGCAAACGCGAAAGCCGGACACCAAGTGTCCGGCTTTTTTTGCGTCCGCCATCAGAACAAATAGAAAAGATTCAAAAGCTTGCTTTCTTGCGTTTGGTTCCATATCATGTGGATGAAATTTATAATTCATCACAGACTAGGCGATATGGAAAACGAGATAATCATCTACCAGCCCGACGAAACGATAAAGCTTGACGTTCGCTTGGAAAACGAAACGGTTTGGCTTTCGCAAGCCCAGATGTGCGAACTGTTCCAAAGAGAAAGAAGTGTTATAACAAAGCACATAAATAACATCTTTAAGGAAAAAGAATTAATAAAAAAATCAGTATGTGCAAATTTTGCACATACTGCAATTTGATAGGCGCGTCATTGAAAAACCTCGGCAAGAAATGCTTTGCTTTCACTAAAATGGATCCACAAGAGATCCAAAGATTGAAAACAAAGGTTTAACCATTTAGCAAAGCAATGTACAAAATTTGCACATTGCAAATCGTGCCAACTATTCCAGGATGAGGATGGGAATTTCGGAGGGGACGCCCAGGCGGGTGGGGAAGCCGTTCCAGAGGGAGGCGCCGTTGGTGACGAAGAGCTTGCTGCCGTCCTTCTCGTAGAAGCCGGAGACCGCGCCGCCGTTGAAGCGCTCGACAAGTTTGTCGAGGCCCTTGACCATGCCGCCGTGGGTATGGCCTGAGATCTGAAGGTCGATATGGCGGCCGTAGTAGAAGCGGTTCATGTTGGGCTGGTGGGCCAATAGGATCACTATTGATCCTTCCGTTCCTTTTAGCGCAGTGTTGAGGTCCGGGCGGGGGAGGTCGGTCCTGCCGGCGTTGAGGTCGGGGACGCCGGCCAGGAAGAGGCCTTCCTTTAATTTTACGTTCTGGTTCTCGAGGATGTTCAGGCCGAGGCTCTCGAGGTAGGGCTTCCATTCTTTCCAGCCGTTGTAGTATTCGTGGTTGCCGGAGACGGCGTAAACGCCAAGGGGCGCCTTGAGGTTTTTCAAGGGAGTGAGCCCTTGGCCGACTTCCTCGACTTCGCCGTCCGCGAAGTCGCCGGAAATGACGATGAGGTCGGGGTTGGCGGCGAGGGTAAGGTCGACGATCTTTTTAACGGCTTTTTCCCGGGTGATCTTGTCGGCGTGGATGTCGGCCAGGACGGCGATGCGAAGGCCTCTGGCTTCCTCAGAGAGTCCTTCTATCTTGGTGGGGTATTCCTTTACCGCCGGAGCCTTGAGGGCGTTGTAGAGGCCCAGGAGGCCGATCCCGAGGGCCGCGGCTGTCAGGATGGCGTTGATATATCCCTGGGAGAAGCGCAGGCCGAAAAGAAAACAGGGGAGATAGACGAGGTCTTTTATGACAAGCAGGAAAAAGAGAATGTAGACGGAGATGTAGAGGACGCCGGAGACGGCGGTGACGAGACCCGGGACTTTGGGGGCGAAGAACTGCGGGCCGCCGATGAGATGGATGATCTGGAACTTCATGGCGGCGGCCATGACGAGAATGATGAGAGGAATCTTGACCAGCCAGCCGGCGGAGATCGGGAAGATCGCTCTTATTATGATGTAGAGGGCTGCAAGCCCTGAAAATACGTTGACCGGGAACATCTTTTATTTTCCTATTACGCTTTTAGTCCACTCCGCGATCGCTCCCTCGGCTTTTTCGATGGAGCGGCCGGGCCAGGAGCCGGCGGTGGAAACCTTGACGTTGGGAATGGCGCTCCTGATGTCTTTCTCGCAGTTGGCCAGTCCGCCGCTGCCGTGGGTGACGAAGGGGACGACCAGGCCTTTGTAATCTTTGAGACAGTCAAGGAAAGATCTGACCGGAGGGGCGACGGTGGACCACCAGTTGGGGGTGCCGACGAAGATTATGTCGTAGCTTGCTATGTCTTCCGGAAGGCTCGCAAGCTCGGGCTTGAATCCGTTGGCGATGTCTTCCTTGGCTTTGTCTATGCACTCTTTGTAATCTTTGGGATAGGCTTCCTTGGGGACGATCTCGAAGAGTTCCGCCTTGGCGGTCTTGGAGATTATTCCCGCGGCGCGACGGGTGTTGCCGCTCCAGGAGTAAAAGGCCACCAGGATCTTTGGCGATCCCGCGGCCTCGGCTTTCGGTTCCGATTTAGGTTGCGAAGATCCCGTTTTCTGCAGGCAGGCCGAAAGAAAGCAGGAGAGTATCAGTAAAGTTGAGAAGAGGGAGCGTTTCATGTTTCCTCCGGAATGAAAAAAGGCTACGCTTTAATTTTAACCTATTTTTGGCATCAAAAATCTTCCGCGCAGTCGTCGTGCTGCTGGACGAACTCCAGTTCGAAGTCCATTTCGTCCAGTTTTTCCAGGGCCTTCAGGTATTCGTCGAAGGTCAGGCGGTCCTTGAGCTCCGGATAGGACTTGGCTTTGAATGTGGGGAAGTACTGGCACATGAGGCTCAGCCCGAAGGGGGCTTTGCCGGTGTCGTCCGCGAACTCTTCTTTGAGTTTGTCCAGGACGGAAAGGGAATTTTCCACGGCTCCCGGGAGAACGAGATGACGGACGATCATGCCTTTCGTCATGTAGCCGTCCTCGTCGTAGGCGAAATTTTGCGTCTGCCGCCACATTTCCCTGAGGGCTGTGATGTTTTTTTCGGGATAGTCAGGGGCGGCGGAATATTTGGCGGCCAGGGAGGAGTCCTGGTATTTGGCGTCAGGGAGGTAAATGTCCACCACGCCTTCCAGGGCTTTTAAGACTTCCAGGTCCTCGTAGCCTCCGCAGTTGTAGAGAAGGGGAAGGCGGAGGCCCTTTTCGTAAGCGAGCAGGAGGGCTTTCAGGGCGGGCAGGATCTGGGGCGTGGGGGTCACGAAGTTGATGTTTTTGGCGCCGCGCTTCTGAAGCTTCAGCATTTCCCCGGCCAGTTCCTCCTCCGTCATGTATCTGCCGTTGCCCAAATGGCTGAAGGCGAAGTTCTGGCAGTAGACGCAGCGGAGGTTGCAGCCAGAGAAGAAGACCGTGCCGGAGCCTTTGGCGGGGACGCCTTCTTTCAGGCCGGTGCCGGAAAGGGGAGGCTCCTCCCCGAAGTGGAGGTTGCAGCAGAAAACTTTCAATCTGCCGTCCAGCTCGCAGACGCCTCTTTCGCCCTCGGATCTTTTCGCCAGGCAGTGCCTGGGGCAGAGCTTGCAGGGGGAGAGGAGCGCCTCTAGCTTGGATATGGCTTTCCTAAGAGCGGAAAACTTTTCCTCAGTCGCGGTCATGCGCGGTGAACTGCTTTTTGTACAGCCAGTCCGAGCCCTTGGGCGTCATAAGGAGCATGTCGATGGCTCCGCCCACGTCCTGGGGACGCATCTGGAAACGCTGCATCTGGATCGTAACATCCACCGCCAGTTCGGTGAAGTCGATGGCGTCGATAAGCGGCATGATATCCCATCTGATGGGGAAATTGGGAAGCTCGGCCATGGGGACCTTGTCGTCTTTTTTCGGCCCGTTGGTGGGCATCAGGGCCCTGGCGTTGATGAGGCGCGCCATGATGTCGCCCTGGCCGCCCCAGGAAGTGCCGTAGTTTATTTCGCCGTTGCGCTCGTCGAGGTTCAGGCGCCTTATGATGTTCTGGGAGATCTGGCAGTGGTAAACGTGGGGGACGGAAACGCCGTTCTCCATGGCGTAGCCCGCCACGTGGAAGGAGGTGTTGGCGTCGGGATAGCGGGAGCTCATGAAGCTCATGAGGTTGTTGACCACGTCCATTATGCCGTCGCCGGGATTGTTGGCTTCCTCTTCGAAGAGCCTGACGGCGTGGCTTACGGGCTTGCCGCCCAGCATGGGATCTCCGAAGGCGCTGATGCCGATGCCCTGGTTTTCCAGGAAGAAGATCTTGTCGCAGTGGTCGGATATGACGATGTTGACGTCAGGCAGGGCCTGGCCGTCGGGGGCGGTGCCCTGGGCGAGGGCGGTCATGCGGCTGTCGGCGGCCATGACGATGCCGTCGGGCACATAGGTGGTTATGACGAATGACATTTTATCAGCTCAGTTTCAGGGTTATTCTGGTGCGGAGAGCCTGGAGTTTCAGCCAGCGCAGAATAGGGCTGCCGGTGTGGCTCTCGGATTTGAGATCTCTGGTCATCAGTTCCGGAACGATGGCGTGGAAGTCCTTGCCTTCGTAGAGGACGCTGTAGATGGCTTCCGTAAGCGGCATGCTGATGTTGTAGCGCTTGGCAAGCTTGTAAACGCACTCGGCGTTGCGGTAGCCTTCCACCACGCCGGCGGAGCTTTTGAGCGCGTCCTCCACGCTCATGCCCTTCACCAGGTTCATGCCGAAGGTGTAGTTGCGGCCCATGTTGCAGGTGGTCATAAGGTCGCCGATGCCGGCCAACCCGATGAAGGATTCGACCTGGGCGCCCATGGCCACGCCGAAGCGCATCATCTCCACCAGGCCCCTGGTGACCAGGGCGGACTTGGTGTTGGTGCCGAATTCCAAGCCGTCCACGGCGCCCGCGGCGATGGCGATTATGTTTTTAAGCGTTCCGCAAAGCTCCACGCCAATGATGTCGCTGTTGGTGTAAACTCTCAGATGCTCGTTAGAGAAGACCTGCTGCACGAAGGAAGCCAGCTGCGGGATCTTGGAGGCCACGGTCACGGCGGCGGGCATTTTCCTCGCCACCTGGGCGGCGTGGCTGGGGCCGGAGAGGCAGGAGACGTGCTTGCATTTGGTCTCCTCCTCGATGATCTCGCTCATGCGTTTCAAAAAGATCCCGTCGGTCTCGATGCCCTTGGCCACGGTGACGATGGGATAGGGTTCCTTCATGGCTGCCCCCACCTGGCGGGAGACGCTGCGCATGAACTGGGAAGGGGACGCCATCACCAGAAGGCGGGCGTCGGAGAGGGCTTCCTCCAGGCTGTTGGTGAATTCCAAATTGTCCGGCAGCGGAATGCCCGGAAGGAATTTGTAATTCATGCGCTCTTTTTTCATTTCCTCGGTGTATTCCGGGAAAGCGCCCCAGAGCATTACCCTGTAGCCGTTTTCCAGCAGCGTCAGGGCGATGGCGGTTCCCCAGGCTCCGTCGCCGATGACGGAGATCTTCATTCCGGGGGAGGGTTTGGTGTAGTCGATCATAGTTTTATTTTTGGTTTGACCCGGCGTAGGAGACGGCGCAGCCCGGGGATTCCCAGAGCGTCACGCGTTCCAGCGTAAGGTCGTTCCTTAGAGTTTTCAAAGCGGGGGAAAGGGCGTCGTAGATCCACTTGGCGACGAGTTCGCAGGTGGCGGCGTCCTTCGGGAAAAAGCCGGTCTCATTGAGGAAGGTGTGGTCCAGTTTTTTAACGACCGTTTCCTCCATGACGCTTTCCACCTGTAGAAAGTCCGCCACCATGCCGCAGCGGTCCAGCGTCTCCGCGCCCACGCTGGCCTCGAAGGTCCAGTTGTGGCCGTGGACGTTCTCCGGCGTCCCGTCCGGGAGCGTTACCCGATGGGCCGCGCTGAAATTTTTTCGAACTTTCAGGTAGAACATTTCCTTAGTTTTTTTCCTGTTTGAAAAGGTTCATGACGCCGCCGGCCGCGACGATCTCAACTTCCTTTTCCGTCAGGGCGTGGGAGAGCGTAAGTTTTTCGCCCTTGTCGGTCAGGACTTCTATGTCGGAGGACTTTTTCAGCTGCTCCGGCAGGGCTTTTATTTCCAAGCCTTCCGATTGCGCGAGTTTTTCCAGGTCCTCAGGGCATTTTATGATAAGCGGCAGGATGCCGAAGTTGATCAGATTGGCGGTGTGGATCCTTTCAAAAGAGAGGGCCATCACGACTTTCACCCCAAGGTACATGGGGCAGATGGCGGCGTGCTCACGGGAGCTGCCCTGGCCGTAGGAAAGCCCGGCCAGGATGACGCCGTGGCGGCCTTCGGCTTTGGCTTTTAAAGCCCTTTGGGCGAAGGTGGGCTTGCCTTCCTTGCTGAAGCAGTTGAAGACGTATTCCGCGTATTTCGGGATGTTGGAGCGGAACT
Source organism: bacterium (assembly GCA_017649705.1). Classification (GTDB taxonomy): domain Bacteria; phylum Auribacterota; class UBA3054; order UBA3054; family UBA3054; genus UBA3054. The sequence continues at coordinate 7,482 of JAGCGH010000012.1, forward strand.
TCAGAAAAGCGCCCGCGGGCATGATGTGGTCCGTGGTGATCTTGTCTCCAAGCTTTATCAGGATCTCGCCTTTGATGTTTTCCGGCAGCGGCGTGTTCTCGGGAGGTTTCCCGATGGTGGAGGCCCGGAAGATCTCGGGTTTGCGCCTGGGGGGAGGCACTATGAGCCAGTCGTCAACGTCGTAGCGCTCCGGCTCCTCGACATGGGGATACTTGATGACGTCCTGCTTCCTGGGGTCAACTATCTCGCCGCAGATGGCCGCCATGACGGCGGTCTCGGGGCTCGTCAGGAAGACGGTGTCATTGGGCGTTCCCGTGCGGCCGGAGAAATTGCGGTTGAAGGTCCTGACGCTGACGGTGCCCTCGGCGGGGGAGCAGCCCTGGCCGATGCAGGGGCCGCAGGCGGATTCCAGTATCCTGGCGCCGGCGGTGATGAAGGTGGAAAGGGAGCCGTCCCGGTCGATCATCTGCAATACCTGCCTGCTCCCGGGAGCCACGAGGAAGGAGACGTCCGGATGGACCCGGCGCCCGCGCAGCAGATTGGCGGCCAATGTGAGGTCGCGGTAGGAGGAGTTGGTGCAGGAGCCGATTATGACCTGGTGCACTTTCGTGCCTTCCAGTTCGGAGATCTTTTTGATATTGTCCGGGGAAGGGGACATGGCGGCCAGGGGTTCGAGCGTAGAAAGGTCTATCTCGATGACGCGGTCGTAGGAGGCGTTCATGTCGGGCAGAATTTCTTTGAAATCTTTTCCTCTGCCCTGGGCCTCCAGGAATTCCTTAGTCCTGTCGTCTGAGGGGAAAAGGCTGGTGGTGACGCCCAGCTCCGCCCCCATGTTGGTGATGGTGGCTCTCTGCGGAACGGAAAGGCTGGCCACGCCGGGGCCGAAATATTCCACCACGCAGCCCACGTTGCCCTTGGTGGTCAAAATGGAGAGCAGCTTCAGTATAACGTCCTTGGCGGCCACCCACTCCGGGAGGCTGCCCACCAGTTTCACGCCGATGACTTTCGGCCACTTGATGGTGAAGGGTTTTCCGGCCATGGCCAGCGCCACGTCCAGGCCGCCGGCGCCCATGGCCAGCATCCCGAGCCCGCCGCCTGTGGGCGTGTGGGAGTCGGAGCCCAGAAGCGTTTTCCCGGGCCTGCCGAAGCGTTCCAGATGGACCTGGTGGCAGATGCCGTTGCCGGGCAGCGAGCATTTGACGCCGAAGCGGCCCGTCACGGAGCGCAGGTAGAGATGGTCGTTCATGTTGTTGGGCCCCATCTGCGCCGTGTTGTGGTCGATGTAGGAGACTGAGAGCTCGGTCTCCACCTTCTCCTTGCCCAGGGCCTCGAATTCAAGATACGCCATGGTGCCCGTGGCGTCCTGGGTCAGGGTCTGGTCGATCTTTATGGCGACGGGAGCTCCCGCCTTCTTTTCGCCGGAGACAAAGTGTTCGGAAAGTATTTTTTCAGTGACGTTCATTTTTCAAATTTTAGAATTGACATTAATTTATTTATTATAGCAATTTCCTCCGCGGATTGCCCCGGCGGGGCGGGAAAAGCCTGGGAACGCCGCGGCTTCCGCGGGAGGGATGATCCAATTTGGAATTTAAGCCGATTACTGCTATAATAGTTAAATATGTTAAGTTATGTTTTCAGCAATGAGAAAGTTCGTTTGAAATGGAGCGACATAGCGATCTCGCTGCTCTTTTTCCTTTTCGGGCTTTTCATTTTCAACGCCATGTACCGCGTCCAGGTGGATATGTTCTGGCATATGCGGTCCATGACTATAGTCATATTCGACAAGTCGGAGCTTTTCCGCCCCTCCTACGACGCCATGACCAGGATCGCGTCCTACGTCCTCGGCTTCTTTTCCCGGAAAAGCTTCGCCCTCGGCTACGTCTGCTTCCTCTCTTTGATGCTGGTCTTGAAATACGTTTCCTTAAGATGCATCTCCATCGACTATTTCTCCAGGCAGGGCAAGGAGGAGCGGGCGGAGTTCTGGCTCTTGCGCGCCGCCATAGCGCTGCTTTGCCTTGGAGGGCACATCATCGCTTTCCCGCAGCTGGTCTCCGGCTACTGGCAGGCGGACGTTTTGAGGATGAACGTCTGGCACAACCCCACCACCGTGGCGGTCATGCCCTTCGGGCTCCTGCTCTTTTACTTCGGATACCGGACGGTCCAGGAAAAGACTTTGAAGAATTTTGTGATCCTTTTCGTCCTCTCGATCCTGAATCTGTTCTCGAAGCCCAGCTATATCCTGGCCTGGGCCCCGGCGATCTTCCTTGCCCTTACGTTCATAAGGGCGGACGAAGAGGGTAATTTCTCGCTGAACTTCACTCTTAAGCGGCTTTTGATAGCCGCCGCCGTGGCGGTCCCGGTGGTCATCGGGATCTTTTATCTGAAGTCCGTGACCAAGAGCGTCAGGGACAACGTCATCATATCGGTACCTTTCGCCATCCAGAGCCACCTGCTTCACATCGACTTCGACCGCAACCTCAATCTCATAGCGGAGCGCCTTTTCGGAAGCTGCTTTTCCGTCATCAAAGGCTCCTGGCAGACTTTCTGGTATCTGGTCTTTTACAAGCCCCTGACCCTAGTCTGCGGGCTGGCTTTCCCCGCCGCCGCCTTCTGCGTTTCCAAAAGGAAGAAGGACGGGCTTTTCGTCTTCGCCTGGCTGACTTTGCTCATATCCTTCGTCATAGCCTTTACCCTAAGCCAGAACACCGTCCACCGGACCCATCTCAACTTCACCTGGCAGATCCCGGTGGCCGTGGCCGCGCTTTTTCTGGCCGCGCTTCTGAATTTCTTCTCCGACGAGGAGAACTTCCCCAAGCTGAGCTACCCGGCGGCCCTGACCATTGGCTTGTTCCTCCTCCACGCTTACAGCGGGCTTCTTTACCTGCAGCGTCTCATTTTCACCTGGAGCTGGAGGTAGCAGATGAAAAAGACTCTTGTTCTTCTCGCGGGGATAGCGCTGCTTTACACTCTTTATGTTTTCTTCTACCGCCCCAATCTTCTTTCCAACGGCCACTTCGCCAGGGGACAGGCCTTCTGGCAGTACGCCAAGGCCAGCGACGCCAAAATAGTGACGCCGGAAGAGGAAGGCGGCGAGGCTTACATGGCCATTTCCCCGGGAGGGGAGATCTGCCAGTTCTTCCTCTCCGGACTCGCTCCCAGCGAAGTCTGCGTCGCGAGCTTCGAGGCCAGGGCCAAGAATCCCAACGGGCGTTTGACCTTCCGGATGGACGGCCACACCCACGCCGTAATCGCCGTGACCAACGCCGAGTGGCGGACCGTCAGGTTCCGCTTCCCGATCTTCGAGTACGCCGACAAGCGCTCCTTCAGGCTGGTGGCGGGGAAAAATTCCCCGGTGGACGTCAGGGATCTTTCGCTTAGAAGAGCCAAGCCTTTCGCCAAGTCGGAACTGTGCGCCGAGGATGGGATCCTTGTGACGAATCTCGTGGCCAACGGATATTTCTCCCTGGGGACTAATTTCTGGTCCGGCGTGGACGCGGAGGATTTCACATCCTTCGACAAGCGCGGAGTGCCGACCCTCATGTTCCTCCAGTCCAGCAACACGGTGCTCACGGCCGCACAGACGCTCAAAATTAAAAAAGGCGTTCCCTACATCGTGTGCGCTTACGCCCTGATGGACGACAACCGGCCGGTGGAGCGCATTGCCAACGTCCGCTATTCCTACAACGACGGCGGGCGCCGCGGGGGAGACCTTAAGTTTTCCAGCAACGCCAGGGGAGCTTGGCAGAGAGGTTCCGCCAAGATAACCCCCAACGCCGACTGCGACCTGACGCTGACCCTGCGCTGCGAGCACAGCAAGGGCAAGAAGCGCGGGAAGGTCTACTTCCACGGCGTGCAGGTCTATCCCGCGGACGAACCCGCGAAGACGCAGCCCGAACCCGAAAAAAAACAGGGTAAGTAAGCGATGCCTTCTCTTTACGCCGTCATCCCGGCCTACGAGCCGCTGCCGTCCCTTCCCGGCCTTGTCAGGGAAGTCGTCAGGCTCCCTCAGCTGAAAGGCGTGGTGGTGGTGGACGACGGCTCCGTGAAGGACGGCACGAAGGAGACTTTCTCGGAAATAGAGAAAATAGAGGGCTGCCTGCTTCTGCGCCATCCTAAGAACAAAGGCAAAGGCGCCTCCATGAAGACCGCCTTCCGCCATCTTCTGGAAAACGAGAGCGACCTTCTGGGCGCCGTGACCGTGGACGCGGACGGCCAGCATCTTCCCGCGGATATCGAAAAAGTCCTCGCGGCCTTCCTCGAAAATCCCGAGGACTACGTCCTGGGCGTGAGGGATTTCAGCACCCTGGAAACAAAGATCCCCTGGCGCTCCCGCTTCGGCAACAACCTGACGGAAAAAGTTTTCAAGTTTTTCACCGGGACGCCTCTTCGGGACACCCAGACGGGACTTAGGGTTTATCCCAAAGATTTCATGCAAGAAGCCCTTCTCATCAAGCCCGACCGCTACGAGTTCGAGCTGGAGGCCCTGCTGCGCTACTTCCGCTGCGGCCTGGGAAGCCTCAGGCAGATCCCCATCACCACGGTCTACGAGGAGAACAACCCCAGCTCCCATTTCGACCCCATCAAGGACTCCATCAGGATCTACGCCATCTTCTTCAAGTTCGTCGGCGCCTCCGTCATCAGCAGCATAATAGATTTCATAATTTTTTCCGCAATGATCCTCATGCTGGGAACGGACAGGGTAGTTTTAGGCTGCTCCTCCATCCTCTGGAGCCTTTTGACCGCCAGGCTGATAAGCTGCAGCGTTAATTTCATCTTGGACAAGGAGGCGGTCTTCGGCTCCAAGGGCCACTGGCTCAGGCAGTCCTTTTTGTTCTTCCTCCTGGCGGTCTTCCTTTTCACCGCCTCGTTTTTCGGCATAAAGGGGCTCAATCTTCTGGGAGTGCATCCCATCATAGCCAAGATATTGGTGGAAGGCACGCTTTTCTTTTTGAGCTTCGCCGTGCAAAATTCCCTAATTTTCCGCAACCGCAGGTCCTTCGGGTCGTGAGGGCGAAAGGACTGGCTCAAGCTTCAATACAGTAAACAGGAACAAGACATATGAAACTGCTCGAGATCAAAGAGGAACTGATAACCAAGGGCGCGCTTCTGGGCATGCCGGCCCTCTTTTTCTGCTTCGGTGAAAAGGAAGGGGGAGGCTTCGAGATGAGCGTGGAAGAACTTTTGAAGACCGCGGAGAAAAGCGTCATGCGCTATATGGTCCTGACCGGGGAGCTGTCCTCCCAAAAGGAGGATCTCACGATCCTCGCGGAGGGCATCAAAAACCTTTTCCGCCGCGTGGTGGTGGAAAGCGACGGAGCGGAATACATAGACCTGGAGGCGGACCTCTTCTCCTTGGATCTGAACAGCAGAGTTTCCCAGGGAAGGAGATCCTGGCCCGCGGAGACCATAGAAAGATATCTGTCCGGCGGGAAGGAGCTGGAACTGAGAATATACGTGGAGGACGAGATAGACTTAAGGGAGACGCTGATCGCGCTCTCCAATCACGTCATCCCCAGGAAGAACATCTTTTTGGTGCCCACCGGCGCGACCTTCGGGGAATATTTGGAGAATCTCTCCTTCCTTTCCAAGGAATGCCTGAAATACAGTTTCCGGCTGGGGGAGAGGCTGGACCATACTTTGGCTAAAGCGGAAGAAGAGGCGGAATAAACTATGGCGAAAGCGAAGAAAATCTATGTCTGCCAGGAGTGCGGCGCCCAGAGCCCGAAATGGTTGGGGCAGTGCCCCGGCTGCGGCGAATGGAACACCATGGTGGAGGAGCGGCTGGAAGAAAAGAAGGAAAGATCCGGCCTGGTGGCCTGCGCGCCCGCGGAGCAGCTCATGTCCGTGGTCTCCGCCGGCGAGAAGCGCTATCCCACCGACATCAGCGAATTCGACCGCATCTGCGGCGGCGGCCTGGTGGAGGGCCAGGTCCTCCTCATAGGCGGCGACCCGGGGATCGGGAAATCCACCCTGCTCCTTCAGATCGCCCAGGCCCTGGCGAAGCCGGGAGCGGAAGTTTTGTACGTCAGCGGCGAGGAGTCCAGAGCCCAGGCAAAAATGCGCGCCGACCGGCTGGGGATCAGCAACCCCAACATCTGGATCATGTCGGAAACAAACGTGGCGGCCTTTCTGCAGGAGGCGAAGGAACGCCGCCCGGCGGTGCTGCTGGTGGACTCCATCCAGGTCATGTACGACGGCGACATAAGCAGCGCCCCTGGCTCCGTGGCCCAGGTGAGGGAGTGCGCCGCGGAGCTGGTCCGCTTCGCCAAGCAGGAGATGATGATAGTTATAATCGTGGGGCACGTGACGAAATCCGGCTCCATAGCCGGGCCGAGGGTCATGGAACACCTTGTGGACACGGTCTTGTATTTCGAGGGCGAAAGGCACAACATCTACAGGATATTGCGCAGCGTTAAGAACCGCTACGGCTCCACCGACGAGATCGGCGTTTTCGAGATGACCGGCAGGGGGCTGGCGGAAGTTAAGAATCCCTCCGCGATCTTCCTGGCCCAGAGGCTGACGAAAAACAGCGGCTCGGCGGTTGGGACTTCCCTGGAAGGCACCCGCCCCATACTCATGGAAGTCCAGGCCCTCTGCGCCAAGGCCCCCTACGGCACCCCCGCCAGAAAGGCCCTGGGCTGCGACCCCAACAGGCTGCTTCTGCTCCTGGCGGTGCTGGAAAAAAGAATAGGCATCCCCATAAGCGCCACCGACGTTTACGTCAACATCGCCGGCGGACTGAAGATCGACGAGCCCGGCATGGACCTGGCGCTTCTGGCGGCGGTGGCCTCCTCCTATTTCGACGTCTGCGTGGCGGAGGACACCGTCCTCATGGGGGAGGTGGGCCTGGGCGGCGAAGTGAGGGCCGTGAGCCAGGTGGAAAGGCGCGTCATGGAGGCCATAAGGCTGGGCTTCAAGCGCTGCATCATGCCGGCCCACAACTTAAAGAGCTTCAGGGAAAAGGGCAGATCGGAAGTCGAATGGAACGGCATGACCCTCGTGGGCTGCGCGGACGCCGCCCAGGCCATCAGGGAGGCGCTGCCGGAATTGAAAAGCAAAAAATCCGGCGAGTGAAAAAACGCGGCCTTGAGCCGCGTTTTTTTATGCCGCGGGGAAACAAGCGGCGCTCCTTTTGAAGAGAGGCTCCGGAAGAAATTTAGCCTTAATGTTTTAAGCCGGAGCGATTATGATATAATAATAAAAATAAACAAATTCATAACAAGAGGAGAACAAATCATGAAAAATCTTCTTCACATCGCCCTGGCGCTTCTCATCGCCTGCTCGGCCCTGGCCGAAGAAAACGCCTCCACCAACCAGTGGACCTGCGAGAATCTCGTTTACGGCCCGGCGGCCATTTGCACCGCCGTCTTCCTGCCCCTCATCTGCGGCGTAGGCTCGACCGTTATCAACGTGGACGTGGCCAACGACGACTGGCATTCCGCCGCGATGCTTCCCTACACGGTTCCCGCCAGCCTGACCTGCGGCACCGTGGTCGGCGCTTTCCTCGCTCCGCCGTTTTTGCTCGAGGGCATTTTCGACACCCTGACTTTGGGCTATTTCTATCCCGAGCATTCCAACTGGCTGTCAAACTACGTCAGGCACTCCATGGACACGGTGGAGAAATACGACCTTATCCCCAACACTCCTCCGGAAGCTAAAGCGGTGGAGGAAGAGGAAGCCAAGGCTGAATAAGCCAAGCAACTGTTCGAATTTTCCCGTTCCTTTCTCAAAATGTATCTGACGCGACTGCGCATCAAGGATCTGGCTCTGGTCAGCCTGATAGACGTGGAGTTCCCCAAGGGGATCGTGGCCATAACCGGCGAGACCGGCGCTGGCAAATCCACTGTCATGGGTTCCATCCAGCTGCTTTTGGGCGAAAGAGCCGACATCTCCCAGATCCGGCACGGCTGCGACAAGGCCGTGGTGGAGGGAGTATTCGAATTTGAGAAAGGCGTCGACGAGGAGAGGATCGCCTCCCTGGCGGAGGAGGGCTTCGAAGTTTCCATAACTGAACCGCTCATCGTGAGAAGGGAGATCAATTCCAACGGCCGGGGCGCGGCCTTTTTCGCGGACCGCTTGATCGGCGTGAAAAAGCTCGGAGAGCTGATGGCGGAGACGGTGGACATCCATTCCCAGAACGCCCAGCAGTCGCTGACGAAAAGAAACTGGCAGCGCCGATCCTTCGACCATTTCGCCGGAGCCGAAAAGCAGGCCGGGGAAGTCCAGGCCCTTTACACTGAGTGCAAGGCGCTCCGGGAGGAGCTGGAGGAACACCGCTCCCGGGAGCGGGAGCTTTTGCGCCGGGAAGAGCTGTGGCGCTTCCAGGTCGAGGAGGTCGACAAGGCCCGGCTGAAGGAAGGGGAAGAGGAGGAGCTGTTGGAGCGGGAAAAGAGCCTTTCCCACGCGGAGGAGATACGGGAACTCCTGTTCTCCTTGGAAAGCGGACTCGGAGACGAGGAGGGCAGCCCTCTTTCTCTCCTTAAGCAGACGAACCGCTCCCTAAGGCAGCTCTCTGGCCTTTACGCTCCCGCGGAGGAGTGGGAAGAGAAATTTTTAGAGATCATCGGAGCTTTGGAAGAGCTGGGATCAGACGCCTCCAGGGCTACGGACAAAATAAACGCCGACCCCGGGGAACTGGCGATGGTCCAGGAAAGGCTGGAACTCATCGAAACCCTGAAGAAGAAATACGGCGGCGGCGTAAAGGAGATCCTGGAGGAGACCGAGGACATAAAATCCCGCCTGCAGGAGGGAGGTTCCTTCGACGAGCGCAGGGAAAAGCTGGAGAAAGCCCTCTCGGAACTTCAGGAAAAACTGAAAGAAAGCGCCAAAAAACTTTCCCGGGCCCGCGCCAAGGCCGCGCCGGCCTTTTCCAAGGCCGTGGAGGCGGAGATCGCTCCCTTAGGCATGAGCGGCATGCGCTTCAAGGTGGAAATGGAAAAGCAGGAGGAGATCCAGAGCACGGGATGCGAGAGCGTGGAATACATGATCGCCAACGTCGGACAACCCTTCATGCCTTTGCAGAAGATCGCCTCCGGCGGCGAGCTTTCCCGCCTGACGCTGGCGCTGAAATGCCTTTCCCTTGGCGGCAACGCCGTGCAGATACTTTTCTTCGACGAAATAGATTCCGGCATCAGCGCGACGGTGGCGGCTTCCATCGGTAAGAGGATGCGCCTTCTGGGCAGGGAGCACCAGGTGTTCGTCATAACTCACATGCCGATCATCGCGGCCTGCGGGGACGTCCAGTACAGCGTGGAGAAAAGCGTGGAAAACAACGACTCTTTCGTCAGGATAAATCCGCTGGACAAAAATTCCAGGAAAGCGGAATTGGCGAGGATGCTCGGCGGAAACGAGAAAGAGGCGCAGTCCTACGCCGCGAAACTCCTTTCCAAAAACTGGGAGGAAGACTTGTGAAAAAATTTTTAAGGAGACATACAATGCGTAAATTTAATCTTTTCCTTTTGTGCCTTTCCCTCTTGGGCCTTGCCGCCTGCCAGAGCGGCGGGACAAGCGAAACGCCGTCCGGAAACCAGGACGGCAACGTGGCCGTCATCGAATTTGAGAACGGCGACGTGGTGGAGTTCGAGTTTTTGAAGGACAAGGCTCCCGAGACTTGCAAGAATTTCATCCAGCTGGCCAACAAAGGCTTTTACAACGGCCTTATTTTCCACCGGGTCATCGCCAACTTCATGATCCAGGGCGGCTGCCCCAACGGCACCGGCACCGGCGGCCCGGGCTACACCATCAAGGCGGAATTCAACGACACCAAGCATCTGCCCGGCATCGTCTCCATGGCCCGCTCCAAGGATCCCGACAGCGCGGGAAGCCAGTTCTTCATCTGCGTGGCGGACGACACCTATCTTGACAACCAGTACACGGCTTTCGGCAAAGTCACAAAAGGCTACGACGTGGTGGAAAAAATAAGCCAGACGCCGGTGGACCGTTTCGACAGGCCTATTAAGCCCGTGGTCATGAAAAAAGTTTACATCAAATAAATGTCAGCTGAAAATTCAATGGGTCTTATTTCCGGCGGCGGCGTTCTGCCGCTGGAATTCATGCGCGCCAGGGAAAAGAACGGCCTTGCCAGGATCGTGACCGTGGGCATAAAGAACTGCGGCGTCCTGGAGGAAGTGAAGTCGCTCTCCGACCATTACGAGGAAGTCTCCGTCACCCAGCTGGGGAAATTAATCAAGATCTTCCACCGCGAGGGCGTGACGAAGGCCGTGATGCTCGGCAACGTGGCGCCGAAGATGACGATAGCCGACCTGAGGCTGGACTGGCGCCTAATGAAGCTCGCCATGAAAGTCAAGGACAGAAGGGCGGACAGCGTCCTGGGGGCCATCTCTGACGAACTGGGCAGAGAGGGGATAACGATAGAGAAAACCACGGACTACCTTCCCCAGATCCTTCTGCCCACGGGCGTATTGTGCGGCCCCGCGCCCGACGAGAAGCAAATGCGGGACGTCGCTCTTGGCGTCAAGCTGGCGCTGGTCTCCGGCGGCCACGACATCGGGCAAAGCGTGGTCATAAAGAACCAGGCCGTGGTCTGCGTGGAAGCGATGGAAGGGACCGACCGCTGCATCAGAAGGTCCGGCGAATTCACCCACGACGCGGTGGTGGTGAAAATGGCCAAGCCCAACCAGGACCTCCGTTTCGACGTGCCCTGCCTGGGGCCCGGCACCATCGAGTCCATGAAGGCGGCGAACGCCAGGATCGTGGCAGCGGAAGCGGGGAAAACTTTCCTCTTAGAGCCGCAGAAAACGCTGGAGGAAGCTATGAAATGTGGAATAACTATTCTGGGAGTTGACCGCTCCTTGGGAGAAACGATATGAAAACAGCAGTCATAGGCGTGGGGCACCTTGGAAAGATTCACGCCAGGATCGTCAACGAGAACCCCAACGTGGAACTGGCGGCCGTGGTGGACGCCAGGGCTGAATCCGCCAAAGAGACGGGGGAACTCTATCACGTCCCGTACTTCACGAACGTCGAGGAGGTCATCCCCATGATCGACGCGGCCCACGTGGTTGTCCCGACGCCCTTGCATTACGAGGTGACGAAAAAACTTCTTTTGGCCGGCAAGCACGTGCTTTTGGAAAAGCCCATCACGACGACGGTGGCGGAAGCCGACGAGCTTCTGAAACTGGCGAAGGAAAAAGACCTCATACTGCAGGTGGGACACGTGGAGCGCTTCAACCCCGCCATAATAGGCATCCAGAAGATCCTCAAGGATCCCATCTTCATCGAAGTGCACCGGCTTTCGCCCTTCAACATCAGGGGAACGGAAGTCAGCGTGGTCTTCGACCTCATGATCCATGACATCGACATCATATTGCATCTCGTGAGATCCGACGTCGTGGACGTCCAGGCGGTGGGCGTTCCGGTCTTGACCAAGACCAGCGATATCGCCAACGCGAGACTGACCTTCGCCAACGGCTGCGTGGCCAACGTCACCACCAGCAGGATCAGCGCCGACAGGATGAGAAAGATCCGCTTCTTCCAGGACGACGCCTATATCTCATTAGACTACGTCGAGCAGAAAGCCAAGCTGAAACACCGCAAAGAATGGCAGATCGTGGAGGAGGAGATCAATTTTTCCGGCGACCAGCCCCTGCAGTCCGAAATACAGAGCTTCATCGACTGCGTGAAGCTTGGCAAGGCCCCGCAGGTCACCGGCGAGGACGGCCGCAACGCGCTGAAAGTCGCGACCATGGTCGAGGAAGCCATAAAGAAACACCTTACCGAACTTAAAAATCTGCGTCCGGGAGCCAAGCTGCCCGGGGAATAAATGTCCGAAGGATCCCTTAGACTTGACCAGGCCCTGACCTCGCTGGGTTATTTCGCCTCCCGGGAACAGACGAGACGCTCTCTTCTGGCCGGGGAAGTGGAAATAAACGGCCTGAGGACCGTGAAACCGGGGCTTCCCGTTTCTCTCCGCTACAACGAGAGCGGGGAGGCGATGCTCTTTTCCAAAGGCAAGGAGCTCAAGGTCAGCATAAGGGAGAAGATGCCCTATGTCAGCAGGGGCGGCTACAAGCTGGCGGCCGGGCTCGACTGCTCGAAGATAGATCCGGCCGGCCTGGTCTGCATGGACATCGGCGCCAGCACGGGAGGCTTCACGGACGTTCTGCTGCAGCGGGGAGCGAAGCACGTTTTCGCCATCGACTGCGGGCACGGGCAATTGCACGACAAAATACGGAACGACGAAAGGGTGACGGTAATGGAGAAGACCAACGCCCGTTTCCTGAAGCCCTCTGATCTTTCCCTCGTTCCCGATCTGGCGGTGGCGGACGTTTCCTTCATCTCTTTGAAACTTATCATCCCCGTCATAAAGGAATGCCTGAAGGAGGAGGGCCTTGCCGTGGTTCTGGTGAAGCCCCAGTTCGAGGTCGGCCCGGAGAAGCTCTCCAAGGGCGGGGTGGTGAAAGACGAGAACACGCGCCTTGAGGCGCTCAACGACATAAAGAACTTTTTTATCGGGCAGGGCTTCGGGATCATAGCGGAATGCGAGAGCCCCATAATAGGCCCTGCCGGCAACCACGAATTCCTTCTGGCGGCGCGCAAAGCAAAATTATGAAAAACGATTTCAAAGGCCTGACGTCCGGCGTCATCATAAACACCACCAAGCCTCACGCGGTGAAAGCCCTCGAGATCCTGATCTCCGAGATGGAAAAGCGGGGGATGAGATTCCTGCTGGAATCCGCCAGCGCCATTTCCATCGGCAGGGAAGGCACGACCATATCGGAACTGAACTCCCGCTGCCAATGGCTAGTCGTCATAGGAGGCGACGGCACGATCCTTTCCGCGGTCAGGGAAATGACAGATCTCAACGTCCCCATCCTGGGCATCAACCCGGGGGAGTCCTTCGGCTTTCTGGCGGAGATCCCGAAAAACGAGATAGCGCAGACGCTGGACTGCATACTGGAAGGGCGCTGCGAGATAGAGGAACGCTCCATGATAGAAGCCTCCTACGTGGGCGAGGGAGGCTTGGAGAAAAAAGAGCGAGCTCTTAACGATTTGGCTTTCGTGCGCGGCCTGGACGCCCGCATAATCGAACTCAAGATCTCCGTGAACGGGGAGACTCTGACCACCTACAGCCTGGACGGCCTTATCATGAGCACCGCCACCGGCAGCACGGCCTATTCGCTTTCCGCCGGCGGCCCCGTCATGTATCCCGGACTGGAAGCCTTTTTGATGACGCCCGTCTGCCCCCATTCCTTCACCAACCGTCCCATGCTCTTCCCCAGGGGCACGAAAGTGGAAATAGAGAACGTGACGCTGGGCCGACCGGTGCACATCTCGGCGGACGGAAGGCAGGCGCTCACCATCTCTTCGGGGGAAAAGGTGACCGTCGCGCTGGGCGAGAGAGTGAAATTTTTGACCTGCAACAACCATTCCTTCGTGCAGAAGCTGAGAGGGAAGATGGGCTGGCAGGGAAGCCTTAGGGAAAACGAATAAAAACATCAACAAAAAATATAAAACATCAAGGAGAAAACGAAAGCAATGCGCAGTATTTTCAAGGGATCGATCGTGGCCCTCATCACGCCCTTCAGGAAGAACGGTTCAATCGACCACGGACTTGTCCGCGAATTGGTGGAGTGGCACATAGAGTCTGGCACCAACGCCATCGTGCCTTGCGCCACCACCGGGGAGAGCCCGACTCTCAGCCACGACGAGCATGACGAAGTCATAGCCACCGTCGTGAAAGCGGTCAACAAACGCATTCCGGTGCTGGCGGGCTGCGGCAGCAACTGCACCGAGGAATCCCTTAGGCTAATTAAACACGCGGAATCCGTGGGCGCGGACGGCGCGCTGGTCATCACGCCTTACTACAACAAGCCCACCCAGGCCGGCATGATGGCGCACTACGAGAGCCTCGCCGCCGCCACAAAAATGCCCATAGTCATCTACAACGTTCCGGGAAGGACCGGCGTCAACATCAAGCCGGAGACGGTGGCGGAACTGGCGAAGATCCCCAATATCGTGGGCATCAAGGAAGCCAGCGGCAGCATTGACCAAGCCTCCGAGATCATGCGGCAGTGCGACCTGGACGTTCTCTCCGGAGAGGATTCCCTCAACTTCCCCCTGATGTCCATCGGCGCGGTGGGCGCCATTTCGGTGGTGGCCAACGTAGTTCCCAACCTCGTGTCCCAGCTTACCTCCGCCGCCCTGAGGGGCGACATGGAGGAGGGGAAGAGGCTGCACAAACTGCTCTTCCCGCTGAGCCGCGCGCTTTTCGCGGAAACGAACCCCTGCCCCGCTAAGGCGGCCCTCGCCATGCTGGGCAAATGCGAGAACAATCTGCGCCTGCCGCTGGTCCCGGTGAGTCCCGCCACGGAAGAACTTTTGAAAAAAACGCTCGGCGATCTGGGCGTGCTTTAAGGAGAAAATCATGATAAGACTTGGCGTGTTGGGTTCCGGAGCAGGAACCAATTTCGAAGAGATAGCCAAAAAAATAGCAAGCGGCGAGATCAAGGGCGCCGAGATAGCCGTGGTGATAAGCGACGTGAAGGACGCCAAGATCCTGGAGAAGGCCGAAAAGATGGGCCTGAAGGCCCTCTACCTTCCCGCGGACGATTTCAAGACCAAGCTTGAGGGCCCCCAGGAGGAGGAATACATAAGAGTCCTCAGGGAAAACGGCGTGGACTACGTCATACTGGCGGGCTTCATGCGCATGGTCAAGAAAGGGCTTCTGGAAGCTTTTCCCATGAAAGTCGTGAACATCCATCCGGCGCTGCTGCCGGCTTTCCCCGGGCTTGTGTCCTGGAAACAGGCCCTGGACCACGGCGCCAAACTGGCGGGCTGCACCATCCATTTCGTGGACGCGGGCATGGACTCGGGCCCCATCATCGCCCAGTCCGCGGTGCCTGTTTTGGACGACGACACGCCGGAGTCGCTGCACGCCAGGATCCAGGAGCAGGAGCACATCTGGTTCCCCAAAGTCATAGGCTGGCTGGCCGAAGGCCGGGTCAGCGTTGAGGGGCGCAAAGTTAAGATCAGCTGATTTTTCATGGCCAAGACCCCGGATTACGAGTATCTGCTGCGCCCGGTCTCCTCGGTGAAGGGGATCTCGGAGCGGCGCGCAAGCCTTCTGGCCCGCTGCGGCGTCGGCACGCTCTACGACGGTCTGACCTTCTATCCCTTCCGCTACGAGGACTACCTCAACATAGTCCGCCCCGACCAGCTCAAGGAAAACACGGAGGCCCTTTGCTACGGAAGGGTGGTGAGCGCCAAAAGCGAGACTACCCACCTGAAGCGCAGGAAAGTCGTCACGGTGGTAATAGAGAACGCCGGCGGCTACGTCAAAGGGATCTGGTTCAACCAGCCCTGGATGAAGGAGCGTTTCAAGGAAGGCGGGAAAGTGCTTTTCCACGGGGTGGCGCGCTTCTCCAGCTACGGGCTAAATTTCGTCAACCCCGACGTGGTCTACCTGGACGACGATTTCCATCCCGACGATTACGAGGGCAGAAGGCTGCCCGTCTACCATTCCACGGAGAACATCGCCCAAGGCAACATGCGCCGCTTCATCTCCGACATCGTGGGGGAAGCGCTGCCGCATTTCAAGGAATACCTGCCCGCGGAGCTTAGGAGAGAATATTCCCTCATGGACATCAGCGAGGCGGTGAAGATAATCCACGATCCTCAGAACAGGAGCGAGGAAGAATTGCTGCAGGCCAAGCGCCGCCTCATCGTTGACGAGTTTTTCGTGCTGCAGTTCGGGATCCTTCTGACCCGCCGGATACTGCAGAAGGAAAATTACGAGGCCCGGCACCTGGAGCCCGGGGAACTTATCAAGAAATTTCTTTCCATACTGCCCTTCAAGCTGACGGAGAGCCAGCTTTCCGTTCTTAGCGAAATTAAGCGCGACATGCTTTCCCCGCACCCAATGCACCGCCTGCTGCAGGGGGACGTGGGCTGCGGCAAGACCGTGGTGGCGGCCACCGCCATGCTCATGGCGGTTGAGAGCGGCTACAACGCGGTCATCATGGCCCCCACGGAGATCTTGGCCAGGCAGCATTACCTCAATTTGAGCAAGTGGTGCGAAAAGCTGGGCGTGGACGTGCTGCTTTCCTTGGGCGGCATGAAAGCCAAGGAAAAGAAAGCCGTAAAAGAGCGCATGGAGAGCGGCCGGCCCTTCATACTGATCGGCACCCACTCCCTGCTTTTTATGCGGGAGGAGATCCCGAATCTGGGGCTTCTGGTCATCGACGAGCAGCACAAGTTCGGCGTGGCCCAGCGGGCGCTCCTGAGGGACAACGCCAACATTCCCGACACTCTGGTCATGACCGCCACGCCCATTCCCAGGAGCCTGGCCATGACGCTTTACGGGCACATGGACATCTCTGTCATCAAAAAGCCCCCGGAGGGCAGGATGCCCGTCATGACCTACGTGGTCACGCCGGACAGGTTGGAGAAAGTCTGGGCCTTCATCCGCAAGGAAGTGCAGGAGGGGCGCCAGGCCTACGTGGTCTATCCCAGGATCGACGAGAGTGAGAAGACCGAGAGCAAGGCCGCGGCGAAGATGTACGAGGAACTTTCCAAAAACATTTTCCCGGACCTCAGGGTGGGCTTGGTGCACGGGCGCTTGGGAAAGGAGGAGAAGGAGCAGGCCATGGAGGATTTCCGGACGGGCCGGACCAACGTTCTTGTCTGCACCACGGTCATCGAGGTGGGCGTGGACGTGCCCAACGCCAGCGTGATGGTGATAGAGGACGCCCAGCGCTTCGGCCTGGCCCAGCTGCACCAGCTGAGGGGCCGCATCGGCCGGGGGAAATACGCCTCCTACTGCGTGCTGGTGGACAACACGCCCCTGGAAGGGGAGAAGGAGGAGGGCTTCTACCAGCCTCTTCTGATGACGGCCAACAAAAGGCTGGAAGTCATGGCCAGGACCAGCGACGGCTTCGAGATCGCGGAAGCGGACATGGAGCAGCGCGGCCCCGGGGAAGTCTTCGGGGAGAAGCAGTCCGGGCAGCCCCTTTTGCTCATCGCCAACCCCAGCCGGGATAAAAGGGAGCTCTCGCAGAGCGCGGAGCTGGCCCGGAAGATCCTCGAAGACTACGACGCGAAGAAGCTGCCCCCCGCGGAGCTGGAAAACCTTTACACCAGGATCGCCCTGCGGTACGGCCCGGAATTCACGATCCCGGGGTTTTAAAAGGGCGGTTTTGCTATAATATTAAAAATGTAAATATATTCCACAGCGGGGGGAAACTCCCGCCCGTAAACAAACAAAAAGGAACACGTATGAACTACTTCCTCACCGAAACCGAACAGATGATCAAGGATACGGCCAAAGAGGTCGCCGAGAAGTACATCAAGCCGGTCCGCGCCGAATACGACGAAAAGAACGAATTCGCCTGGGACGTCCAGGAGAAGATCGCCGAATCCGGACTCTGCGGCGTCTATATCCCGGAAACCTACGGCGGCATCTGCGCCGAGGGCCAGATGGGCATCATGAACCTGGTGGTGGCCGTGGAGGAACTCTCCAAGGTCTGCGGCGGCATCTCCCTGGGACTGGCCGCGACCGCTCTGGGCACCATCCCTTTGATCCTCTTCGGCAATGAAGAGCAGAAGCAGAAATATCTTCCCCGCATCGCCTCCGGCGAGATCCTGGCGGCCTTCGCCTTAACGGAAGCCTGCGCCGGCTCCAACGCCGGCGGCATCCAGACCACCGCCAGGAAAGAAGGGGACTACTACGTCCTGAACGGCACCAAGCAGTGGATCACCAACGGCAACGTGGCCTCCATGTACACCGTCATCGCCATGACCGACAAGGCCCGCGGCGCCCGCGGAGCCACGGCTTTCCTGGTGGAAAAAGGCACCCCGGGCTTCTCATTCGGCAAGAAGGAAGACAAGATGGGCATCCGCGCCTCCTCGACTTATGAGCTGGTCTTCGAAGACTGCAAGATCCCCGCTTCCGCGATCCTCGGCAAGGAAGGACACGGATTCCTGTCCGCCATGAAGACCTTCGACATGTCCCGACCCGGCGTGGCCGCCCAGGCTCTGGGCATCGCCGCCGGCGCCCTTGAGGATGCCGTGGATTACGCCAGGACCAGGGAACAGTTCGGCAAGCCCGTCATCAGCAACCAGGGACTGCGCTTCCTCTTGGCCGACATGGCCATGAAGGTCGAGACCGCCCGCGCCATGGTCTACGCCACGGCCCGCTCCATCGACTCCGGCGACCGCAGCTGCTCCAAGGAATCCGCCATCGCAAAGTGCTACGCCTCCGACGTGGCCATGCAGGTCACCACGGACGCCGTCCAGGTCTACGGCGGCTACGGCTACATGAGGGAATATCCCATGGAAAAACGCATGCGCGACGCCAAGATCACCCAGATCTACGAAGGCACCAACCAGATCCAGCGCGAAGTCATAGGCCAGTGCCTCATCAAGGAAGCGGCCTCCAAAAAATAACCAAACCCGATCGCTATGAACATCATCGTAACCATAAAGCAGGTCCCCGATGCGGCCAACGTCCGCATCAACCCTGAGACGAAGACCCTCGTGAGGGAAGGCGTGGAGTCCATGATGAACCCCCTGGACGCCTACGCTCTCGAAGAGGCTGTCAGACTGAAAGAAAAATTAGGCGGAAAAGTGACCGTCGTCTGCATGGGTCCCCCCATGGCGGAAGCGGTCTTAAGGGAAGCCATAAGCTTGGGCGCCGACGAGGCCGTCCTTCTCTCCGACAGAGCGGTGGCGGGCTCCGACACCCTGGCCACTTCCTACGCCCTTTCCCAGACCATCAGCAAATTAGGCGATTACGACCTCATCTTAGGCGGCAAGCAGGCCATCGACGGCGACACCGCCCAGGTGGGCCCCGGCATCGCCGTGAACCTTGACATCCCGCAGGTCACCTGCGTCAGGAAAGTGAGAGAGTGCGCGAACGGCAAGATGATAGTCGAGCGCATGACGGAAGAAGGCTACGACGTGGTGGAAGTCACCCTTCCCGCGGTCGTGACCGTAGTGAAAGAGATCAACGAGCCCAGGATCGCCAGCCTGAAAGGCAAGATGGCGGCCAAGAGGGCACAAATAAAAATGATGACCGCCGCCGACATCGAAGCCGACCTCACAAGGCTCGGATTGAAAGGCTCTCCCACAAACGTGGTGGAGATCTTCTCCCCCGAGGCCAGGCAGGGCGGAGTTAAGATTGAAGGCGCGCCTGAGGAGCAGGCAAAATCCCTCGTCGCCGCTTTGAAAGAAAACCAGCTTTTGTAAGGAGTCGTCATGCCGATAAAGATCAATAAAGAAACATGCGTGGGATGCGGGGCGTGCGTCGCCCAGTGTCCTTTCGGCGCTTTGAGTCTGGTTGACAACTGCGCCTTTGTGGAAGAGACCAAATGCAAATTCTGCGGGAAATGCGCCACTGTCTGCCCCTGCGAAGCCATAACCGTCGTCAAAGAGGAAATGGAAGCCAAGGACGACCTCGGGAGCTACAAGGACATCTGGGTCTTCGCGGAACAGAAGAAAGGCCAGGTCGCGGGCGTGAGCTTTGAACTTTTGGCCAAGGCCAGGGAACTGGCAGCTCAGAAACCCAACAAGGTCGTGGCGGTGGTTCTGCATGACGGAAGCAACGCCGAGATAGCGAAACAGCTGATAGCCAAAGGCGCTGACAAAGTCATTTCTGTCGCCGCCCCCGAGCTGAAGGATTTCGACGACCTCACTTATTCCAACGTGCTCTACCGTCTGGTAAAAGAACGCAAGCCTGAAATTATCCTCTGCGGCGCCACCACCATCGGCCGCGCCCTGATGCCGAGAGTCGCGGTCATGCTGAAGACCGGCCTCACCGCGGACTGCACGGGACTGCACATCGATCCCGAGACCGGCTTGCTCATCCAGACCCGCCCGGCTTTCGGCGGCAACATCATGGCGCGCATAAGGTGCCAGAACACCAGGCCGCAGATGGCCACCGTCCGCCACAAAGTCTTCGCGGAAGCGGAGCCGGATCCTTCCCGCGCCGGCGAGATCGAAGAAGTCGCCTTCGTGAAGGAAGACCTCTCCTTGAGGAGCAAAGTTCTGGAAGTCGTCGAAAACATCGGCGAACAGGTGAAGCTGACCGACGCCAACATAATCGTCAGCGGCGGCCGCGGAATGAAAGGCCCGGAAAACTTCGCGCTGCTGAAGGAACTGGCGGAGGCCTTGGGAGGCGCTGTGGGCGCCAGCAGGGCGGCTGTGGACGCCGGCTGGATACCTTACGCCCATCAGGTCGGACAGACGGGCAAAACGGTCTGTCCCACTGTGTACATCGCCTGCGGCATCTCCGGCCAGATCCAGCATCTTGTCGGCATGCAGTCCTCGGACGTCATTGTCGCCATCAACAAGGATCCGGAATGCCCCATGATGAAGATCGCCAACTACGCCATAGAGGGCGACCTTTTCGAGATCATTCCTCTCATCATAAAAGAGCTGAAAAAGTAAGTGCCTGAAAGCATCGTCATACTTGGCGGCGGCGGACACGCCGCGGTGGTGGAAGCGGCGCTCCTTTCTTCCGGAAGGGGCGTCGAGGCCTTTTTGGACGACGGCCTTCCCCTTGGCAGCAAAGTCATAGAAGGCGAAGTCATTGGCAAGATCGCGGATCTCGCAACCCTAAAGGGAAAAGCCTCTAAAGTCCACGCCGCCATAGGCTCCAACGAGGCCCGCTTCACGCTGCTTCATAAAGCCAGGGAGCTGGGCTTCACCCCCGAGACCATCGTCCATCCGACGGCTTTCGTGGATCCTTCCGCGAAACTGGGAGAGGGCGTCTTCGTGGCGGCCGGAGCCTTCATAGGCCCCAGGGCGGAAATAGGCGACGGCGTCATCGTCAACACCAAAGCCAGCGTCGACCACGACTGCAAGGTGGGCTCTTATTCCCACATCTGCCCGGGCGTCATATTAACCGGCGCCGTGAGCGTCGGGCCTCTGACCACCGTGGGCGCCGGCTCGATCGTCAAGCCGCTCGTCAGAATCGGCGCCAACGACATGATCGGCTCCGGCTCCATAGTCGTAAAAAATATCGGCGACAATACGGTAGCTTTCGGCTCTCCCGCCAAAGCGGTGAAAAGCAACAAAAGGCTTAGGGATCCCGAGGCCAGGAAGCTTGCGCCCAAAATGAGTGACAGCGCGAAGAGGACGCTTGCTATCGTCATAGTGTCCCTCTTTTTCGCCACCGCCTTCATATTGCTTTCCATCTGGCGCTACGACCGCGTGCTGGCGGAATTCGTGCATACGCCGCTTAGGGAAAAACTGCAGAACCTCAATCTCCTGGGCGAGATCTCAGTTATCTGCAAGTAGCCCTACGTCACGATGCTTGTCGCGCCTTTCTTCATTTACTTCACGCTCATAAGGTTCAACCGCGAGTGGTATAGGAAGCTGGGCTACTATCTGCTTTCCATGGGCGTGTGCGGGATCATGACCAGCCTTCTGAAGGAGTGCTTCCGCAGGGCCAGGCCTTACAATCTCTTCCGCGAGGCGGGACACTACGGTTTCTTCTTCTACGAACAGACGAAAAACGCTTTCAAGAGCTTCCCCTCCGGGCATTCCATGGAAGTGGCCACCATGGCCACGGTCTTCTGGTTCATCTTCCCGAAACTCAGGCCCTTTTTCGTCGTGACGGCCGTTCTCATGATGGCCGACCGCATCCTGATGGAGAGGCACTTCCTTTCGGACACCGTGGCGGGCGCCGCGGTGGGCATCGCGATCGCTTTGCTGGTCAAGGAATTCCTGGCGCCGATCGTTCTCGACCTAATAGAGAAACTGCTCAGGAAAGCGCGTATCGCGAAGGACTGAAAGTCTCGGTTTGAGGGGCCCGCGGGGCCCCTTTTTTTTTGTGTTTCATTCAGACACGAAATTGGGTATAATAAAAAGATATAGAAGTATAACTACATATTTCGGAGCAAGACATGTATCTTTTCGATCTGGGAAAGGTCGTCCTCTCTTATGAC
>JAGCGH010000104.1 GCA_017649705.1 bacterium
CGTGCGGGAGGATCAGCCCTTCGTCGCCCCAAACGACGTCTCTCTGCGGCAGGCGGACGAGGCGAACGCGGAGCGGCCCGGCGTGGCCCGGCCCTTTGCCATCTGTGCGGATGAGACGCCGGTGGGCTTCTGTATGTTCGTATTCAATCCTGAAGAGGAGGACGAGGACGACCGCTACTGGCTCTGGCGCTTCATGATTGACCGGAACGAACAGGGCAAAGGCTATGGCCGGGCCGCCCTGCAGGAGATCATCAGATACTTCAGGGACAACGGCGCGGACCGGCTCTTCCTGTCCACCGAGCCGGAGAACGAGCGGGGCCTGCACATCTATCACAAAGCAGGTTTCCGGGAGACCGGCATCATCGAAGATGACGAAGCGGTTATGATGCGGATGCTGAAGGGTCCGAACAGGATGGTCAAAAACTTTTACGGTGTTGATGTGGACCAGGCCATGCGGATCAGGAGAAAGAGAGGCTACGGTGTCAGCATCGCCGTCCAGGACGGAGACGGTGATTTTCTCACTTACTGCACCGGGAGCGGCAGATACGGCGAAGACTATCCGGTAAACCCGGACATGCTGTTTCAGGCGGGCTCCGTGTCGAAGCCCATTTTCGCCCTGACGCTGCTGCGGTATGTCGACAAAGGCAAAATCGACCTGGACGCGGACATTTCAGGTGTCGTGCCGGAATTCGTCAAAAAGGGCCCGGTGACCTTTGCCGCTCTGCTCAGTCACACGGCGGGCTATAACGTGCACGGTTTTCCCGGCTACCCGGCAAATCACGAACCGCTTTCGCTGGAGGACGTACTGGACGGAAAGGGCAACACGCCCAGGCTCCGCAGGATCAGGCCTTATGGCAAGCAGCACATGTATTCCGGTGGCGGCATCACGCTGGCGCAGCTCGCCTTTGAGCGCATCACTGGCACGACCCTGCGGGAGGCGTTTAAAAAGGAGGTCGCCGAGCCGCTGGAACTGAAACGCACCGGCTTCTTCCAGCCACTGGACGAGGAACTGGTTGCCAATGCCGCCTTCGGCTTCCGGCTGGCGCAGAAGGAGGACCCGGCCCACGGCTATCATTACTATCCGGAGCACGCAGCTGCGGGCCTTTGGACCACACCCACGGAGCTGGTAAAGATCGGCATTGCGCTTTCCAGAAGCTATCGCAGGGGCGGCTTCCTCAAAAAGAAGACGGCTCGGCGCATGATGACGCCGATCATGGATGACTACGGGCTTTGCCTCAACGTCTGGGAGTCGGAAGCCCGGAAAGACAGCGTTGCCGGTCACGGCGGAGAGAACTGGGGCTTTCTGACGAGCTGGGTTTTCTCCAGAAAGAAAGACATCTGCGTCGCCGTGATGTACAACAATGTCACGGAAGCAGCTGACAAAGCGATGGATGACATCGCCTGCGAGATATACAGGAACGCGAAAGATTAAGGAGAAAACAGTCATGGATAAGAAAACCTTGATGGAAAGCCTTGCCCGCGAGGCGCACGAAAAAGGCGGCTTCAACGGGGCATGGCTCTACGCCGAGCACGGCGAAATCGTCTCGAAAGGCGCCATGGGTTTCCGGGATCCGGACAACACGCTGCCGATCCAGGAGGATACGATCTTCCAGCTTGCTTCTGTCAGCAAACAGTTCACGGCAACCGCTGTCATGCTGCTGCTCAGAGAAGGCCTTCTGTGTCTGGAGGACAAGATCACAAAGTACTTCCCGGAGCTCACCGCCTACGAGGGCGTAACGGTCCGTCACCTGCTCACCCACACCGGCGGCGTGCCCGATTACTTTGACGACGCGGACTGGTTCATCAACATCTGGAAGGAAGAGCACAGGGTCCCGGGCAACGATGAGATCATTCGTTTCCTTTGCGAAACCGAACTGAAGCCCTCTTTCGCCCCGGGCGAAAAGCTGGAATACTCCAACACAGGCTACAATCTGCTGGCTCTGCTGGTGGAGCGGCTCTCCGGCGTTCCCTATGAAGCGTTTCTGCAAAAGAACATCTTTGAACCTGCCGGCATGAGCTCCACCTGCTGCTGCCATATCCGCAGGGACGGCGTTCCCTTTGAGAATTACGCCCGCGCGTCGGTCATTGAAAACGGCCGGTATGTGGCCGA
>JAGCGH010000105.1 GCA_017649705.1 bacterium
CGCCGACGAGATCAAGGAAGTCGTCAAGAAACACAGGGAGTGCAAAATGCCCCTGGACGTCCTCATCGTGGACATGGACTGGCACATCAACGGCTGGTCCGGCTGGGAATGGAACAAGGAGAAGTTCCCGGATCCCGAAGGATTTTTCAAATGGGCCCATGAGAACGGCGTGAAGGTCGGCCTGAACGTCCACTCCGAAGGCATACCGAAAAACGACGAAGCCTTCAAAGCGATGGCGCAAAGCCTGGGGATCGATCCCCAGAATCCTCCCCCGCTGGCCCAGAAAGATTGGAAGGAATTCCGGGAAAAGATGGGCATCTCCATCTGGAACCGCGGACACGGCGGCGACTCCTTCGCCATGGATTACCTCGACAAGGACATTTGGGAAGCCTTTGAAAAATTCACCTACGATCCCAACGACGAAATAGGCGTGGATCTCTGGTGGGAAGACAACTGGCAGGGCATCATGCCGCACTTCAATTTCAATCTCTGGATGGATGAGCTGATGTTCCGCCATCATCTGAAGCAGGGCAAGCGCCCCATCGCCCTGAACCGCTACGCGGGCTTAGGCTCCCAGCGCTACCCGGCCTACTTCTCCGGCGACACCGCCTCGCACTGGCCGGTCCTTAACTACGAGTTCGACGTGAACAGAAGGGCCGCCCACGAAGGCATGAGCTACTTCTCCCACGATCTGGGCGGCTTCAAGGGTGAGATCACGGGCTTCCATCCCGGGCACATCTCCCCCGAGCTTTTCGTCCGCTGGGTCCAGATGGGCGCCCTCTGCCCCATCATGAGGGTGCACAGCGACCATGGCATCAGGGAAGCCTGGAACTACAACAAGGAGACTGAAAAGATCATAAGGGACGCCTACCAGCTGCATCTCAAGCTCGTCCCCTACTTCTATCATCTGGCCAGGGACGCCTACGAAACGGGCATGCCCATCCACCGCCCGGTCTATTTCCTCTTCCCGGAAGACGAGGAAGCGTACTCCTTCACGCATTCCTATTTCATCGGCGACAAGCTCTTCTTCGCACCCGCCGGCACTCCCGGCGGATTCATGAAGTTCAAGCTGCCCAAGGGAACGTATTACCACTACAAGACCGGCGAAACATTCGAAGGCGGAAAGCCCATCAAAAAGCAGGTGGCGCTCGACGAATTCAACCTCTTCGTCCGCGCGGGATCGATAATCCCGAATATGGACTACGTCGAGAGCGTCGGCACGGCCCTCCCGGATCCTTTGGTTTTGGCGGTCTACCCCGGAGGCAACGATTACATCGAGATCTACGAGGACGACGGCGAATCGCTTGATTACGACAAGAACTATTCCAGGCTGCCTGTGAGGCTCGAGGACGACGGCAAGGCCGTGGTCGTCACGCAGGAGCCCATAAAGGGCGGCTATAAGGGAATGCCTGAAAAGCGGAACATAAGGATAGACCTTTACTTCGCCGGCGAACCCGCCAGCTCGGTCTTCGGCAGCCAGAACTCCAGGGATAGCTACGACGAAAACAAAAAATGCTATTCCGTTTTCATTCCCGATCTGAACGTCAGAGAAAAACACCAGTGGGTCTTTTCCCTTGAAAAATAAAAAAGCGCAACGCGAATTAATCAATAAACTTTGAGGAGAGAATATGCATCCAGCACTCACCGCCATTCTAGTAGTTTTCGCCATCATACTGATCTGCAAGGCTATTGTGATCGTCCCCCAGAAGAGCGCCTACATCGTGGAGCGCTTGGGAAAATACCGCATGACCCTGGAAGCCGGCTTCCATATGATCATCCCCTTCATCGACAGGCTGGCCTACAGGCTCTCCATGAAGGAAATGGCCATCGACGTGCCCCCGCAGCAGTGCATCACCAAAGACAACATCATGGTGGACGTTGACGGCGTTTTGTATCTGCAGGTCATGGAACCGACGAAAGCCGCTTACGGCATCGACGACTACATGTTCGCGACCACCCAGCTGGCCCAGACCACCATGCGAAGCGAGATGGGCAAATTGGACCTTGACCGCAGCTTCGAGGAAAGGACCACCATCAACTCCGCCATCGTGGAAGCCGTGGACAAGGCAAGCGATCCCTGGGGCATCAAGGTCACCCGCTATGAGATCAAGAACATTACACCGCCCAGGACCATCAGCGACGCCATGGAGAAGCAGATGAGGGCCGAGCGCGAGAAGCGCGCCATGATCGCGGAATCCGAGGGCGAACGCCAGTCGAAAATAAACCGCGCCGAGGGCGAACGCCAGCAGGCCATCGCCCTTTCCGAAGGCGAAAGAGCCAGAAGGATCAACGAGGCGGAAGGCCAGGCGAAAGAGATCATGCTGGTGGCGGAAGCCCAGGCGGAGGGCATCAGGAAAGTCGCCCAGGCCCTGAACGAGCCCGGCGGACTCGCCTCCGTCAACATGCAGCTGGCCCAGAACTACCTCGCGCAGTTCGGCAACCTGGCGAAAGTTAACAACACCATGATCGTGCCCGCCAACCTCTCCGACGTCGTGGGCATGCTGAAAGCCTGCTCCCAGATCGTCAAGGCCGAATAACCTTCTGCAAAAGCGGAAAGAAAAAGCTCCGGGGAGATCCTCCCCGGAGTTTTTTTGGGGCAAAAAAATGGTGCCGAGGGGCGGAATCGAACCGTCGACACAAGGATTTTCTGTCCTTTGCTCTACCAACTGAGCTACCTCGGCACTTTTTTAAGTACGAGGAGTATTGTATTATTTCAGGGTTTAAAAGTCAACAAAAAAGGGCCGCGGCCCGATCTTAGCGCCTCTTTCGGAAAAAGAAAGGCCCCGCCGGACCTGTTCCGTCCGCTTTCCCCTCCCTAAACTTGACCATTAGGGGGCTCTGTGGTAAAATCTTTATATATAATTCAAAATAAGAGGTAAGCATGAAAAAATCTGACTTTGTCCTGTTCGCCGCCTTGGCGGCCCTTGTGATTCTCTGCGGCTGCAAATCCACGCCCGAATCCGGAAGCGACAGTTTCGATTCCGGCGCGGAGTTGTCCTCCAGCGATAGTTTTGACTCCGGCAGCGAATCTTTTGCCCTGAGCGATTCCTCCTCCTCCGCCTTCGATCTCGGCGGCCAGGTTGACCAGGAAGTGCTGGGCGGAAGATCCGGGGACGACGTTTTCATCGATCCCTCCGCTCCCGCCGTTGATTCCTCCTACTCTTACCAGGCCGGCTCCGACGGCTTCGTGCCCCTGAGACCCGGCAGCCCCAGTTACAACGCTTCCTACTCCTATTCTTACGGCGGCTCCTCTTCTTCCGGCAGCGGCTACGTCGGCTCCTCCTCCGGCTGGAAGAGCAGCTCCTCCGCCAAAGCCACCGGCGGCACTTACACCGTGAAGAAAGGCGACTCCCTTTGGAAGATCGCCCGCGCCAACGGCTGCACCGTCCAGGCCCTGGCGGATGCCAACGGGATCAACCCCAACGGCATTCTGCAGGTCGGCACCAAGCTTAAAATCCCCGGCGGCTCCTCCAAGAGCTCCGCTTCTTCCTCAAGCACCGCCGCCAGCGGCAGCACCTACACCGTCAAGAAAGGCGATTCCTACTACACCATCGGCAAGAAACTCAACGTCAATTACCTTAAGCTGATGAAGGCCAACGGCGGCGACGACAAGCTCAAACCCGGCCAGGTCATCACCATTCCCTGACGCTTATTAAATGGCGGAAAGCTCCTTACAAATTACTTCCAAGCCTTCCTCCGAAGGCTTGGAAATAAAACTCGAAGGTGCTTTAGGTCTTAAAAACGCCGAAGCGTCTCTGCAGGAACTTACTTCCCTGGCGAAAGACGCTGGAGCCATTGCCCTGGATCTGTCCGGCATAACCTATCTGGACGGCCAGGGCATTGCTGTTTTAATAGAACTGAGAGCCCGCTGCGCCGCTTCCAAAACCGGGTTCTCCATTATTTCCCAAAGCGAGGTGGCCAAAAAAATGCTGGGCCTGGTGGCCCAGGAGAAGATCTTGTCCCCGCTTCCGCCGGCCCGCAAAAAGGAAAGCTTTTTCGAGCAGCTGGGCGGCGCCACCATCGATCTCTACGAAGACTTGAAGGAGATCGTGCGCTTCGTGGGAGAATGCTCCATCATGATCTGGCAGGCCCTGCTGCATCCCTCGAAAATACGCTGGCGCAGCGTCTGGACCAACCTTGAGAAGACCGGCGTGGACGCCCTGCCCATCGTCTGCATGATCCAGTTCATGATAGGCGTCATCCTCTCCGTTTTGGGCAAAAGCGTGCTGGGCATGTACGGCGCCACGGCCTTCATTCCCGACCTGGTGGCCATCGCCCTGGCCCAGGAACTGGGGCCGCTTATCACGGCCGTCGTTTTGGCCGGCCGCTCCGGCGCTTCCTTCGCCGCGGAGATAGGCACCATGCAGGTCTCCGAGGAGATCGACGCCCTGCGCTCCATGGGCTTCGAGCCCGGCCATTTCCTGGTGCTTCCTAAAATAATCGCCGCGGGCATAGCCATGCCCTGCCTTCTTATCATAGGCAACGTGGTGGCCATCATAGGCTCCATCATCATGTGCGAACTGACCACGGACATCACGCTGCCCGCTTATCTCAAGGAAGTTTACCGCGCCGTCAACTTCAACATGTTCACGGAAGGCTTGGTGAAAGCCTTCTTCTTCGCGATCCTCATCGCCGGCGTCAGCTGCATGCGCGGCATGCAGGTCAGAGGCGGCGCCGAGAGCGTTGGCCGCTACACCACCGCCGCGGTGGTCAGCGGCATCTTCATCACGATCCTGACCGACTCCCTTTTCACGATCCTCTTCCATCCGCCCTTCTGATATGGAAACAGAAAACCGGACTATTTTCGAAGTCAAGGACCTCAGCATAGGCTACGGTTCCAGGGTCGTTATGGAACGCCTGAACTTCACCGTGCGCAAGGGCGAGATCTTCGTCATCTGCGGCGGCTCCGGCTGCGGCAAGAGCACCTTGCTGAAACACCTGTTCGGACTCTACACCCCCATATCCGGCGACATCCTTTTCAAGGGAAAAAGCCTCGTCAACGCCGGCGAGGAAGAGAAAGCCGAAATGCTCAAAGACATGGGCGTGATGTTCCAGGGCGGCGCGCTCTTCGGCTCCGACACGCTTTTGGAAAACGTCATGCTGCCCATGCAGGAGTACACCGACTTCTCCCCCGAGCTGATGGAGCGCTCGGCCCGCTACAAGCTTGCGCTTTTCAATCTCTCCGGCTTCGAGCATTTCCTGCCCTCGGAGATAAGCGGCGGCATGAAGAAAAGAGCCGCCCTTTCCAGGGCCATGGCCCTGGATCCGGAAGTCTTATTTTTCGACGAGCCCTCCGCGGGCCTGGACCCCCGGTCCTCGGCCACGCTGGACGACACCATCCTGCAGCTGAACGCCTCATTGGGCACCACCATAATAATCGTGACCCACGAGCTGGACAGCATCTTCAAGGTCGCCCAGAGAGTGCTCTTCCTGGACGTGGACAAGAAGACCATGACCGCCCTGGACAGCCCGGAGAAGCTCCGGGAGGACAAAAGCAACGAGACCGTCTGGAATTTCTTCAACCGCACGCCCTTCTAAAAAATGCGGGAAATAAAATTTTACATTCCGAAATTCAAAAGCCGCCGGCAGAGAAAAATATTATTCCTTTCGCTGGTGGTCACGCTTATCATAATCGCCGTGCTGGCGCTGGGCATAAAGATAGAAGAACCCCAGAGGGAGCCCTTTTTGGAACGGGAGCCTCTGGAACTGATCGTAAAATAATTCCGCCGTGATAACCGTTTCCCTGACATCCATTCTCGCCTACCTGCTTTGCGTGCCGCTGACCGCCATCATGATACTGTGGCTCTACGACAGCGAGAAAAAATATTCCCGCAAAGCCGTGCCCACCAGGAAAACGATGTGCGAATGCGATATCTGCCTTTTCCATTTCACCGCCGACAAAGCGGACAAATACGTGCGCTGCCCAAGGTGCAAGAGTCTTTTGGAGCGCAAGAAACTCCGGACCGGAAGCGGCGGTTAATCCTCTTCCCGCAGGATCTTCGCAAAGCCTTCGATGGCCGCTTTCAGATCCGCGGCGCTTTCGTAGCGCTTTTCCTCTCCTATCATTTTCCCGGGAGTTATCCTAATCTCCCGGCCGTAAAGGTCGCCGGAAAAATCCAAAATAAAAGCCTCCGCGACTTTTTCCTGCCCCCGGAAAGTCGGCCTGGTCCCCAAATAGAGCAGGGCCTTCGCGCTGCGGCCTCCCAGGTCGCAGACGGCGCTGTAAACGCCCGCGGGAGGCGTCAGGAGCCCTTCTAAGCTAAGGTTGGCCGTGGGGAAGCCCAATTCCCTGCCTATCTTCATGCCCTCCTTCACAGGGCCTCCCAGGCTCCAGGGACGGCCCAGGCATTCCTCCAGTTTTGAAAGCTCGCCCTTTCCAAGCAGCTCCCGGCAAAGGGTGGAGCTGACGATCCTGCCGTCCAGGAGAAACGGCTTCTCCTCTTCGCAGAGATAGCCCAGCTCTTGGGAAAAAGCCTTGAGCGTCTCGATGTTCCCGGAGCGGTCTTTGCCGAAGCAGCAGTCGTAGCCGGCCAGGATGACCCTGGCCTTCAGGACGTCCCTCACCACGTCCCGGAGAAACTCGCGCGGAGACATGGAGGCGAACTCTTTTGAAAACGACTGCACGACCACGTCGTCCAACCCCGCGGCGGAAAGAAGCCTCACGCGCTCCTCCAGGGAAGTCAGGAGCAAATAGGAGCGCTCCAGAGGACGGACGTCGAAAGTCAGCGCCAGGGCGGGAAGGCCGGTTTCCCGCGAGATCTCAGAGAGCCTTTTCAAAAGGGCTGAGTGGCCAAGGTGCACGCCGTCGAAAAAACCCAGGGTCATGACGCATTCCCCCGCCGCGGCGTAATTCTTTATTTCTCTTGTCAGGCGGGCCACGGAACTATTCGTCTTCCTCTTCGATCTCGGCGATCTTTTCCAAAAGATCCTGCTCGTATTCCTTGTCGCTCATGTTGTCCTCGTCCTCCCGGCGGCGGCGCTTCTGGACTCTCACTTTGGCGCGGCTCTTGGTGCGGGAGACCACCGTCACGTCGTCCGAGGGCACCGTCACGATGCTGCCGTCCTCCATTTTCAGAGTGACGGTCTTGGCCAGGAGGCAGTTGTCCACGACTTCCCCGGTGCCGTTCTCGGTCCTGACGATCTGGCCGCGGTGGGGCATCTGCTGCTCCAGGTCGCGGTAGTTGCGCTGCTCGAAAGCCAGGCAGCATTTCAGGCGCCCGCAGACGCCGGAGAGTTTCGCGGGATGCAGCTGTATCTGCTGAAGCTTGGCCATCCTGATGTTGACGGGCATGAATTCATGGATCCAGTTGACGCAGCAGGCTTCCCTGCCGCAGCTGCCTATGCCGCCCGTTATGCGCATCTCGTCCCTTATCCCAACCTGGTGCAGCTCGATCCTGATCCTGAGCTCTCTGGCCAGGTCTCTGACCAGCTGGCGGAAGTCCACTCTTTCCGGGGCCGCGAAATAAAAAATAATTTTCGTGCGGTCGAAAACGTATTCCGCGTTTATGACTTTCATGTTCAATTTCAGAGCGTTGGCCGCGCCCTGGCAGAAAGCGACCTGCGCCAGGGCGTCCTCGTGGTTCTTCTTCATGACCTCAAGGTCTTCCGGCGTGCAGACCCTCACCACTCTTTGGAATTCCTGGAGCTGTATGTTGTCGATGGTCTCCTTTTTCAAGACCTTGCCGCAGTCCAGGCCGCGCTCCGAACCAACTACGACCCAGTCCCCCAGTTTCAGGTCCGGGATGTCGAAGGTGTAGAAGTCCGTGTTGCCGTAAAGCCTGAGCCTTACGGAGACTACGCTGCGAGATTCCCCGCCTTCCGCCGCCGCGCCTTGGGGCGCGTCGGATCTGGGCGGATCCTGCTCTGATAATTTATCGTATTCTTGCATTTTTTACTCCCGCTGTATTTTTAGAGGCCGGTGGCTTTAATGGCGTTCCTAAGAAGCGCCCTCTCCTCCGGCGGCGCGATGTGCCGCGCCAGAAGGCCCTGCAGAACGACGTCGAACTGCATGGAAAGGAAGACCGCCGGCCCTCTCACAAGATCTATTTCGGAAACGTTCCTGGCTATCTCGTCCTCGCTGTAAAGGGACGCCGCCCTCTTCAGCTGCGGGATCAGGAAGGAATGCAGCGCCTCCTGCTCCGGCGCCCCGCGCTTCATAAGCCAGATGTCGCGCCAGAGATCCGTCAGCATTTCGTAGACCGCGGCGCGCATATCCTGGAGGATCTCCGCGTTCGCGATGATCATGGCGTCCTCCAGTTTCTGCAGCTCGACTTTCTTCACGTTGGGATCGGCGTCCTTCAGTTCGTCGGAAAGCTTTTTCCTGGCTTTGGCGATCTCGTCGTCGCCCTGATCCTTGATCTCCCGCATGGCTTTGTGTTTCGCAAGGGAAAATTCCCTGATAGCCGGCAGCGCCCTGTCCCTCAGGCTGTAGATCTCCAATACGTCCGCGGCGTCCTTCTGGTATTCCGCCAATCCGGCGGCCATCTGAAGCGCCTTGGCGCGGCGTCCCCGGGAGATCTTGGCTAAAAATTCAGCCGCGGGTCCTTTCAGCTTCAGCTCCTCCAGGCAGACTTTCAGCATGTCCTCCCGCCCGAGAGGGGCGAGCCTTATTATCTGGCAACGGGACTTGATGGTGGGAATGAGCCTCTCTCCCCTGGAGGTCAGGAGAATGAAATAGGTTTTGGAGGAAGGCTCCTCCAGGGTCTTCAGGAATTTGTTGGCGCTTTCCTTGCTCAAAGCTTCCGCCTGCTCTATGATGACGACCTTGGCGATCCCTTTCAGGGATTTCGTCTGCAGGGAGACCATCATGTCCCCCATGGCCTCGGGGCTGATGGAGCGCATCCTGCCCTCCGGCCTTACATAGTAAACGTCCGGATGGGTGTTGATGCCGCGCAAATGACAGTTCTCGCATTTCCCGCAGCTAAGGAGCCCCTCTCCCGGATCGGAGCAGACGAGCCTGGTGGCCAGCGCCTCCGCCAGCTCGCTTTCCCCGACTTCTCCCGGGCTAATCAAGACTATGGCGTGGGGCAGATGGGAATTCTTAAGCGCCGTGTCCAGCGCCCGGAAAGCCTGAGGCTGCCATTTCTTCACTGTTTCTATATCAAGCATTGCTTTTTATGATCTCCAGGACAAGCTCTCTGATCTCCCGGGCGACTTCCTCCCGGCTCCTGCTGCCGTCTATGACTTTGCAGCGTTCCTTTTCCTCCAGGGCCAGCTTCAGGTATTCCTCCCTGACCCGGCGGTGGAAATCCAGGCTCTCCGCCTCGATGCGGTCAAGTTCGCCGGGAGGCAGATCTTTCCCCAGAGCGTCCTTTCCGCAGCCCCTGACGCGCCGGAGGCCTTCCTCGCTGTCTATGTCGAGAATGACGGTGAGGTCCGGCCAGAGTCCTCCGGTGCCCAGTTCGTTGGCTTTTTTGACTTCCTCCAGGGGAAGTCCGCGGCCGCCGCCCTGGTAGGCTCTGGTGGCGTCGGCGTAGCGGGAGGCGATGATTATTTTCCCCGCGGCCAGCGCCGGCCTTAAAACTTCCATGACATGCTGGGCCCTGGCCGCCTCGAAAAGCATCAGTTCGCAGTAAGGGGAGACTTTCTCCCGGCCCAGGAGAAGAAGTTTCCTTATCTCCTCTCCCAAAGCGGTGCCTCCGGGCTCCCTGGTCAAAAGCACGTCGTATCCCTGCTTTTCCAGGGTCTCCTTCAGGAGCGCGATCTGGGTGCTTTTTCCGCAGCCGTCCGGCCCTTCTATCGCTATGAAAAGTCCTTTCCTCATCAGCCTAGTTTCTTGAGCCTGGGCCCCTCCGGGGTGTCCTCCACCGTAAGCCCCATGGCGGCCAGTTCGTTCCTGATCTCGTCGGCCCTGGGCCAGTTCTTGGCTTTCCTGGCTTCCGTCCTTTCCGCCAGAAGCTCCTGGGCTCTCGGAGGGAACTCCTCTTCCTTTTTGTCTTTTTCCGCCACGGCCAGCACCTGGTCGGTGTAGTCGAGGAATTCCAAAACTTTTCCGGCGCCCTCTTTTCCCAGGGCTTTTTCCAGCCTGAGTTTGTTGATGGCTTTCACCGCCTCGAAGAGCGAGGCGAAAGCGGCGCTGGTATTGAGGTCGTCGTCCAGGGAGGCGTCCCATTTTTCCTTCGCGGCCTTAAGCGTCTCCAGCAATTCTTCGCTCACGGGGCAACTCTCCCCTTCCGCGGCCTCCTTTGCCATGGCGTCCCTCAGATCGTCCAGGCGGGAGAGGGCGCTCCTCATGGCATGGAGTCCCTCGAAGGTGAAGTTGAAGGCCTGGCGGTAATAGGTGGACAAAAGAAGAAGCCTCACTTCCCTGCCGGTGTAGCCCTTTTCAAAAATATCCCTCAGGGTGTAAAAGTTGCCGGCGGATTTGGACATCTTCTTCCCTTCCACCATCAGATAACCGTTGTGCACCCAGTATTTGACGAAGGGTTTTCCCGTGGCGGCTTCGCTCTGCGCGATCTCGTTCTCGTGATGCGGGAAGATCAGGTCCTCGCCGCCCATGTGCAGATCGATGGTGTCGCCCAGATATTTCCTGGCCATCACGGAGCACTCCAAGTGCCAGCCCGGCCGGCCCGGTCCCCAGTGGCTCTCCCACTTGACGTCGCCGTCCTGGGGCACCCAGGCTTTCCAAAGGGCGAAGTCGCTGACTGATTCCTTGTCGTATTCGTCGCTCTGGACCCTGGCGCCCACCTTCAGCTCCCTTTCCTTCAGGTGGCTGAGTTTTCCGTAGGGTTCGTATTTTTCTATGGAGAAATAAACGCTGCCGTCCTCGCCTTTGTAAGCGATGCCTTTGTCCATCAGAATCTGGATAAGGTCAAGCATTTCCGGGATATGGTCCGTGGCCCGGGGCGTGACATCGGGAGGCGCCACCCTAAGGGCGCGGCAGTCCTCGAAAAAGCACTTGGCAAAGCGTTCCGTGAAATCCCTAAGCGGCGTGCCTTCCTTCTGAGAATCCCTGATGGTCTTGTCGTCCACGTCCGTGATGTTCATGACGTGCCGGACGGCGTATCCCCTGGATCTGAGCCAGCGTTTGGCGAGATCGTAGGTTAGGATGGCCCTGAAGTTGCCGATATGGGCGAAATTATAAACGGTGGGCCCGCAGGTGTACATTGTGACCCGCCCCTCGTTGAGTTCTCTGAACTCCTCTTTTCTGCGACTTTCGGTGTTTGTGAACTGTATCATAATAATTCCTCTTAAATATAAAGATTATATCTTATCTAAGACTTGGCCGCAAGATGGCTTGGAGAAAAAAAGGCCCCGGGGGCGAAGGAACTTTCCCCCGGGGCTTTTTGGGGCGCCGGATAAGCGCGCGGATCTCTTATTCGGACTTGATCGTGATCTTCACCGGTTCGCTGGCCCTAATACCGTCGATGACGAAAAGGTCGATCTTCTTTTCCTCGCCCTTTTTGTCGGGCGCCTTGTAAGTCTGCGTCGGGCCGCAGCGGAGATCCGTGGAGTACCAGTTGCCGTCGTCGTGCCAGCGGTATTCCAGAGGCTGGCCCTCGGGGTCGGAGCTCTCGGAGGCGTCCAGGGTTATCTCCTCCCCCGCCTTCACGCTGAATTCCGTCTTGCCGCCTTTCAATTTCGCCACAGGCATAAGGTTCTTTTCGCGGCAGGCTTCCGGGAGCTCCTTTTTCTTTACGCTCTGCCTTTCGCTGTTAATAAGGTTGGTCCTGATCTTGTAGGTGCCGCGGATCTTGTTGCCGCGGAAAAATTCCTCGTTGAAGATGGCCATGGAGACGTTGCAGAACTCCACTCCGCTGGAGGCGACGATCTTGATGAGCAGCAGACCTTCGGTGGTCCAGACGTTGGGCGTGAAGGCTGTGTCCACGGTGGCGTTGGATTCCTCACTGATCATGCCGAAGGGATTCCAGACGGAAGTGCGCCTTTCCGTGCGGTCGGTCATCGGGCAGTCCCAGGAATCAAGCGTGTCGCCGCCGACGGTGAAGGAGCCCTCTTCGTTGGTCAAGCCTGCGAACTTCGGCCAGTCGGAGTAATATTTGTCGGCGAAGGAAGCCGTCTTCGTGTTGGTGATCTGATAGATGTAGACGGCGGCGTCCTTCAAAGGTTCGTCGTTCCTGTCGAAAAACTGGAAGATGTTCTGCTTTATGGGGAACATCCTGCCTTGCACGCCCCAGAACCTTTCGCCCCTCTGTCCTTTCATGTATTCGACCTTGCCGGCGTTGGAGGGATTGATCCACATGTGGCAGCCGTCCATGAGAGGAGAGTACATTGCGCCGCAGGGAACGTTGATGCCCAGGGCGTTCATGATCGATCCGCCGATGTCCGGCATGGCGGGAGTTCTGGCGTAGAAGCAGCCGTTGTCGTCCCTGACGAGCACGTTCTCGATCCTGACAGGATAGCTGTAAACGTCGGGCAGGGCCAGGCAGGTGTGGCCCAATTCATGCACCACCGCGGCGGAGATGCCGTCCAAGGAGAGGTCGTGAGTGTAGATGGGGAAGCCGCCGTCAAACCATTCGTCGACCTCATAGAAGGGCTGCGTCTCGTTCTTGTCCAGCTTCTCTTTGTAGATGTAGTACATCCTGTCGATACGGTAAGTGTCCGTGATGCCGTCAGGGCATATCCCGGGATACTTGGTCTCGCGGAGCAAAAGATCGAGGCGGTACTTGTGCGAAGAAGTCCAGTCG
This sequence comes from bacterium, assembly GCA_017649705.1. Lineage (GTDB taxonomy): Bacteria > Auribacterota > UBA3054 > UBA3054 > UBA3054 > UBA3054. Next base: position 12,645 of record JAGCGH010000105.1, read on the forward strand.
AAGAGGTTGAAGGAGCCGAGGCTGTTGATGGTCCTTTCGGTGTAAAGGTTCGTCATGGTGTCGGGCTGGAAGCCGAAGCGCAGGGGACGGGAAACGTTGCGATCCCTTATGACGTTGTTCATGGGATCAAGGTCGCCTTCTTTGTCCGCTTCCACTTTTGATTCCATCCAGACGGGCTCCTTTGGCCACTGCCAGACGAACTGGAATTCCGCTTTGCCCATGCCTTGAAGAGCTGGGACTTTGGCTTTCTTCTGATAGAGCACTTCCGCTTTGGGATCAAAGTCGAGGCTAGGGTTCTTGTAGAGCGTGAAGGTCACGACGGTGCCCGGCGTGCTGTCCTTGTAGCCGTAGTTGGCGACGTGCACGATAGAGGTCACGGTGTCGCCTGGCGTGTGGAACCACTTCACGGAGTTACTTGAGAGACGGGGCAAAACGGAAGTGTAGAGGACGCAGAGGTCGGGTTGCTCGATGGGGGTGACCTCCAGGTCGTATGTGGCCGTTTGCCCCCTGTATTCGGCCGTCAGCGAGGTTTTGCCGACCTTTTTGCCCAGCACGTTGGAAAGCTTTTTGACCTCGGCGATCTCCTGATCCTGGACGGTCCACTTGATGTAGGGTTTGGCGTCGAAATCCGACCAGTTGCCGTAGCGGCGCATCTCGTCGGTCACGCGGATCCAATTGCCGTTGAATTTCGCTTCCAGGGCGAAAGTTTTTTCCTTGCCTTCCACGACCAGGGGATTGGCGTCGACGCCGCACATCTTCGACGTTATCCTGATCTCCTCCGCCGGCAGGCCCTTGAAGAAATCCTTGAAGACCATGCTGAAAAGATTGTAGGCGTCGGCTTGGTTGCCGCTCCAGGCCCCGTTGAAATACTTGACGTCAGAGAACTTTACGTTCTTGGAGAAGATCGGGGGATTTTCGCCCTCGCGGTCGAAGAAAGAGTTCTTGTTGGGAACGGGGCCGTCCTCGCAGATTGTGTCGATGTAAAGGGGAAGTCCTATGGGCATGCCTTCCTTGTTGGAGTACCACGCGAAGGCGACGTGGTGCCATTCGCCCTTTTTCCAACTGCTGACGTCGGCTCTGGCCACTCTTTCGCCGTCGGAGGAAAAGTTGGAGAGGCGGAGCATGTTTTTCGCGCTTTTTACGAGGCAGAAGCCGTTCTCGGAGGTGCCTATGGCCATAATTGCGTGCTGTTTGCCGTCGTTGCCGTCCCAGGGGGCTTGCATCCAGAAGCTAATGTAGCCGTTGGCAGGGTCCAAAAAAGAGGTCGTAAGCTGCTCTTTACCTGCTGGGAGCGAGTCGGTGGCGAAAACGCCCATGGTAAGTATCAGCAAAAGCAGGAAGGCTTTTTTCATGTTTTGTCCTTATTGCTTGTTGTTATAAGTGATTTCAACTCATAGTACCAAAATTTCGGCGGCGGTAAAATTTTTCTAGGAAACATCTCTATTTGTATAAACCCCTCTTTTAACTGCGACGGATTTGTGCTAGAATATCCTCCATAAAATTTAAAAAGGAGTACTTCTATGAGTTATTACACTCTTATCACGGGCGCTAATGGAGAATTTGGACACGGTCTGATCTCCAAGCTCTATGCCCAGGGCACTAAGATCATCACTTTAGACCTCAACGATCTCGACCCGACGCTTGTCCCGATGGTCGAAAAAGCTTACAGGCTTGACCTCATGGGCAAAGAAGGCGTCGACGATATCTTCGCGAATTACGATTTCGACCAGATCTACCATCTGGCCGCGCTGCTCTCCACCAGCTCGGAACGCATTCCCGCCAAGGCCTGCAACATTAACGTTATGGGCACCGTGGGCGTTCTTGACCGCGCTGTGAAGCAGGCCGAAAAAAACCACATCCGCGTGAAGGTGATGTTCTGCTCGACCATCGCCGTCTACGGTCTCCCGAATCTGGAAGTCAAGGCCGCGAACCCCTTCGTTAGCGAAGACCAGTTCGTGACCCCGACGACCATGTACGGCTGCAACAAGCTGGCCTGCGAACATCTCGGCAGCTACTATACCTTCAACTATATGCAATTGAAGGACGATCCCAGAGAGCGCGACTACGGCCTGGATTTCCGCTGCATCCGCTTCCCGGGCGTCATCTCCGCCTTCACGCTGCCTACTGGCGGCACCTCTGACTACGCTCCCGAAATGATCCACGCGGCCGCCAAAGGCGAAAAGTACAACTGCTTCGTCCGTGAGAGCGCCAAGATTCCTTTCATCACCATGCCGGAAGCCATCGACGCGCTCATGACTCTGAGTCAGGCTCCCGCCGAGAAGCTCACTCGCCGCGTTTACAACATCGGCGGTTTCGCGGCCACGGCCGGCGAAATTTACGCGCTGGTGAGGGAAAGCTTCCCCGACGCGCCGGAAACCACCTTCAATCCCGACGTGGCGCGCCAGGGCATCGTGGACACCTGGCCCGAGGACGTCAACGACGAAGCGGCCAGACGCGACTGGGGCTACAAGCCCACGCACACTCTGCGCAGTGCCTTCACGGAATATCTCCTCCCGAACATCAAGGCTTTCTACGCCAACAAAAAGTAAGCCTTACAATAAAAAAAGAGCCGGCCGCGAGGCCGGCTCTTTTTTTGTCTCCTTTTATTTTTTCAGGAGTTTTAAAGCGGCGGAGGTGAAGGAGCCTTTGTCCTTTGCCTTCACGCTCATCTTCTGCTCATAGTAGGCGTTTGTGAAGATCTTGTTTCCGTTCCTCAAGGTCAGGAGAAAATCCTGCGTGGGAACTTCGACCACGACCATATGGTAAAGCTCAGTAGCCCCTTTGATCTTGATCTTGAAAGATATGGTGCTTTTCTTCGAATTGACCTTGACCTGAGCTTTGCCGACTTCGATCATATCCTTGTCGTAGCAGTAGTAAGCGTGATTGGCGCCGCTTTTGCTCGTCTTTACGATCTCATGGTCTTCCAAAAAGAGGTCGCAGAAATTCAGGAGAAGGTGCAGATCGTCCGTCAGCGTAAGGCCCGAAGAGGTGGGAAAGGAGAAAGTCAGGTTCATTTTCGTCAGGTTGTCATCCATGTCATCATTGCTGACCTTAAGATTGCACTTCATGGCGTCGGCCCTGAAGGCGTAGGATTCTTTGGGCGCGCTGTCGGGGGCGCAGGAAAGCGTGACGTCCACGTTCCTTTTGGGGTTGAAAAACACTCTGTATTTCTCTTTGTTCTGGACGATCTCGCCGAAATTCGCGCCGGGGTTCTCGATGTTCTTGAGATAGGTCTTTTTGGCCAGGTTTTCGTTGCTGATGTAAGGAGTCTGAAATGGCATCGTCCACCAGGTCCAGGCGGCCGCTCTCTCAAAGATCTCGTAAAAGGAGATGAGGCCGTCGTAGTCGAGATCGCTGGAACTCGAATTGGCCGCGGAGTAAAGGCCGAGAGTGAAAAGCGAGAGGCCGAAATAGGTAGTGTAGGAATACTCGTCGTACTCGCAGGCGGTCAGGAAAAGAGCGTCTTCCTTGAGGTCCGGGACCATGTCGCCGTAGAGCCTGCGGTATTTTTCCGCCTTCTTTTCCATCAGTTTCGCTCTCACGCTTTCCGCGAACATTTCTGACTTGTCGACGCCGGGGACCATGCCGCCGGAGAAGCAGGAGTCTAAGATCACGATGATCACGACGCCGTCCTTGAATTGGGAAAGGTCCTCCGCCAGCTCCTCGTCGGTGTAGAAGTCCTCCTCCTCGTAGGTGCAGAGGCAGTAAGTAGGCTCATCGCTGCCGTGGCTGGAATGAAAATAGACGAAGCGGTCTTCCGGTCCCAGGGAGGCGGCGGCGTTCTGGATGAAGGAGCGGATGGCGTCCTTTTTGGCGAAGGAATTGGTAAGGACGGTC
>JAGCGH010000106.1 GCA_017649705.1 bacterium
GTTTGATAATAACCGCAACCACGGTAAACTTATGCGTATCAAAAATTTTATGTTGATCCTGGCGCTGATCCTCTGCGCCGGTATGGCTTACGCCAAGGGCGGCGGGAAGCTTAATATCCAAGTCAACTCCGATTACGATTTCCCAATTGAGGGCTGCGTATTTTCCGTTTATGCCTCGGGCGGAGACACGCCTGTCTGCTTTTTGCGCACAGACGGTGACGGCAAGGCCACAAGCAAAAAGCTGCCGAACGGCAGTTACGTCGTATACAACGCCCTAATGACCATGGGACACAACAACCTCGGCTACTCCAGCTTCACCATCGACGACGGCGACGTTTACTATCACCTCATAGCGAAATCCGCTACAGATGTCATCTGGGCTGACAGGCCGAATTCCAGTGTGGTCAAGGTATCCATTTCCGGAACGTTGTCGAAGGAGGTGCTGGCATACGTTAAAGCTTTCCCCCATGTCGCCATCATTGATCATTTAGTCCAAGGAGGATATTTCACTAGTGCCTACCCTCTTGTTTGCGCCAAAAACGGGAAAAGCGCCAGCGTCAGCAAATACTTTAAGAAAGAGTACGGCTCAAAAGCGAAGCTTCTGTCCTTGGGAATGTTAAGCTTTTCCTTTTCTGCCGAAGACTGCCAGGAAATGTTTGCCTTCGGTTTTTATATCGACAACGAGCTGTGGCAATACAGGCCGGATGATTTCAAGGCCAGCTGCAGCGGCAAGATCGCGATCGTGGATTGGGACACCAACTACAAGCTGGGAACCAACGGAATGTTCTGGCTCGAGACCTTCTGGCAATCGCAGAATTTTCTCTTCGGCGGGCAATCAATAGACCTTGGCGACAAGTGGAGCGGTACGGGGTCCGACATCTGGGACGGGATAGAAAGCAAGGTCGCCGTCAGCGTCAACAAAAAGACCGGCAAGTTCAAGATCGCCATCACCTCTTGGGACGCGGTGGGAGTCTGCGTTAGATACGGCACCATGCCGAGTGAATAATCATGCGGCTCAAAAACCGTTTGGTTATCCTTGCTTTGATATTTGCCGCCCTAAGCTCGCACGCCAAGGGCGGCGGTAAGGTATACGTCGTCACCGATCTTGAAGAAAAATGGTTCCACGCGGAAGGCTTCACCTTCGGCGTTTTCGAGGAAGGAAGCGACGAACCTCTCTGCTCCATGGTGACCGACAAAAGAGGCGTCGCCAAAAGCCCGAAACTGCCGCCGGGAAACTACGTCGTGAAGAACACGGTGGCGACCATGGGATACCGCCTCTCGGATGACGAACCTGTTACCATAGAAAAAGGCAACGTCGCCATCTATGTCGACGTGTTGAAAAACTCATTGAATGACAAGACCAACGAATACTTCCCGGTTGGTCCTAACAAGGGGGATGTAACCCTGACTTATTCCGCGAAAATATCGCAAAAAGGCTTGGCGGTCATTGAGAGTTCCCGCCTGCTGGGCTTCTGCTGCGTGCACGAACGCGAATGGGACGATTCCTTCACGCCGGACTTTTCCATGGTCTATTCGCCTTCCTTCAAGAAATACACCGCCCGCGCCCCGAAAGATTTCCTTAAACATCGTATGAAGTCATATCTTGTTGGAAACGACCTCAGCCTTTCCTTAATCGGCATGATCGATTATTTCAGGCTTTATTCCATAGACAAGAACGAGGACAAGGGCTATTATCTCGGCCACAAAAATGGGAAGGCCGCCCTTTCGGGAAGCATGGCTTTGAGCGACAAGGAGTGCGAGTTTTTGAAAAACGGAAGATGGTCCCTGAAATCCTTCTGGGAATATTCGTATTTTTACGGCGGCGCCACCTTCATCCTGGAAGAATCGGGAAACAATTGGGTCTTTACCGAAGATTTTTCCGGGGAAAACGGCTTCGGCTGCGCGACGAACATCAAAATAAACCGGAAAAGCGGAAAAATAAAAGCCGTGATCACTTCCAAGAACGCCCTGGGCGTGAACATCCGCCACTTCCCCGCCACGCGTTGAATTGTTAGACGCCGCGGTGCTTCCCGAACTTTATTTTCGAGGAAAGGAAAGACATTATGATGATGCCGCCGGCTATGGCGGCCGCGACTTTTAAGGCCATGAAGCCCGTTTCGGCGGCGGGATGAAGCTTGTCTTTCACCATGAAATAGGCCGTCCAGAAAATGTCGCCTCCGGGGACCAGCGGGATCAGTCCGCAGGTCAAAAAGACCGTGGCCGGAGTTTTCCTTAAGTGCGCCAGCGCCCAGCTGACTATTGCGACCGTCACGGCCCCGCAGAAAGCGGCCTCCGCCGTGGGCAGGAAATTGCCGGCCAGAAGGAAAGCGCCCCAGCCGAGCATGCCGGTCAAGCCGCAGTCAAGGTAATTCTTCCTGGGAGTGCCGAACTGCACCGAGAAAGCCGTCGTGGCGACAAAGGCCGCCAGAAGCGTCCAGTACCACTCGTTCGCTATGCGCTCGGCGTAAGGGGAACCGGAAAAGGAGACGTTCTTCAGGACCAAAGTGTCGAATGACAAGGCCAGCGAGATGCCCAGGGCGATGCAAACTATGGCGAAAAAGGCGTCGAACAGCCTGGTGGCGCCGGAAATGTAATCCTCGTTGCCGAGATCCATCATGCCGTTGGTGAAAAATACTCCCGGCACAAGAGTAATGATCGTTCCGATGAAGAGATTCGGCAGATGCAGCTTCACAGGGCTGATATGGAAAAGCACGAGACACACCAAGCCGCCGATGAGCCCGCCCAGCAGATTGGAGATCATGTGGGGGAAACGGGAAGAGGCGAAGACCACGAACAGACCGAGGAAAAGACCGGAAATAAAAGTGGCCGTGGCGTCGGAAAGACTTCCGCCGAACAGAAACGAAACGGAAAAAACGCCGATCGTGACGGACAGCAGGATCTCCCACCAGGGTTTCCATTTGATCCGCTTTATCTCGTTCAACCTGCGTTCCAGATCGTCGAGGCTGATCTTTCCCTCGGCGCATTCCCTGCTCAGCTGGTTTACGGCCACCACCATTTCCGTCCTGGGGCCTTTTATGGGAACGTTCCTGACATTCGCGTGATCACGACCGGAAGCGATTATGCCGTTCCCCAACACGATGAAGCTTTTTTCCTCAACGCCGAAACTTGAGGCGATCCTGTCCATCGTCTCGCCGACGCGCTTGATTTCCGCGCCGTTCTCCAAAAGGATCTGCCCGGCTTCCACCGCCAGGTCCAGAGCCCGCTTTTTCTCGTTTTCGGTCGTTGCTGTCATGCTCATATGTTATCAAAAAAGAAAAGGCGCCTTGGGGTTATCCCCCAAAGCGCCTAAAATTGAACTGGCAGCGTCCTACTCTCCCAAAGTCTATTCTTAAGTACCATCGGCGCTACAGAGCTTAACTGCTGTGTTCGGAATGGGAACAGGTGTACCCCCTGCGCTATAACTGCCAGTAAAAATGTCGGAAAGGA
>JAGCGH010000013.1 GCA_017649705.1 bacterium
CCGGGGAGGTGATGGTCAGCTGGAAAGAATCCTCATAGAAGCCGGAGTCCTTGCTGAAGACTAGGGGCTGCAAAAATTCCTCGTAGGCTTCCCCGTTGACCGCGCCGGGAGTCGGGCGGGAGAAATAGCCGCGCTCAGTGAATTCCATGCTGTCCACGCCCTTGGCCCGCAGCTCCGCTTCCATGAGAAAGTCCGTGCTGGTGGTGGTGTCGTTCAGGCCGTGGACGCAGAGAACGTTCTGGCCCTTGCGCAGAAGGTTGATGTAGGTGGAGATGTCCACGTCCTCGAAAACGAGAATGTTGCTCTCGTTGTGGTAGGTGGGCGAGCAGGAATCCCAGCTGACGGTGGCCGGGGCGTTGACTCTGGCCACTTCCACGCCGTTAAGGTAAACGACGAAGCCGTCGTCGTAGAGCATCCTGAGAAGGAGTTTCTGCAGGTTGGGCTTCTCTTCCAGCGTGAAGGGCATGCGGATGTAGACGGTGCCGTTTTTGTTATACATCTCGTCCTCCACGTTTATCCCCATGCAGGGAATGACGGAGGTGGAGCTGGAGGGGTTCCTCTCGTAGCCCACGCCGGAAGTGCCGGACTTCCAGGCAGAGTCGTCGAAGGTGGACCTGTACCAGATGCCGTCCAGGTCGCCGTTCTCGGGGACCAGGTAGCGGCAGAAGGAATTGGTGGACCTAAGTATCACTTCCTCGGTGGTGACTTTGCAGCCGTCGCCGTAACTGACGTCCTCGTACTGGATGGGGAAAGTGGGCGCGTATTCGGAGGCGACGTTGCCGGCCGGATCGAAGAGACCTAGGTATTCGCCGCTGGCGGAGAGCTTGAAACCGGTGTGCATTTCGGAGCCGGGCTCTGAGATCTCCCTGTCCGAGCACCAGATGAGCATATACGTTCCGGCCACGAAGTTGGTGGCGGGGAACTCCCACTTGCGGGGCTTCTTTTCGTTGTCCGTGAGGCTCCAGCCGTCAAGGGAGAAGGTCTCCCCGTCGTTGTAGAGCTCCACCCAGTCGGAGCTCTCGCCGAAAGAGTCTTTGATGGTCCCCTTGTTGGAAGCCATGAACTCCGTGATGCGGACGGCCGGAAGGGAAAGGGCCGCGGCGGCAAAAAGGAAGAATATCGCTTTTTTCATCTTGTCTCCAGTCTTTTCAGATGAATGTCAAATTTATCTAAGGGAAAACATTTCGTTCAATTTTTGATGTATGACGTAATAGTCGTTGCTCTCGACGGCCTGCTTCGCGAAGAACTTCTCCCCCTGTCCGGAGGGGAGGCCCTTTTTGACCATGATCCTGTCCACGGTGCCGCCTTCTTTGACCGCGGCCTTGGGGATGATTATGTCCACTCCCCCTTCCAGCTTTTCATTGAAACGCAGGATCTCCCGCCAGTTGCTGAAACTGATCTTGGAAGTGTCGCAGCGGAAATTAAAGCTGGCCTTGCCCTCCGGCATGTCCGCTTCCCCGCGGCAGCCCGCGGCGGGTCCGAAGCGCAAAAATTCCTTGATGCTGTCGAAGGCGCCCGCCACCTGGGAGATCACGCCCAGATTGAAGCCGTTCTTCTTGGCTTTCTTCAGCGAGGCCAGATTGGTCCTGAACTCGTTGAATTTTCCAAAGTGGCAGTTGGAAAGGGAAAAATCCACCCGCATGGGCAGCTTCTCGCCGTCCCAGTTGGTCTTGGCCTCCATAAGCAGGCGCGTGTTGTGCAGCTGGTTGCTGACGGTCCCCGAGACGACGCAGAAGCCGGAATCCGCGGAGATCTTTCCGCCGCTGACTTCCTGCAGCGTTCCCGTCAGGGCGTAGGCCGTGACGTTTTCGCTTACTATCCTGCTGCCGCCTTTAAGGAAGAAATTGCTGAAACCGCCCTCCCCCATCTCGGCGCCCACGGCCTGGCATTCGAAGGAGGTGGACTTTCCGGAAAGGGGGACGGTAAGGCTGCCCTTGATGTCCTTGACGTCGCAGGCGATGGACTCCGCCACCGCCAGTCCGGGCATCAAAGCCTCCAGAAGCTCGTTGGAAAGAGTGCCGCCGGGAATGACGAAGGAGGCCCTGACGCAGGCGTCCCAGCCCAGGCTGGCCTTGAGGTCCACAGCTTTTTCGATGTTGCCCGGAGCAATGAGGACAGTCTGCCCTTCGCCCTTGCAGTAAAAAGTGCGGTCCTTCAGGGAGGGGCAGTGGTATATCTCAAAAGAGGAGCGCATGACCACCGAAGTCAGAACGCCCGTGAACTGCTCCCTCTGGTTCTCGTCCAGATATCCCTTCAAAAGGTCTAAGGCGTCGAACTCCACGGAACAGTAAGATTTCAAATAGCCTTTGTCGTAGCTTCTCACGGCCTTCTCTCCCAAGGGAGAGCGCCTGAAGAAGGAGCGGATCTCCTTTTCCGCGAAATAGCCGTTCAAGACCGGCAGAATTGCCAGCACAACAAGAAGGAGGAGCAGAAGTATGGGGGCTTTTTTAATGATCTTCATGTTACTTCTCTTCACCGTTTATGAATAATTGACCCGCGTCGTAAGTGATCTTTAGGGGCTTGGCGCCGGGTTCCAGACCCAGAAGCGCCAGTTCCTTGGGAATATTCCCCTCCAGCTCCGCCTCCAGGGATATAAGGTCTATCAGATCGCTCCAGGAAGAAGCCTCCCCGTCCTTCAGGGAGATCTTCACGTTGGCGGCGAAAGGCTTTTCCCCGCCGGTCTTCAAAGACAATTCCGCCTGGGGAGAGCTTTGCAGAAAGCGCCGGGGATCCTCGGTCTCCAGGGCCTCGAAGATATCCTTGTGAGTACCGTGGGCCAGGGACTCTTTCAAGAAAGCCAGGCTGCGTCCGCTGTAATTAAGAGAAAGCTCCGCCGCGCCCAGGTCCTCTTCCTTCAGGGAAAGCTCCAGGGCCTTGAGGGACAGCTCATAAGACACCTTCCCTTTTTCCAAAAGCTCCGAACTGACTCTAAGGTCTAGGTTGCTGACGCGGCCTTCGCTGAATTTCAAAAGGGAGGCTTTCGTTTGATTTTCAAAGCCTTTTTCCGTCGCGGAGTATTCCGACCGGAAGCCGCCCGCCGCCACTCCGGGCCAGAGGGCGAAATTGTCCGCCGAAAAGATCCGCTTTTTCTCCTTGCCGCTGCCTTCCTCCCTAAGGCCGCAGTTTTGGAAAACGAAAAGCGAACCCTCGGATTCCTGGGCGGCGTCCTCCAGCTTAAGGTAACGCTCGCTCACACCGAAGATCCTGTTGGTGGTCCACTCCTCGCCGCTTATTTTCCAATCCTTCCCGGAAAGGGAGAAGACCGCGTGCCCCGCGCCCCACATGAGATGCTTAGGGCCGTGGACGATCTCGCCGGAAATTGAAAGAACAATGTCGCGGAAAACATCCACCACCTCGGGGCGCAAGCCCAGGGAGGAGATGGTGGTTGAGAAAGGCTCGTTCAAATAAAAGGAGGAACGCAAGTATCCCACGCTGGATTCGAAAGGTCTTTCGTTGAGGCCGAATTCAGAGCAGGTGTTGCGGTAGCGCTCCATATAGAGGCTCATGCTCTTCCTTCCGCAGAAATAAGGGGAAAGAAGACAAAGCAGCCCCACGACCGCGATTATTACGTATTTCATAAACGCGTTCTCTCCGTATGTTGAAATTGTTAAGTATTATTTATTTATTTTAACATAAATTCGGTAATTTTTTACAGAAAAAAACGCGGGGACCTTGTCCCCGCGTTTCATGCCCCGCGCAAACTTTTTGGCTAGTCTTCCTGAGGAAACCAGCGAAGCTCCCGGGCGGAATTGCCCAGCTTGGTGTCCGGGCATCTTTCTACGAGCGCGTCGTAGAGGGCGCGGGCGGTCTTTTCGTCGCAGTTCTCCGTCCATTTCCCCGCCTCGCAGAACAATTCCGCCAAAGCTTGGCTGTTGTCGGGCAGAAGCTCGGCGGCCTGCCAGACCTCATCGACGGCCAGCTTCAGGCAGCGTTCCCTGGCGGTTTCGGAGGGCCTGTTGCTTTGGACCCTCTTGTCCTCGTCGTCGCTGAGAGGCGCCAGCTGGCTGCCCCGGCGGCTTCTCAGCTGCCGCTGCCAAAGCCCGCCTACGGCTTCCCTGCCCTCGTTGATAAGATAGTCCGGCTCGTTCTCGGCGGCGTAGATGGGCTCCCCGCCGTAATAGAGCGCCCTGGCGGCGTCGGCCCTGGCCAGACCCCTTTCCTCCGCGGAGAGCCCCGTGTTGGCGCCCATGGCCTGGGAGGCCAGAAGCTGCTCGGCGAAAGCGCGCTGAAGCTTGGGGAAATAAGGCAGGGCGCCGCTAAGGCTGCCGGAGCGGGCCAGCCTCCTGGCCAGGAGGTAGCGCAGCCGCGCCTCCAGACCGGCCTCCCGCCTCTTATTGTCCGCCTCCCGCTCCCTTCCCTTGACAAACTCCTCCAGCTCCCCGAGGGAAAGCACGTCCTCGGCCACGTAGGAAGCCTCCTGCCAGTCTCCGGAGAGAAGCGTGACCTTGAGAGCCTCCTTGTAATTCTTAAAGGAAAGATAAAGCAGGGCCAGTTCGTGGCCGATCTCCTGGCGCAGGCTTTCCGGCAGATCCTTGAAACTGTAGAAGACCGTGGCCAGGTCGCTGGCGGCGCCTTTGGGATCGCCGGAACGCAGTTTCGTCTTCGCCAGGATCCAGGCGGCGAAGGGCGCCATGGCCCTGGCGGAATCAAGGGCCTCGGCGGTCATTTCGCCGTCCCCCACGCGGTAGGCCGCCACCGCCGCCAGATCCGCCGCGCCGCCAAGGCTCCCTTCCCTTTTCAGGGCCCTGAGCCAGTTCTTTATGTGTTCCGCGTCCTCCGCAGAGAGGGAAAGCAGCCTGAGGTCGGAATAAAAAGTGGCGGCGTGCCAGGTGGTCATGGCGGCCACCGCCCGGCTCCTGGCGGCCACCGCCAGATCGGCTCCCTCGAGCCGCAGGATAAGATTGGCGATGTGTCTGACCATCTCCTCGTGGCGGAAGCCCAGAAGATTCAGGGCGAAATAACAGTTCATGGCCTGGGGGTAGTTGGTGACCGCGGCGTAGTCCGCCGCCTCGAAGCGCAGAAGACAGGCGGTCAGCTTCTCGTCCCGGGCGGGGCTTTTTATGATCTCGTTCCTTAGTTTCTCCAATTCCCGCAAAGCCCTGTAGGGATCTTTGTCCGCGTAAGACTCCGCCATCAGAACGCGCCCCCACTTGGCGCAGTAGGTCTTCCTGTTCAAAGGCAGCGCCTCGAGCCTCTCCCAGCGTTCCCTGGCCGTTTCCACTTCGTCGTTGTAGAAATGCTGGAGACCGTCCAGAAGGAAAAGAAATTCCTCCGGCATGTCGGGAGGGAACTCCATAATTCCCATGCGGGGCTTGGGAGGCGGTTCGTAATATCCGTAATTGGCCCAGTAGCGGCGGTAGTTGTAATCGTCCCTGGCTTCCGTAAAAGCCAGAAAATTCGTCTCCGCCCGGCGGTAGATCTCCAAAAGCTCGTTCTGCCTGGCCTCCGGGAGCTTGGACAGCGTCAGGGCCTGGGAGAACTCCGCCACGGAGGGCTGCCAGCCCGTCATTTCGTTGGGCACGAGCTTGTCCCGGCCGGAGAGAGCCACGATGGCGCTGTTGGTGGGCCAGGGAGCCATTTCGGAAAGGATCTCCACCGCCGCGTCGGCGCTGAGCAGAAGATCCTCCCCGGAGGGCAGGCCGTTTCCTTTTGCCCAAAGGGCGGAAAACAAAAGCAGGAAAAGCGCAAAATATCTGAAACTGCATTTTGCCATGGATACAATTATACATTTTAGCCCCCGGGGTGAAAAGAGGAGGCGCCGAAAGGAAGAGGCTTTTGCTATAATGAAAGAAAATAATCCTTTAAAATTCAGGAGAAAGATCATGCGTCACGTTTCCCTTTTCGCCATTGTTCTGGCCGCTTTCCTGCTTCAGGCCTGCTACACCGTTCCGGTCACCGGACGCTCCGCATTCATCATGACCTCCGTGGCGGAGGAGAAAGCCCTGGGCTTGGAAGCCTACAACGTTTACAAGACCAACAGCGTCGTTCTCACGGACTACGCCATCAACAACCGCGTCAAGACCATCGGACAGAGGATCGCCAAGATCGCCGAACAGGATACTCCTGGCATGGACTGGGACTGGGAGTTCGTGGTCTTCAATGACAGCCAGACCGCCAACGCCTGGTGCCTGCCCGGTGGCAAAGTCGCCGTGTACACCGGCATTCTTCCCTACGCCAAGAACGACGCGCAGCTCGCCACCGTCATGGCCCATGAGATCGGGCACGCGGTGGCCCGCCACGGCGTGGAGAGAATGGGCACCGAGACCATGGTCTCCGTTCTGGGAAGCGTCATCGGCAGCAGCGTCTCCGAAGCCAACGCCGACGCGGTGCTGGCAGCTTACGGCGTGGGCTCCTCGCTTTTCGTTACTCTCCCCTTCAGCCGCGACGACGAATACGAAGCGGACCAGATCGGCATGAACTTCATGGCCAGGGCCGGCTACGACCCCAACGAAGCCATCAAGTTCTGGGAAAACTTCATGGCCGCGGGCGGATCATCCGTTCCGGAAATGCTCTCCACCCACCCCTCCGACGCCAACCGCATCGAAAGACTTAAAACTTATCTTTCTGACAACGAAGCCCTCTACAAGAAGGCCGTCGGGAAATAGTGCTAAAAGCCCTTCAAATAGGAGGGCTCTCCTTTGATCCTCCTATAGCGCTGGCGCCCATGGCGGGCTACAGCGACTATCCCATGCGCCAAATAGTCCGCAGCCTTGGCGGCTGCGGACTGTTTTACACCGAGCTCATCAGCTGCCACTCCGTCATCCACGCCCACGACAAAGTCAGGGCGCTACTTAAGAGCGACGCCGGCGAATATCCCCTGGCGGTCCAGCTTTTCGGCTCGCACCTTGAATTCATGCCCGCCGCCGCCTCCCAGCTGGAGAGCCTGGGCGCCGGGCTTATCGACATCAACATGGGCTGCCCCGTTTCCAAAGTCGTGAAGACCGGCGGCGGCGCCGTTCTAATGAAGGAACCCGAGACCGCCGCGGCGGTGGTGAGGGCGGTGAGAAAAGCTATCTCAATTCCCCTGACCGTCAAGATCCGCCTGGGCTGGGACAGCAATAGCAAGAACGGGGCGGAATTCGCGGCCCTGATGGTCAGATCCGGCGCCCAGGCGGTGGCGGTCCACGGCCGCACCAGAGCCCAGCTCTATTCCGGCCAGGCTGACTGGGGGGAGATAGCCAAAGTCGTGAAAGCCGTGAAAGCGGAAAATCCCTCCGTTCCCGTCATCGCCAACGGCGATATTGTGAGCCCGGAAAGCGCCGCCAGGATCATAGAGGAGACCGGCTGCGACGGCATTATGATAGGCCGGGCGGCCCTGGGCGCTCCCTGGCTCTTCCGGAGAGTGGCGCGCTACCTAAAGGACGGCGAATTGATCCCCGAACCAAGCCTGGCGGAAAGGGGGAATTTGGCTCTCGAGCACCTTGAATATCTCAAGGCGACCTACGGCGAGAAGCTGGCCTCGCTGCACATCAGAAGGATCGCCTGCGGCTACGCCAGGGGCTTTTTAGGCGTGGCGGAGTTCCGGCGCCAAATAGTGAAAGCCGCCTCCACGGAGGAAGCGGCTCAAATAATAAAAGACTTTTTCCTGAAGGCCGAAAACTAAAGGCGGCCTTTTTTATTTCCGGAAGATCTCCGGGAAATTATCTTCCAGCATGTCCACGATGAGCAGATTCCAGCTCACGAAGCCGCCTTCCCTGCCCTTGTTCATGTCGGCGTCGGGCGCCAAGCCCCCGCCGCACTCCGCGCAGTAATTCTCGTGCAGGCTGCCGCAGTTGTGGAGATCCTTCAGGAGCACGTCGGCCACCCTTCTCGTCACTTCCCTAGCCTCCTCCCTGAGGCCGTAGCGGTCAAGCGCCAGGGTGTGAAGATAATTGGCCACCACCCATACGGGCCCCTGCCAGTTGGAATAAGGCACGATCATGCACTCGTTGTTGTAGTCGGGATCGTCCTGGGCGAGGCTTCTGACGCCGTAGCGGGAGAGCATTTGCCTGCTCATGAGGCGGTCCCTCAAAAGGGCCCGACCTTTCTCCACGTCGTCCAAAAGTCCGTAGGTCAGGGGAAGGTAGTTGGAAAAAGCGTTCCTTCTTATAACCCGCCCGTCCCTTCTTCTGTTCCAGAACATGTTCTCGTCTTCGTGGTAGAGATGCTTCATTACGGCAGCCTTCAAAGCTTCCGCTTTCTTTTCGCAAACTTCCGCCTTGTCATTGAAGCCCAAAAGTTCCGCCATGCCGGACAATGCCAGATATTCCGCGTAAAGGTAGGCGTTGACGTCGCAGCTCAAAACTTGGTTCCTGTCCTCCTCCGCGTCGCCCACGGCGGGGTTGTTGTCCGCGCCGGACATCATGGAGTCGTACCAGAAGAAGAGCCCCGTGGGCTCGTCCCGCCTGACCTTTTCCCAGCGCTCGACGGTCAATAGGACCTTCGGGAAAACTTCCCTCCCCCAGGCAATGTCATCGTTGTCCCGCATAGCCCTCGCGGCGCCCCTGGCCAAAAAAGGCTTCAGTATAAGGGAAGGATGGCGCAGGATCTTCTCGTCGGCTCTCACGCAGGCCGGAGTGTCCTCCTCGGGATCGAAGATGGAAAGGAAATTGTCCACCCAGTATTTCAGGTACTGGGGCTTGGGGGGGCGCCTGTTGCAAAGGTGGTTGGCCATGAAATAGGCGTCCCAGTCCCACTGCTGGGTATAAAAGCCGCCGGGGATAAGGTAAGGATTGGGGATGGCGCCGAAAGCCGGCCTGATTATGTCTTTTTGGCACGCCTTCAGAAAATCCACCAGTTCGAAATATTTTTCCATAAGATCCTCCTTTATTGCTTTGATTATAGCAGAA
Source organism: bacterium (assembly GCA_017649705.1). Classification (GTDB taxonomy): domain Bacteria; phylum Auribacterota; class UBA3054; order UBA3054; family UBA3054; genus UBA3054. The sequence continues at coordinate 8,829 of JAGCGH010000013.1, forward strand.
GGGCCTAAACAAATCGCCGCTGACGGCGATGGGGAAAAATAGTAAAATAAAATGAACCCTTTATCAAAGGAAAAACATGAGCCCCATAAGAATGAAGGAAGCCTCCGACCTGAAGGAATTGGCTAAGTTCGCGAAAGCCATCTGGCTGGAGCACTGGAAACCCCTGCTGCCGGAAGGACAGACGGAATACATGATCGAACTTTTCCATTCGGAAAAAGTCATGAAGGAGCAGATAGAGAAGGCGCATTACCATTACTTTTACCTGGAGACGGAGGAAGGCGTTATAGGCTACACGGCCCTCAGCGTCAAGGAGGACCATCTCTTCCTCTCCAAACTTTACATGCTGAAAAACTATCGGCACAAAGGATACGGGAGCGCCGCCTTCGGGCTGATAAAGGAATTCGCCGCGAAGCATTCCCTTCCCAAAATAATCCTCACGGTGAAAAGGACCAACACGCCCGCTCTCGACGCCTATCTGAAGTGGGGCTTCAAGATCACAAAAAGCATAGACACGGACATAGGCTCGGGCTTTGTCATGCCGGACTACGTGATGGAATATACCCTGTAAAAAAAGCGGACGATCTTTCGTCCGCTTTTTTGCTTTTAGTTGCCCAGATTCAGCTTGCTCTTGGGATACGCCGTGAGCCAGAAGGTGGCGTAGACCGAGTGGTCGTTGTCGTCCCTCAGGCGGTACGACACCGAAGTGTCTATGCACTTCTTCCAGTTCTTGTACAGCGTGAACTCCATTTCCTGCAGGCTGCCCTTCTCCGCCTCGAAGCGCACGTAGGACTCGAAGCCCCATCCTCTGGTGAGCTCCCTGGCCCAGGCCTTCTGCTGCATGTCGAGAGAGAGCCAGGGCGTGAAGTCGTCGAACCAGATGCGGCCGCCGCCGGAGATGAGGTTGGAGTAATCGTAGAGATAGCGGTAGCTGACGTTGAGGATCAGTTCGTCTTTCCTGCCTCTCAGCCAGCGGGGCAGGGAGGGATGGGAGAGGGCCTTCTGCAGCACCCTGGTAGCGTCCATGTTGGCGCCCAGGTTGGCGAAGGTCACGCGTTTATACTTGTCCATATCCCAGATAAGGTCGCCCTGGATGTTGAGCCAGTCGGTGGGGTCGGACTGGAAGGCGAAGCCGAAAGCCGTGGAGGGCTGATACTGGCGGAAGACTTTGCCTTCCGTGTATTTTCTGCGGTAGGTGTAATGATGGCGGTAGTCCTGGGACTTGTAAACTTCGTCGTGATAATAGCGCTGGCTGATGTAGGCGGTGAAGTCGATAAGGTTGGCGTTGTTGCCCTTCCTTTCGATCTGGAAAGCGTTCCTGATGCCGATGTCGGCGCCCGCCGCCAAACCGCTCTCGGTGCCGAAGGCCGCATTTCCGAAGACGGAGGCCTTGGGCTCTATGAGATGGCGGATCTTCTCGCTGTCGGACTGGAGATACTTCCGCATAAGCTCACCCGCGTAGGTGCCCTCAAGATTGTAGGTGCGGTGCAGCTTGAAGTTGACGTCCACTCCGCCGTAGGGCATGGCGCGGAAGAAGAAGCCCTCGTCCTGGGGACGGTAGGCGTCGATGGACATCCTGGTGTAGCGGTTGTAATTCTGGTTCCAGTGGTTCACCGGGAAGTTGACGGTCTTGTGCCTGAGTTTCAGCCTTCTGTTGAAGCCGCCCGAGGCGCCCGGAGAAATGCGGGAGCGCTTCCAGACGTAGTCGTATTCCTCGCCGTCGTTGTAATTGTTGATGTTGCCGAAGTCCATGGCGAAGCCCAGGAAGGGCTCCACGTTAAGGAAGTTGAAGAAGCGTTTCGGCATGGAGATCTTGTGATCCGTCTGGGCCTGCCACATGGTGTAGCTGGCGTGGGCGTCCTCTTTGTTGCTCTGAACGTAATGGTAATAGCCCGCGGTGGTCTTGCTCTCGTAGTAAACGGGAATGTTGAGGGCTGGCAGGCTCATGATCCTGCGCTTCCTGAAGACGTGCCTCAGTTCAGGCAGACGCTCGTAGGTGGTGTAGAAGCTGTTGACCTGCTTGACGGCGTAGAAGCTGACTTCGTTGTCCTCGCCGATGGGGATCGTGAAGTCCAGCCAGGTGTCGCGCTGTCCGTAATGGTTGTAGTCGTCGCGGTAGAATTCATGCACCACGTCCATGTCCTTCATCCAGTCGATCTGCCAGGAGAGCAGGCCCTTGTTGAGCCAGCCGGCGCCCGGGCCGAAGGTCTGCACGTGCTCCCAGAGCAGGCGGTAGCGGAACTGCTTGTCGCCGTCCTTGTTGTGCTTGTCCTTTTCCTGGATGAAGCGGCGGGCGGTGTCGTCGATGAAGAGGGATTCCCATTCGCCGGCGATGGTGGTCACGTTGGTGAAGACCACGTTGTAGGAGCCGTCCAGGCCGAAGGTGATGCCGTGCTTGGAATAGTAGCCGATGTGCGGCGTCAGCCTGAGCTCTTTGCTGTGGTAGACGTCCAACGCCAGATCGAAGAAGCCGCCTTTCTTGGAATCATAGCCGGCCTTGACCTGCACCGGGAAGGGATTGTCGTCCTCGCTGGGAGTGTAGGTGACCTGGGGCAGCCACAGGAAGGGAACGCCCTCGAACTTCACCAGGCAGTTGCGGGCGGTGACGCGGCTCTGCTCCATGGGATTGTTGAGATCCGGGACCGCCACGGTGATGTCCTTGGCCTCGAAACTGTAGAGGGCGGACTGGTATTCCGGCGGGCAGGTGGTGCAGCGGCCGTCCGTGACGTGCAGGACGTTTTCATAGGGATCCTTGACCAGCGTCTTGCCGTAGATGTACCACTTTTTCTCGTACCAGCGGCCTTCCTCCAGATCCTTGAAATTGCCGAAGTCCACCTTGGCGTGGGCGTTCTCGAACTGGCCGGCGTAGTTTTCCAGATTGAAGATGACCCTTTCGCCCAGCACTTCGTAGCAGAAGGGGCCCATCTCGTTGTCCACCGCGATGCCGGTCTGGTTCATGGCTTCGTAGAGATCCTCGGGCGCCGTGTAGGTCACTCTGGTCCAGCCCGGGGAGGTCAGGATCTTGCTGGCGGTGTTGTATTCGACCAAGTCCGAATAGACGCGGTAATCGCCGTAGGAGAGCACCACGTTTCCGGAGGCCCTGAGCACAGTGTTGCTGATGTAAGAAAATTCCAGGGCTTCCACCACCGCCTGCTCGCCTTCCGGCACGGGAGTGATGAACCAAGGCTCCGTCCCCAGGGCGAAATCCGCCGGGGCGCCTTTGCCGTTCTCATAGGCCGCCTCCTCCGCGCCGCAGAGCGGCAGGGCCAGAAGCAGGGCCGTAAGGGCTGTCGAAATCAAAACACGATCACACATATCTTCGCTTTCGTTTTTATTGCAATTATTAGGTCAGAACATTTTAGCAAAGCGGGGGGGAAAAGTAAAGACGCGAGAAGCCCGGAACCCTTTCTATCAAAAGGAATAGCGCGTGTCGGCAAGGGGTTTGACGCCTCAAAGTTTGTGGATAAAATTGACGACATTTTGTTGATAACTTGTTAATAACTTGTTGAAACAAAACATACGGTCCAAGTTTTCAAACATTTATAAGTTATTCAGAAAAAAGGCGGCAAAAGAGGTAACAACTAATCGCTCTTACCCTCTTTGCCGCCTCCAAAAACGCCGTTTTCAGGGCCTATTTTTCATAGGGCCGGCGGTTCGCCTTCAGGAAGGCCTCGTAATCGTTTTTCACCTCCGCGGGGCTGGTGATCATGATTTCCCCCTGGAAGTTGGTGATCCAGCTGAAGAAGGTGGGAGAGATGCTGACGGTGACGGTCACGTCGGCCATGCTTTGGTCGTCCTTGTTCTCCCGGCATTCCACCTCCTCCCCGAAGGCGTCGAAGATCATCTCCGCCAAATTTTTCCTGAAACGCAGGGCGACGTTCTTGGCGACTCCTCCGTACATGGAGAAAAGCGTGGAGATGTGGGAGGGCAGCTCTTTCCTTTTGTTCAGGGCGATCTGGGACACCTTCTTCTTCTCCTCCATGACTTCCGTCATCCTATCAAGGCGGTATTTCTTGAAGTTGTCGCTGCCTTCCTTGTCATAGCACATGACGTAATAACGGCCGTTGTCGATGATCAAAGTGAGCGGCTCAGCCAGGTATCTTTCCCCTTCGTTCCTGGGGACAAGCTCTTTTTCTATGTTGCGGTCGTTGTAAATAAAGGAGATCTGGCGCCCGTCGAAAAGCGCCTTCCTGATGGTCTCGATGATATCCAGTATCTCGTCGTTGCTGCGCTTATTGGTCCGGAGCGGCAGGTAATTCTCCCGCACTCTTTTTTTGACGGTGGGGCCTCCTATGGCTGCCAGCTTCTGGACAATGTTCATGGTGGAGAATTCCGAGAGGAAAGCGGCTTCCTGCACGGCGTCGATGAGCAGCTTGATCTCGGAATCGTGCAGGGCGCGGCGCTTGACATAGTAGGCGTTTTTCCGGCCGAGCTTTTTCTCTTCGATGGCCACGCCGGGCCAGTCGGCCAAAAGCTTCATGTCCTCCCCGAATGTCCGGCGCTCGAAACTTATGCCTTCTTTGGCCAGCTTTCCGGCGATCATCTCCCTGGTCATGGGATTGTCTTCGCTGGAGTGCTCCTGCAGGATCTGGTAGGCCCTCAGAAGCTTTATTTTGTCGCTGCCTTTCTTTTTGGGGGCTTTCTTCTGGCTGTCGGATACGGCAAATTCATCTTTGTTTTGGTTGGAAATTTTTTTAGGCTTTTTCATGGTATTGGAATAATGGTTGAATTTATATATGTACAAGCCATGACGGCTTTATTATACCCTTTTGCTCCTTTTTGCGCTATCGAATCAAGGAGCGCCTCAGCCTTTAAAAACGGCGTCCGGAAACCGGAAAAGTCTCCGGACGCCTAAACACAAGGAGGTGGCAAAGAACCGGGGAAAGATCCCGGCATGGCCTGCCTAGGTTGCGCGGTGGGAGTTCCCGCTCTCCCTCTTAAGGGAGACCCGGCCAGCCATTGTATTTGCCGGTTATGTACTCACACTACATAAGGAGTTCGCACATATGAACAACATGAAAACCAATCCTATGTAAATGTTCAGCATCTATTTTATAAAAAGCAAAAGGCTTCGCAAGGGGTCAAATGGGAAAAATTTTTCCCATTGACCCGCCTCTTGATTCAAATTGTCTCTTCGCCCTCGCCGGAGGGTTCCGGATCAAGCTTCTGGGCTTCCAGCAGCGCCTGGACGGTCTTGTTGCCGTGGGTCAGTTTCCTGACGGTAAGGTCCTCCATCGCAGCGTCGGCTTTCTTGATAAAGCCGAAAGAAATCAAAAGTTTCTGCTTGACTTTCTGCAGATCCTGGATGGACTTGTCTATCTCGGCGATGGCGTCGTGGAAATTGGTGTCGGCGTAATGATAATCCCTTTCCACTTTTTCCCTGACAGCCTGCAGTTTTCCCTCGAAGTTGGTCAGATCCACGTTCTGGGCTTTCATCAGCGCCAGTTCCCGCTTGCTGTCGGCGCTCTTCAAAGCGGCGTCCTTCAGGATGTGGAGCAAGGGGAGGAAAAACTGGGGCCTTATGACGAACATCTTGGGATATCTGTAAGAAACGTCCGCGATGCCCTGATCGTAATACTCGTTCCCGTCTTCCAAGGTGCTGACAAGCACGGCGTATTCGCAGCCCTTTTCCTTGCGGTCCTTGTCCAGCTTGGCGAAGAAGTCCTCGTTCTTGTGCTTGTTCCTGGTGTCCTCGTCCTCGTTCTTCATCTCGAGCATAACGGAGACGATCTCCACTTTCTCCCCGTCCGGTCCCTCTTCCAGGTAATCTCTGAAAATGAAGTCGCCCTTCGTGCCGCCGGAGGCGTCGTTGTCTTTTTCAAAGTAGCAGTTGGGATAGGCCGCGGACCTGATCTTGTCGAATTCGTTCTTGCAGTACTGCTCCAATGATTCGCCCAGCATCTTCGTGGACAGGCGTTTTTTCATCTCTTTCAGGGAGGTGATCTGATCCAAAAGGAACTGTTCGTTTCTTTGAGACTGTTCCTTTTCCTTGGACAGACTATCCTTCAGGACTTCCCGATCTTTTTCCGCGGCGGAAAGTTTTTCCTTCCATTCCAACTCGGCTTTACTCAGCGCCAGTTCTTTTGCCTGTTCAGCATTTTCAAGCTCCCGCTGGAGCTTTTCAACTTCGACTCTTTTTTCCGCTTCAAGTTCTTTTTGCCTGATATCGAAGGCGGCTTTCGCGTCCTTGAGCTCTCCCTGGAGCCGGGCGATCTCGCTTTCCGCGGCCCGCCGCGTTTCCGCGAGCTGGAGCTTCTGCTCGTTTTCCTGAGCCTTCAGGCTCAGTTCCAGTTTTTCTTTTACTTCCCTTCGAAGTTCCTCGTCCCTGACCTGTTTCAGGATCTGGGCGTAGCTGCTTTCGTCCACGGTGAAAACTTCGCCGCATTTCGGACATTTAATTGTGTTCATAATTTTTTTCCTATGAATTATGTTAAAAGTTTTTAAGCAGCCGGATTTCGCGAACATCTTTAAACTTTTTTAAAAATGACACCGACTGTTCGAGGGTATTTTACCAAAACGGCAGCGCAGGCCAGGGGGTAAATGGGAAAAAATCTGCGCAGTTAGGGCGCGGCGGGAAAAATTAGGGCCTAAGAGCTCCGGAGGCCTTCCAGCCAGCCGTTGTAAAAGCGGGCGGTCTCCGCCGCGTCGGAAGCGGAAACAAAGGGCGTGGGGACCCGCTGCGCGAAGGAGATCTCGTCTCCGCTCTCAAGCCGGCAGGAGCATTTTTCGATGTTTTTGTCCTCCGTTACGGACACGATCTTCTCCACCACGAATTTGGCGTTCCTGAGCTTCTCGCCGCCCGCCTCCAGGGTTTCCGGCAGGCCCAGAAACATATAGTTGACGTTTATTAAAAAATCCGTGCCCTGGAGCCTGACCACATAGGTCTCGTCCTGGGCCCATTTTTCAAAAACCATTTTTGTTTCTCTTTCCCGATTTAAATTCGATCTGAGTTTTTCATTCTTCGTCTATATGTTAAGACTTTTGTGGAATTAAAACAATGCTCAGAATAATCAGGGCGATATTGAATAAAAGCATCAACTATTTTCACTAGCGCCGACTCTTTGCAGTTTGCTCAATAAAATGCAAAAACAAGCGCGCCCGGTTGGGCGCGCTTGTTTTTTACAACCTCAGTTCAAAGAGATTTTTTATTGAACCAGGAACACACGAAAACCGACTTGATTGCTGCCGTTGGCAAAGGGTCTGTCACCGCTGCGGTAAGAAGAGCGGCAGTATTGGGCGCTAAGCTTCCAGCCTCC
>JAGCGH010000107.1 GCA_017649705.1 bacterium
GAAGATGTAGGCATTCGGAGGAATGAGGCCGATCTTCTTCAAGCCGAGCGCGGCTATTTCCTGCATATCCGCCGCGCTGAAATTGCGTTCCGGCTGCACGATGAACTGGTACTGGCCCTCGGCGGTGGGGGAGGATCCGATGGTTTCAGCGCCGGCGACTTTCGGCAGCGAGGGATCGATCACGGCGTTGGCGAGCCTGATCAGCCCGGGGTCGGCTAAAAGCGGAAGACAAAAAGAGAAAAGCAGAAGAACGGCAAAAAGTTTTTTCATAAGTTTATTTCGTCTTTTTAAAAATTAGCAACGCGAAAAGGAAAGCCGCGAGAGCGAGAGCCGGTTCGGGAACGGCGTTCGCGCCGGAAACGCAGAGCGCGAACGCCTGCGGGCCTTCCATAAGGTTATAGCCTGAAACTTTCACTTCTATGCGGCTGCCGGCGGGGAAGTCATTGATCTGGCAGCGCTCGCAGTTGTTCAGATGGTCGCTCGGAGTTTCTTTCCCGCTGGCAAAGTATTCGTTCTCGCCGTCGCTCACGCTGATGTCAAGGTCGTTTACCAGGGACAAAGCGGCGCCCACCGTGCCGGGGACGTCCGTCCAGCAAAGCGTGGCGGAAACAGGGCCGTCGCTTTCCTTGGTGAAGGAGTAGGAAACGCTCTTTCCGGTCTCTTCGATCACGCCTTCCGTGACGAACAGTTCGCCGCAGGAGGGGTTGAGGCTTTCGTAAAGGTTGACGTGCCCGAAGCCGTTGACATGGTTGGGAGTTTCGCCGGGGATCTCAACGGCGTTGTCGAACTGCCCGTTGCCCATGCTTCTGGCGCCGTTTATCAGAACGGCTTTCACAAGCGCCGAGGAGGGGGAGGAAAATTTTTTGGCTTCCTTCAGGAACTGCACTATGTCGGCGCAGGCCCCGGCGGTCAGGGGCGAGGCCATGGAGGTGCCGAACTTGTAAGTGTAGTAGGATTTTCTTTCCCCGTCGTTGCTGTCGTCGTAAAGGGACTCGGTGGAATAGATCCAGGTGCCGGGCGCCACGATGTCCGGTTTGGCGCGGCCGTCCTTGGCGGGGCCGCGGCTTGAGAAGCAGGCCATGCCCTGCTGCGTTTTGTTGTTCGGCTCGGCGGGCTGGTCGTAGAAATAGGGGTCGTCGATGTCAATGTCGTCGAAAAGCATGCCGTAGTAGTAGTAAGAGAGCTCCGGGCGGTAGTTTTCCGAGGCGCCCACTGTCAGGCAGTTCTTTGTGACGCCCTCGTAGGAAAGGCTGAAATTGTCCTCCAGGTCGATCTTGCAGTTTTCGTTTCCGGCGGCGAAGATCAAAAGCAGATCGGGATACTGCCTTGAAATGGTGTCGTAACGCTGCGCTTCGGCATTATATTCGCCCCCGTAATTCCAGGATGACGAGCCCCAGCTGTTGTTCATGACGCGGCCCCCGGCGGCGTAGGCTCTCTCAATGTCGCCGTCGGTAATGTCTTCCAGATAACTGGAACTGTCGCCGAGGCAGATGAAGTAGAGGTCGGCCTCCGGGGCCATGCCGGCGTAATCCCCGTGATAATGCGCTCCGGTCCCGACGGCGGATCCCGCCACGTGCGTCCCGTGGCCCTGGATGTCGCTCCAGTCGGTCCTTTCCGTGTTCAGTTCGCCGATCGCGCCGATGACCGTTTTGTCCTTGAAGTCGTCGTGGATGTTCTCGAGGTCTCCGCTGTCCAGACCCGTATCGGAAACGATCACCATCGTGCCTTTCCCAGTGTAGCCTGATTCGTTGGCTTTTTCAACGTTCATGAGGCCAACGGTTCTGGCCACCTCGTTCATGATTTTTTTCACCGGCTTCGGCCAGACGCTCAAAATTTCGCTTTTAAGAGCGAGCTTGGAAAATAGCGAAGGCGGAATCACCGCCTCGACAACGGGAGGATCGTTGTAAAGCAGTTTGAATTCCGCAAGGTTTTGGCCCTTCAAAAATTCCGCCACGGCGTCGTAACAGTCCGCTGCCGCAAGCCCGATCAGCGCTTTTTCCGGCTCGGCTGCCGAATTTGTTTTTTTCCGGACCGAAAGCGGGACCTTGTATTCCGGCTTGTATTCGCCGACAAACAGAAGCGGGAAATTTTCGCCCAGCTCCTTTATCTGCGCGCTGCTTGCGAGGAAAATATAGGCGTTCGGCGGAACGGTCCCCACCTTGACGAGACCTAGTTCTTTTATTTCCCCGAGTTCCGCGGAAGTAAAATTCCTTTCCGGCTGCGCGATGAACAGGTACCGGCCCTCCTTGGCGGGGGAGGCTTCGAGAGTGTCCGCGCCGGCAATTTCCGGCCGCGAGGGATCGATCACGCCGTTAGCTAACTTTATAAGCCCGGGATCGGCCGGAAGGCTTAGGCTGGAAATTAAAAGCAGAAGAGCAAAAGCCCCTTTTTTCATAGCGATTTTCCTCGTTGATTAAATGTTTATTGTTATCTTCATTTTGAAAAACTATACTAAAATTTAAAGATGTTCCTTAGATCTTTAAGGGGAACGACCCACAATTTTTCCTTCAAAGGATAAGCTTCCTTAACAGGCGCCGCTACATAAGCGGCATCGGGTCTTATCGCGTCCAAGGCCGAATATGTTCCTTTTTGCACAACCGGGGAACCGGAAACTTTGCATTCCACCGCGACAGTCTTGTTTTTATTTTTAATTATGAAATCAATTTCCGCGCCGCTGCTAGTTCTGTAAAAAGCAATGTCGGCATGCGGAAAGTTTCCCCTGAGGTTGGAAAGCACCATCTGTTCCCACAAACTTCCGACACATGGATGAGAGAAAGCGTCGTCAAAAGAGGACAGCCCCAAAAGGGAACAGGCGATACCGGTGTCGCAGATATAGACTTTGGGCGATTTGACAAGGCGTTTGCCAAGATTGTTCAGATAGGGAGGAACGACATCAAGCATAAAGGTCTCTTTCAAAAGATCAATGTAGCGTCTGATAGTCGCGTCCGATACGCCTAAAGACGAAGCTAGTCTGGAATAATTAACTATCTGCGCATTGTTATACGCCAACATGCGCCAAAGTCTGCGCATGGTTTCCGGCACGAATTCGCGCCAAAAGGAAAGGTCGCGCTCGAGAAAAGTTTGTATGAACGATTCCAGCCAGTCGAAACACGCCGCGTCGCTTTCTGCCAAAATTGCCCGCGGGAAACCTCCCCTTAGAAAGTATTTTCTCCAATCGCTATCACTCAGCTCGTCAAAAAGGAAAGGAGTCAGCGTTTCGTATCGGATCCTTCCGGCGAGCGTTTCCGCGCTCTGCTTTAAAAGGTCGCGGGAAGCGGAGCCAAGTATCAGAAAATGTCCCATGCCTCCCCAGTCGTCGCAGAGCGATCTCAATATTGGAAAAAGATCTGGCTTTCGCTGAATCTCGTCAAGGCAAACGAGTTTATCTTTCTTGCTTTCAAGGTACAGCTCCGGATCGCTAAGTTTCGCTAGATCCGAAGGCCGTTCAAGATCGAGGTAGAGCGCGTTAGGATTGCTTTCGATCAGTTTGCGCGCAAGCGTTGATTTGCCGCATTGCCTTGGCCCGATAAGAGCAACTACAGGATTCCTTTTAAGCCCTAGAAGCACAGAGCTTTCGCAATTTCTGGGCAAGTATTTTTCTTTCATGTTAACCTTGCAAATTCGACTTTTACTGTCAAATTTACAAAGATATTATATGAGCTTTTAGTTTCAAAGTCAAGGCGTATTGAAACCCGTCGATTGGAAAAAAGCCTCGAATTTATTCTGTAAAAAGAATCTCGTTTTCTTTCGCCGTGGCGTAGGAAACTGGCACTTTGCCCTCAAGGGCTGGGCGGTCCACGATGAAGGTTGGGACGGCTATGCCTGAAAGCTTTTCCCTAAGTTCCTTCATGATCTTAATGCCGGTTTCCAAGGGCGTCCAGAAATGTTCGGTACCTGGGATCTTGTCGCACTGGAAAAGGTAATAGGGCCTGACGCTGTTTTGGATGAGCAGGCGGAAAAGCTTTTCCAGAACGCGGCTGTCGTCGTTCACGCCTTTTAGAAGGACGGTCTGGTTGTTGACGGGGAATCCGGCGTCCACCAGATTTTTAAGCGCTTCGCAGGCTTCGGGAGTCACTTCCACGGGATGGTTGAAGTGTGTCTGGATCCAGATAGGGGAATACTCTTTCAGTTTTTGGCATAAGTCTTTCGTCACCCGCATGGGGAAGGTGACAGGCATTCTGGTGCCGATGCGCAGGATTTTTATTCCCTGGCGCTTGAAAGCGGAGACGATCTCTATCAGCTCTTCGTCGGGAAGCGTCAGGGGATCGCCGCCGGAAATGATGATCTCCTCGATCTCAGTGTGGGACTTCAGAAAATCCAGGACTTTGGGCAGGGTTTCGCGCCAATTGGCGGCCTTGCCTTCCATTATCTGCCACCTTCTGGTGCAGTGGCGGCAGCGGGAGGTGCAGTTTAAGGTCGCGGTGTAGACGGCCCGGTCGGGATAGCGTCTGATGAGGCCGGGGACCGGCATGAATTTTTCTTCCTCCAGGGGATCGCAGTCATTTTTGGCATCCGCTTCTTCGGGGGAGGGGACGGTCATGGCGAAAATGGGATCGCTGAAGTTCGCTTCTTTTATAAGTTTCGCGTAA
>JAGCGH010000108.1 GCA_017649705.1 bacterium
CAGCATGTAAGGCTCGTCGCCGGCTATCCTGGGGCTTAAGAGCAATTCCTTGCCGTCGCAGACGACCTTGGTCTTGTTGCTGAAATCTTTGTATTTCCAGCGAAAACGCCAGCTGGGGGAATGGGATTTGTAGCCGCGGCTGACGATGGCCACTTTTCTGCCGCCTTTGCTGAGGGCGCGGGCCAGTTCCGCCACCACCGGCGTCTTGCCTGTGCCGCCGACCGTGATGTTGCCGACGCTGATGACGTAGCAGCCGGGCCAGTAGCGTTTCTTGTAGCCCTTTCTGTAAAGCCAGTTGCGGATGCCGATTATCAGGCCGTAAACTTTTCCCAAGAAGACGAGAACGGGAAGAATGATATATTTCCGCCAGCTGGTGTCGCCGCCGGAAATAAGTCTTTTCCATTTCTGCTCTCTCGAGAGTTTGTTTTTTCTCATTTGTTCTTGGCTTCCTTTTCCGCGAAGTCTATGAGTTTCCTGGCGACGGATACTTTGCTGATAAGGCCCAGGCGTTCCTTTGCCTTTTTGGGATAGAGGAAGGTGGCGTTCAGTTTCCCCACCGCGAACCCGGCCAGGGGCTTGGAGACGTCGTTGGCCACGATCATGTCGAGGCCTTTGACGAAAAGCTTCCTTTTGCCGGAGGCCTCCAGGTCGTTGGTCTCCGCGGCGAAACCGATGACGATCCTTTTCCCTTTGTCGGGGGAAAGGGATTTCAGGATGTCTTTCGTGCGGACTAATTCCAGGGTCGATTTCTCGGCGATCTTGTGTTCTTTCTGTTTCAGCATCCTCGCGGGCTTGAAATCGCTGACGGCCGCGGTCATGATGAGAACGTCGCAGGATCTGAATTCTTTCTTCAAGGCCTGGTACATGTCCTCGGCGGAAATTACGGGAATGAATCTGCAGCCCTTGGGCGGCCTTAAGTTGACGGGCCCGCTCACCAGAACGCACTCATAGCCCCGCCTTACCGCCTCCTTGGCGACGGCGAAGCCCATTTTGCCGGAGCTGGGGTTGCTGAGGAAGCGGACCGGGTCGATGTATTCCCTGGTGGGTCCCGCGCTGACTAAAAATTTCAAAGCCATGACCGGTCTTATTTTCCTTTGACGATCTTCAAAATGTCTTCCAGAGGAGCGAGTCTGCCCAAGCCCGCTTTCCCACAGGCTAATTCTCCTTCCGTGGGATAAACGACTTCGACGCCTCTTCCCTGCAGTTTCTGGATGTTTTCCTTTGTGGCGGGCGCTTCCCACATGCCGTCGTTCATGGCGGGAGCCACGATCTTTCTGCCCCTGTGGGCAAGCATGACGGAGCTGGGTCCGTCGTCGGCCAAACCGTAGGCCATCTTGGCGATGAAATCGGCGGAGGCCGGCAGAACTATTGCCGTTTCGCAAAGCTCGGCTAAGGCTACGTGCTCGGGGCGCCAGTCAAGGGGCTGGGCGAACTGGTCGATGTAGACGGGGTTCCTGGAGAGAGTCCTGAAGGTCACTTCGCCCACGAATTTCGTCGCGGCTTCCGTCATTGCCACGTGCACGTTGAAGCCTTCCTTTATGAGAAGGCGCGTGAATTCGCAGGCCTTGTAGGCCGCGATGGATCCCGTTACGACTAAGAGAATGTCTTTCATTTGTTACCTCCGTAGATGAGAGCTTCCAGCTCTTTCGCGGCTCTGTCGGCGTCGTCGTTTATGATTGTGTGATCGAACCAGACGCTTTCCGCCATCTCGCTTTTGGCTTTGGCCAATCTTTTCGCGATCACTTCCTCGCTGTCGGTGGCGCGGCCCCTTAATCTTCTCTCCAGCTCCTCGTATGAGGGCGGCATGATGAATATGAGGTGCGCCTCCGGCATTTTCTCGTGCACGGAGCGGGCGCCCTGGACGTCGATGTCCAGGAGAACGTAGTAGCCTTCCTCAAGCTGCCGCTCCACCGCTTCCCTGGGCGTGCCGTAATAGTTGCCGTGGACGGTGGCGTGCTCTAAGAAGCGGTCCTCCTCGAGCCAAGCCTGGAAAGTCTCCACGGAAAGGAAAAAGTAATCCTTTCCCTCGATTTCGCCCACTCGCGGCGGCCGCGTGGTGGCGGAGACGGAGAAGCGGAGGTCGTCGTGCCGCGCCATGAGTTTGGCCACGATGGTGGATTTTCCCGCGCCGGAAGGACCGGTCAGGACAAAGGCTCTGCACTTGGGGTCAGCCATTATTGCTTTTTCGTTTTGGCGGTCTTTTTGGCGGCGGGCTTTTTGGTTTCGGATTTGGCGGCCGGTTTCCTGCCGGGCTTTTTGGGCGCGGGCTTTTCTTCCTTGGGTTCCGGCTTGGCCTTTTTGGGGGCGGCTTTCTTCGTGGGGACCATGTCCTCGAAGAAGGTCTCCCTGTTGGCCCAGATCTCCTCGATGTTGTATTCCGCTCTGGCTTCTTCCGTGAAGAGGTGGACGATCACGTCGACAAGATCCACCGCCACCCAGTTGTTGCCGGAGAGCGTCTCGTCGGCGCTGTAGGGTTTGACGCCCATGCCTTTCAGCTCTTTCAGAAGATTCTGCCCTGCGGCCTGCATCTGCCTTTCGTTCCTGACGGAGCCGACGATGAAGAAGTCCGTGATGGGAGAGAAGCCTCTGACGTCATAGATCTTGATGTCGCTGACCAGCTTGTCTTCCAGAAGCTTGCGGTAGGTGAAAATGATCTCGGGGAGGTTGGGGTTTTTTGCGGTTTTTGCCATGTTATTTTCCTGTATAAAGTTTTTTCGCCCGGATAATTTTCCAGACGCTTGAAGGAATATCCTTTTTATCTATCTTACCTTCTTTCAGCTTTTGACGCAAAGCGGTGGAAGAAACGTCGGTGGCGGGACCCTTTATCAGAAGGTCCTGCGGTTTTATTTTCGCCGCTTCTCCCTTGCGCTGGTAAACGGCCAGTTTTGCCAGTTTCTTGATTTTCTCCGGTTCGCGCCAGGTGCTGAAACCCAAATAATTGTCGGAGCCCAGAAGGAAGTAGAGTTCGCAGGGCGCGAATCTTTTCTTCAGCGTTTGCAGCGTTTCCACGGTGTAGGAAACGCCGCCTCTTTTGAGTTCGCAGCTTTCCAGCCTGAAGGCGGGCTCCTTTTTCAGCGCGGCGCTGATCAGTTCGCAGCGAACTTCGTTGTCGGCGTAGATCCTCCCTCTTTTGTGCGGCGCTATGTAGGCCGGCACGAAAAGCGTAAGATCGAGTCCGAGCTGCTTTTTGGCCCTTTTGGCGATGGCCAGGTGCGTTTTGTGGATGGGATCGAAGGATCCTCCGAAAACGCCGATCCTCAGCTTCGCCCTGAGGGGCTTCAAAAGTTTCGCAATGTCTTTGGTCTTTTCGGCGTAGAGCTCCGGTTTGTAGGGCGCGACGTCAGCTTTATCCCGGAAGCCCCAGGCTACGGCCATTACGGGGATCCCGGCGTTCCTGGCGGTCTGCATGTCCACTTCGGAGTCTCCAATGTAAACTGCTTCCTCGGGCTTGGCGCCGAGCTGCCTTAGGGCTTCCCAGACGGCGTCGGGGGCGGGTTTCCTGTCCCTTCCCGCCTTGTCGCCCAAGGCGGCGTCCCAAAGGCCGGGGAAGAAGCGCTTGGCCAGTTTTCTGACCGCGCGCTCCGGCTTGTTGGAGACGATGGCGATCTTGAAGCCAATGTCTCTTAATTTTCGCAAGGCTTCCGGGATCCCGGGATAGGGCTTTGTTTTTACCACGGTATGCGCCGCGTAGTAGCGGCGCATATCCGCCAAAACTTCCGGATACTCCGGATCGCGCAGGCCTTCTTTTAGCGAGCGCTCCACGAGCTTGCCCACGCCGTTGCCGACGTAGCGCCTTGCCTCGCCGAGCGTGATAGGAGGCTTGCTATGTTTGCTCAAGGCGAAATTGACGGCGGTCTGAAGATCGATTAGGGTATCTAAAAGCGTCCCGTCGAGATCGAAGACCGCGCATTTGATGGTCTTGCCCATCAATTCCACCAGAGCTCGCCCTCCATCTTTTCCCTGATCATGTTGCGCTTCAAGAAACCGATGGCGCTTTCCAAGCCTTCCCTGGGCGTCATGAGGCTGTCCTCGTGCTCGATAGAAAGGGCGTAGTCGTAGCCTTCCATCCTGAGCGCGCCGAAGATCTGCTTCCACTGCTGCTCGCTCATGCCGTGTCCCACGGTCCTGAAGAGCCAGGCGCGGTCCCTTTCCTTGTCGAAGGGCTTGGTCTCCAGGACGCCCGCCCTGGCGACCACTTCCGGATGCATCTCCGTGTCCTTGGCGTGGAAGAAGTGGATGGCCTTGCCGAGGTAGCGGATGACGGAGACGATGTCCATGCCCTGCCAGATGAGGTGCGAGGGATCCAGGTTGGCGCCCACGATGTCGCCCACCGCCGTCCTGAGCCGCATGAGCGTCTCGGGATTGTAGACGCAGAAACCCGGGTGCATTTCCAGGCCGATGTACTTGACGCCGCCGTTTTCCGCGATCTTCGCGGCCTTCTGCCAGTAAGGAATTAGCACTTCGTTCCACTGGTAGTCGAGGATCTTCCGATACTCGGTGGGCCAGGTGCAGGTCACCCAGTTGGGCTGGTCGCCCTTGCCGTCGCCGGGGCAGCCGGAGAAGGTCACCAGGTGGTCGACGCCCAGCTGCCCGCACAGTTCGCAGGCCGCCTCAAAGTCCGCCTCGAATTTCGCGGCCACTTCGGGGTCGGGATGCACGCAGTTGCCGTGCACGGAAAGGCAGACGAGGTTTATCTCGTGCTTCTTGAAGGTGTCTAAGAGTTCCTGTCTGGCCTTAGGATCCTTGACGAGCTTCTTGGCGTCCGCGTGGGCGGTGCCGGGGTAACCGCCGACGCCCAGTTCCAGGGCGTCCACGCCCAGGCCCTTGAGGTAAGCGAGGGCGGCGTCAAGGCTCATGTCGGCCAAAGCCGGGCTGAATACGCAAAGCTGCATATTGCCTCCTTATTTTTTGGAGCTTTTCTGTTTCTTGAAGTAGAAGGGTTGGCCGGTCTTGGCGGAAGTGTAGATGCCTTCCAGGATCTGCGTGACGACGTAGGCCTGTTCGGCTTTGACCACCAGTTCGCCTTTCCCGAGGACGGCCTGGGTGAAGACGCGGGCTTCCCTGTCTTCCGAAGATTCGGTGTGACCGTCGTAGAAAGCCACGCCGCTGGCCTTGAGGTCGGGTTTCAGGACGTAGCGGGCGTTGTTCTTGATGCCGTTGATCCTGAGGCCGTCCTTCATGTCGGCGCCGGCTAAGGTTCCGCTGAATTCCGTGCAGGCTTCGCCGGTAGAGAGGGTGTTAAGCGCCCAGCTTGATTCCACGATGATGGTGGCGCCGTTCTTCATGACCACGAAACCGAAGGCGCTGTCTTCCACCGTGAACTTCTTGGGATCCCAGTCGCCCCAGGCGTTGCCCTGGTCGGTCTGCTTGTTGAGCTTGTGGTACGTGGTGCCCACGGCGTAGGCGGGCTCGTAGTTGTTGAGCATGTAAAGCGTCAGGTCGAGGGTATGGGTCGCGATGTCGATCAGCGGACCGCCGCCCTGCTGCTTCTCATCCAGGAAGACGCCCCAGGTGGGGACGGCCCTGCGGCGGATAGCCTGGGCTTTGGCGTAGTAGATGTCGCCGAAGGTGCCCTTCTCGCATTCCTTCTTGAGGAAGATGGCCTGCGGGGTGTAGCGGCTCTGGTATCCGATGGTGAGGATGCGTTTATATTTCTTGGCGGCGTCCAGCATCTTCTTCGCTTCTTTGGAATTGATGGCCATGGGCTTTTCGCACATGACGTGCTTGCCGGCTTTCATGGCGTCCACGGAAATGAAGCTGTGGGAGATGTTCGGCGTCAGGACCAGGACCGCTTCGATGCTCTTGTCTTTTAAGAGCTCCTTGTAGTCTTTGTAGACCTTGGCGCCGGGAACGCCGTATTCCTTGGCGGCCTTTTCCGCTCTTTCCACGATGATGTCGCAGAAAGCGACCATTTCGGAATCAGGATTGTGCTTGTGGGCCGGAAGGTGCTTGCCGTTGGCAATGCCGCCGCAGCCGATGACGCCGATGCGAACTTTTTTCATTTTTTTCTCCTTTGAGGGGTGTTATGTTTATTTAATTTTCTGCGATGGGTTCCAGAGGCTTCACGTTGGGGCAGTCGATCTCCGCGAGCCACTTGTCGGGCTTCACGAATTCCGCGATGTTCGTTAAAAGCTTCTGGATCTTGGGATCCTGGTAAACGGGGTAGGTCTCGTGTCCGGGCTGGAAATAGATCACCTTGCCGTAGTAGCGCTTGAAGAACGCGATGGAACGGAAGACTTCCCCGCCCTGGAACCAGCCGATGGCCAGAAGCCTGTCGGGCTGCGGGATGCCGAAGGGCTCGCCGTACATTTCTTCATGCGGGATCTCGAGGTATTCGCCCCCGAGGCCTTCGAAGATCTGATGATTGGGCTCCACGAACCACAGTCTTTCCTTTTCGGCCACCTCTCTCCACTTCAGCGTGCAGGGGCCGCCCACCAGGGCGCGGAAGGGTTTGGATAGGTGCGCGGAATGCAAAAAGACGATGCCCATGCCTTTCCAAACGCGCCTCACGATCTTCTTCACCAGTTCGTCGTTTACTTTGCCGTGGTAGCAGTGCCCCCACCAGAAGAGGACGTCGGTAGATTCAAGGATCTCGTCGGTCAGACCCGCTCCGTCGTCGCCCTCATTCTGCAGCACGACGGTCGTCTTGTTGCCGGCTTTTTCCAGAAAGGCGGCGATGGTCTCGCCCATGCCGATGGGATAGGCTTCCTTGACCCTGCCTTCGCGCATCTGCTTGTAGTTTTCGCACCAAATGGTGATGTTCATAATGTTTCCCCCGCTGTTGGTTTAAAAATCTATTTCGACCACTTTGTTTTCCGCGGCTGATTTGGCGGCGGCAGTCATGATCTTCAGAACGCGCAGGACTTCCCAGTTCTTGACGTAGGGCTCTTCCTCTTTGTGAAGCGCCTTGATGAAGTGCTTGTAGAAGGCGAAGGGCTCGGGCTTGACGATCTCCAAAGGCAGCGTCTCCACCGTGTCGTGCGGGCGGTAGGCCATGGTTTTCGTGAAGCCGTTGCCGGCCTTGATGCCGGTTATCTCCCTGGGTTTTTCCGTGTAGATGGGCCTGACCATTTTGCCGTTCAGATCCCAGTCCTCCACCACCGCCGTGCCGTCGTGGCCGTAGACCACCCAGCGGGGCAGCGGCGTGAAGCAGTTGGTGTCCACCACCACTTCCACGCACTTGTTGCCGCTGAAGACCATCTCCAGCTTGAAGGCGTCGTCGCAGTCATAGCCCGCTTCGAAAGAGTACTGGCAGTAAAGGTGCAGAAGCTTTTCCTTCATCATGAACATAATTTGGTCGATCATGTGCACGCCCCAGTCAAGCATCATGCCGCCGCCTTTTATCTTTTCGCAGCGCCAGCCGGAAGGGACGCCGTTGGCGCCCTGCACTCTCGATTCTATGCGGCCGATGGGGCCCAGAAGATTCTTCTCGTATATGTTTTTGACGACGAGGTAATCGTCGTCCCAGCGCCTGTTCTGATGGACCATCAGAAGCGTGCCGCATTCTTCGGCGGTCTCGGCCATGTCCTCGAAAAGGCTCGGAGAAATGGCGGCGGGCTTTTCGCAGATGACGCCTTTGCCGGCTTTGGCGCAGGCCTTGGCGTAAAAGGGGTGCCAGTCGTTGGGAGTCGCTATAAGGACGGCTTCCAGTTCCGGATCAGACAGAAGATCCTCGTAATTCTTGTAAACGAAAAGTCCGTTCTCCGCCGCTCTTTTCTGGCTTTTGGGATCAATGTCATAGATGCCTTTCGCTTCGATTATTCCGCTTTTGGCCATATGCTTGACATGGTATCCGCCCATGCCTCCGTAACCGATGACGCCGACCTTTACCGTGCTCATAGTTTTTTGCTTTTTTCTCCTGATGTTTTTAAGTGGTTATTGTTTTAATATTTTATTATTTTTTCTAGCTCATGGCGCGCAGCCTCGCCACTCTTTTCGCGATGGGCGGGTGAGTGGAGAAAAGAGAGTCGGCGCCGAAAAAGGATTTTTTCATAGGCTCGGAAATGAACAGCGCCCTGGTGGCGCCGGAGGCGGCCTTGACTTCTCCGGGATCCGCCGCTATCTTTTCCAGGGCCCTGGCCAGCCCTTCGGGATTCCTGGTGAGGGAGACGGCCCCCGCGTCCGCCAGGTATTCCCTTTCCCGGGAGATGGCCAACTGCACGATGGTGGAAAGTATGGGGGCGAAGATCATCAGCGCCAGGGCGGCAATCAGGATCAGCGCCTGCCCCTGTCCGGCTTTCCGGGAGGAGGACCTCCTGCCGCTTCCGAAAAGCATGAAGCGCCAGGCGAAACGGGCGATCATGGCCACCGCGCCCACCATGAAGCAGACCAGCGTCGAGAAAAGAATGTCGTAGTGCCTGACGTGGGAAAGCTCGTGGGCGATGACGCCCTGCAGCTCGTATCTGTTCAGCTTCATGAGCAGGCCCCTGGTGACCGCCACCGCGCTGTCCTTGGGGTTGCGGCCGGTGGCGAAGGCGTTGGGCGCCTCCTCTTCCATGATGTAAACTTTCGGCATGGGAAGCCCGCCGGCGATGGCCATCTCCTCCACCACGTTGTAAAGCTGCCTCTCGCTTTTTGGATCAGCCTCCTTGGCTCCGCTCAGGGCCATGATGGCCGCGCTTCCCTTGAAATACCCGAATAAGATGTAGACCGCGACGAAGATCAGGGAAATAAAAATGACCGCGCCCTGCTCCTCGGGCGGAAAGAAGGCGGAGAGCGCCGCGCAGAAAGCCGTCAGAAGGAGCGCCAGAAGCGCGACGAAGAAAACGGATTTCCGCTTGTTGGACCTGATGCAGTCGTGGATGCTTTTTCTTTCCGCCATTCGCAGACTCTTTTAGAATTTCACGCTGGGAGCGGCTTCCTCCGCTTCCGAGACCTGGAAATATTCGTAGGGCTTGAAAGAAAAGAGCTTCGCGATTATGACGCTGGGGAAGCTTTCGCAGCGGGTGTTGAAAGTCATGATGCTGTCGTTGTAATGCTGCCTGGCGAAAGCCACTTTGTTTTCCGTGGCCGTCAGCTCTTCCTGCAAAGAGAGCATGTTGGCGTTGGCCTTCAGTTCCGGATATCTTTCCACCACCGCCAAAAGTCCGTGCAGCGAACTTGTCAGCTTGTTCTCCGCGGCCACGGAATCGCGGACATCCTTGGCGTTCAGGGCCAGGTTGCGGGCTTCTATGACTTTTTCCAAAGTCTCTTTCTCATACTGCATGTAGCCCTTGACGCACTCCACCAGATTGGGTATCAGTTCATGGCGCCTTTTGAGCTGCACGGAGATCTGGCCCCAGGCGTTCTTGATCTCGTTGGTCCCGCGGACGAATCCGTTGTAGGTAAGGACTGCCCAAGAGATGAGGATAACAAGCAGGATAATAGTGATCAGCATAGTTGTTCCCGTTTTTTAAATTACTTAAATTCTTTGATTATTGTAGCAAATCAAAGCGGCTTTAAACAGCCCCTCGCGGCTTTGGTCTGCGCTAAACTTTTCCGTTTCTTTTCAACCGCGCCCCGCCGTTTTCCCTCCCCGCCCGATGATCGCGCCGGATGAAAGTGGATAATTGATCTTTTTCACATTTTTATCAACATGTTGCTGACAGGTTATCCACATATGTTATGTCCACCTTTTCCCGACATTTGCCCCGTCTTTGGGAGACGGCCGGCCGGCAGCCGCGAAAGCGCTCCGGCACGCTTCCCGGAACGCTTTTCGCGCACTTTTTGCTCTTTAGATAAACAAGCAAATTAAAGGCATTTATATTTCGCTTTTCCGCCTCCCTTGCTTTTCTGAGCCCGGTTTGGTAGAGTTTTATCCGTGCCTTTTATCAGCCCTAGGAAAGAGTCTTTTTCAGGCCGAGATATTAACAGCCTTCGGAGACTTTTTCAGAAAACCGCCTTTACAAACGGGAGGGTTTTTGGTAAAGTGGTGCCGTTCTTTTTGCGAAAAAAAGCAAGGAGGACCCCAAAACGAGCGCGGTGCTCTCTTTGGTGTGTGTGACCATGAAACAGACATTATCGCTTCCCTTCGGGGGATCGTTATAACATTATTCGTGTAAGGCTTTTTGTGAACGACTATCAGAGAATGTGGGAGAAAGTCCTGGACCTTGTCCGTCAAACGACGGATCCGATGGTCTTCTCAGCTTTCTTCTCTTCTGTGCAACCTGTGTCTTTTACAGATGGGCTTTTCTTGATTCGAACCAACAATCCGCTGACGGCGGAATACGTGAAGAAGAATCTGGGATCCGTTATCGAGAGCAATCTCTCGAAGGAAGCCCAAAGGAAAGTGACTCTGCAGGTCATCGTGAAAGATGATCCGGAAATAGAAGATGAACAGACTTCTTTCGACGAGGAGCCGGAAGTTGTTTCCGCGCCGGAAAGCAAGACGGTGCGAGCCCAGGAACCGCCGAAATTAAACGCCAACTACGTGTTTTCAAATTTCATTATCGGCCCTTCCAACCAGTTCGCCCACGCCGCCGCTTACGACGTTGCCCACAATCCCGGGACCTCCTACAATCCGCTTTTCATCTACGGCGGATCCGGCCTGGGCAAGACTCACCTTCTCCACGCCATCGGGCATGCCATCTACGAAAGGGACAACAGCAAAAGGATCCTTTACATCACCTGCGAGAATTTCTGTTCGGATTTCCAGGCTTCCCTTTCCCTCAGGAACAACATCCATTATTTCAGGGAAAAATACCGCTCCAACTACGACGCCATCCTGATAGACGACATTCAGCATCTTTCCTTGGTCAACAAGACTCAGGAAGAATTCTTCAATCTCTTCGAGTATCTCTATTCCAACAAATGCCAGATCGTCATGACCTGCGACAAATCCCCGAAGGATCTGAAGAATATCTCCGAAAGGCTCATCACCCGTTTCGAATGGGGCGTGGTCGCGGACATTCAGCCGCCTGATTTCGAGACCAGGCTCGCCATCATCAAGAACAAGTGCCTTTCTCTCGGTTTCGACATCGGCGACGACGTCGGCCGCTTCCTGGCTGAAAAGATCCAGAATCACGTCAGGGAAATAGAAGGCGTTCTGACCAGGCTCAGCATTTACGCTTCCCTTCAGAACCAGCCCATCTCCATCAAGCTGGCGAAGGAATGCTTGAAGGAATACACTTCCGACCAGAACATCTCCATGGACGTCATCAAGCGCGCCGTGGCCGCTTATTTTGACATCAGTATCGCTGATCTCACTTCCAAGAAACGGCCCAAAAACATCGCCAAGCCGAGACAGCTTGCCATGTTCCTCTGCCGTTCCATGACCAACAGTTCCCTTAACGAAATAGCTGCTTCCTTCGGCGGCAAAGACCACACCACGGTCCTTTACGCCTGCCGCAAGATAGAGGACAGCAAAAATACCGACGAAGATCTGAGTTCCCAGATCGACACGCTTAAAAAGTACATCATAAAGAGTAGAAGAGAAGAAGTCGACGGATAACTTTTCTTAAAAGACGGCTCCTGAAAAAGGAGCCGTTTTTTTATGTCCTTTTTCTCTTTTTTTCTTATCGACAACTTACTAACAAATTGCTAATAAGTAAAAAAAATAGCGATAAGCTGTGAATAAAATGAGAAGAATTCCGCCTACTTTTCCACATGTTGAAAACCCGCCTTTTTTTCCACTCTCATATCCACAGTTTTTCAACCGCCTGATCAGACATAAACAATTATAAAAACAAAATTTATATTTTTATCTACTTAATTCAACAAGCATAATGATAATAATAAATAAAGATATTTAAAGTTCTTTTTTTATTTCCTAAGGTGCAAAAACAATACCGCTCTTTTTATTAACAGTCTTCCCATGGCTTCCTTGTCAGCGAAGAGGAAAATATGCTAGAATAAGATAATAAAAATTTAACCTTTTACCTTTTCCCTTTTATGAAATTTACATGTGCTATCTCCGACCTGCGCGACGCCGTGCAGCTCCTGCAGCCAGTTTGTTCCAATAAACCGGCTTTTCCGATCGTAGCCAACATTCTCATCAAGACCGGCGAAAATTTCGTCGAATTGGTTGGAACTGATCTGGACATCACCATCAAGACTTCCATCGAAGCGACTGTGGAAAGCCCCGGCGAGACCACCGTCCCCGTCCGCTATATGAGGGACACTCTTGTCAAGATCAAAAACGTCGCCCAGATCAACGTTGAGGTCGACGACAACAACGTTATAAAAATAACCGCCGGCGAAAGGATCAAATGTAATTTAAGAGGCATGGCCGCGGCGGATTTCCCCACCTTCCCCGTATTGAGCGAATGCGAGACCGTGACCATTCCCGTCAAGGAATTCTCCAAAATGCTGCGCTACACCGGCTACGCCATGTCCCACGACGAGCAGAGATACATCCTTAACGGCATCTGTCTCAGCTTCGGCGAACAGCTCGACGTGGTGGCCACGGACGGCCGCCGTCTGGCGAAATACACGCTTCCTGAAGT
The DNA here is from genome assembly GCA_017649705.1 of bacterium. Classification (GTDB taxonomy): domain Bacteria; phylum Auribacterota; class UBA3054; order UBA3054; family UBA3054; genus UBA3054. The sequence goes on from JAGCGH010000108.1 coordinate 12,423, forward strand.
GAAGAGCGAAAAAATGAGCCAGATCATAATCCCCACGAAAGCCATCAACATGATGCAGCAACTCCTTATGGGAGAAGATCCCGTGTCCGTCCGCTTCTCTTCCTCCCAGGTCGAGATAACCGTCGGCAGAAACACGCTGGTGGCCAGGCTGATGGACGGTCATTATCCCGATTACAAACAGGTCCTGCCCAAAAACAAGAGTTTCTCCCTTACGCTTAATTCCGGCGATTTCTCCAACGCGGTGGAACTGGCTTCCGTGGTCACGGACAAAAACAAACAGGGCGTGGTGAAACTGAGCCTTGCTTCCGGCAAAATGAAAGTCTCCGCCCAGACCGCCGAGATCGGCGAGAACAGCGCTGAACTGGAAACGGAATACGCCGGCGAGCCCATGGACATTTCCTTCAACCCCGCTTATCTCATGGACGTCTTCCGCAACATTGACGAAACGGAAGTTACCATGGACGTCATCAACCCTGTCAGCCCCACCGTCATCAAGACCAACGAGAACTTCATCAGCATCATCATGCCGATGCGCTTCTAATGGTTTTAAAAAATAATCAAAACAAAAAAAAGAAGACCGCCGGAAGGCGGTTTTCTTCTCTCTAAAGGAAACGCGCGAAAAAGATCCCGCGGCCAAAAATGATCAAGAACCCTTTTAAGAAAAGCGACGAGCTGGTGGAGGATTTCCTCAAGGACATCCTTGGCGACGAAAAGGGCGCTTTCATCAAGATCAAGGAAGATTGGAAGGAAAGCGTCGGTGAAGAGCTTGCCAAACGCACCGAACCGGAGGAGTTCAACAAGGGGATCTTGTACGTCAAGGTCAGCGGCGCCATTTGGCGCAAAGAGCTTAAGATGACCGCCGGCAGAAAAGTGGAAGAAGTCCTCAAAAGCAAGTTTCCCATGCTAAAGAAGGTCGTTTGGCGATGAAGGGAAAAATACTTTTGGCCTGTTTCGACGTTTTCCGGGACGAGGAGGTCTGCCGCTCCCTGGAAGCGTACCGCTGGCTTCAAAAAAACCCAAGCGAAGATTTCTCCGCCCGGCTTCTGACCGTCAGCTGGGAGGAAAACAAAAAGGAGACTGAGGAGATCGCCGGGGAGGACTGGCGGGCGGTAGTTTTCCTGGGTAACGGCCGGGGCGATGAGTACAAAATCGAAAAGCTGGGCTTGAACGCCCAGGGGACGAACATATTGGACAACTTCAACCGGCGCTGCTTGGGCGACAAGATCTTGGAGGAAGGCCGGGCGGCTTATTTCACTTCCTGGGATGCGGAGAAACTTCTGGAGGAAATGCGCCGGTCCGGCGTTCCCTGCCAGATCTCCTACTATCCCGGGCTTTTCCTTTGCAACGGCTCCCTTTACCGCTTGCTGCACCACGAGAGCGGAAAGCAGAAGAAGCGGCCCACGCTGCTTCTGCATCTCAGCCCGGATCGGGAAATAGAAAAAGATCTCCCGGGGATCCTTCTGGCCCTGAAGGAGTCTCTTTCCGGGATCTGAGCCTTGATAAGGCCTGTCCAATATCCGGCGCGATCTGCTATAATTAATTATATGAAAGAAAAAAATTACGAAACGGACGTGCTCGTCATCGGCTGCGGAGTCGGGGGCGCCGTAACGGCTTTAGCCGCGGCGGACAACGGCTGCAAAGTCATCATGCTCTCCCGCAAAGAGGGCGTGGAGGACACGTCCACGGTCCGCGCCCAGGGAGGCATAATCTACAAAGGCAAACTGCCCCCCGAGGAGCTGGGGAAAGACATCCAGACCGCCGGCTGCGGCCGCTGCTGGCAGAAGGCCGTGGATCACATGACGAAGGTCGGTCCGGAACTGGTGGACAAATGGCTTGTCCAGCGTTCGGGCGTCAAATTTGACGAAGGCAAAGACGGCTACGACCTGACCAGGGAAGGCGGCCACGGGGAACCCAGGATCGCCCACTGCCGCGACAAAACGGGCTACGACATCGCCCACTGCCTTTTCGACACCGCCAAAAAGCACCCCAACATCACGATCCTGGAAGACGCCACGGCCATCGATCTTTTGACCACCACGCACCATTCCATCGATCCCCAGGACCTTTATACGCCCACGGAGTGCTTCGGAGCTTACGTTTTGCTCAACAAGCCCCACGAGATCGTGGAGATCTACGCCAAGGAGACGGTCCTGGCCACCGGAGGCCTGGGCCGCATCTACCTTCACACCACCAACAACGAGAGCGCCCGGGGCGACGGCTACGCCATGGCCTACCGCGCCGGCGCCAGGCTCCTCAACATGGAGTTCGTGCAGTTCCATCCCACCACCTTGTACCTGGAGGGCGCCAGGAACTTTCTGATCACGGAATCCCTAAGGGGCGAGGGCGCCGTCTTGAAAGACCGCCACGGCCGCACCTTCGCCGAGCACTACCACGCCATGGGATCCCTGGCCCCCAGGGACATCGTGGCGAGAGCCATCCATCATGAGATGTTAAAGGAGCAGCAGAACTGCATGTACCTGGACATCTCCTTCAAGGATCCCGAGTGGCTCAAGGAGCGCTTCCCCACCATCTACCAGAACTGCCTGCAGTTCGGCATAGACATCACCAAGGAGCCCATCCCCATCGTGCCCGCCGCCCACTATTCCTGCGGCGGCGTGCTGGTGGACCTTAAGGCCCGCTCCTCCATCGACAGATTGCGGGCGGTGGGCGAAGTCAGCTGCACCGGCATCCACGGCGCCAACAGGCTGGCCAGCACCTCCCTTCTGGAAGCCGTCATCTGGGGCGCCTGCGCCGGCGAGGACATAGCCAGGCGCGTGGCGGAAAAGAAAGACTGGGCCTTCCCGGTCATCAACCGCTGGAAGGAGGAGAACGAACCCGTGGAGACCGCCATGATCAAGCAGGACTGGATGACCATCCGGCAGACCATGTGGAACTACGTGGGTTTGGTGAGAAGCCCCAAAAGGCTCCACCGCGCCAAACTTATTCTAAGGGAACTTCAGAACGAGACGGAAACTTTTTACCGCCGGGCCGCTTTGACAGACATGATCATCGGCTTGCGCAACGGGTTGCAGTCCGCCATGCTGGTCCTTTATTCCGCCATCCTGAACCCCAGGAGCAGCGGGTGTCATTACATTGAGAACGATTAACTAAAAACGCCGAGGAACAAACATTATGCACTACCAAATAGCGCCTCACGGCAACGAACTGATAAATCGCGTCCTCACGGGAGCGCAGAGAGACTTTTGGCAGGAAAAGGCGGAATCGCTGCCCAGTATCACGCTGGACAAAAGGAAAGTTTACGACGTCATGATGATCGCGGACGGCGCCTACAGCCCCCTGGAGGGCTTCATGGGCAGCGAGGACTACACCAGCGTCCTTAACAAAATGCGCCTGGCCTCCGGCCTGCCCTGGCCCATCCCCATCGTTTTGGGCGTCCATCCCGACAGGGCGGACGAATTCGACGTTTACGGCCACATCGCCCTGAAAGACAAGACCGGGCTTACGCTGGCCATCCTGCATCTTACGGAAAAATTCAAGGTCAACAGGGATCTCGAGCTGGCGAAGATTTACCGCACCACCAACCCCGACCATCCCAGCGTCAAATATCTCCTGGAGGAAAGGGGCGACGTGCTCCTGGCCGGGCCCATCGACGTCATCAACCGTCCGGCGGACGACTTCTTCGACACCAACCGTATGACGCCGGCCCAGACCAGGCGCATTTTCAAGGAACACGGCTGGAGCAGGATCGTGGGCTTCCAGACCCACAACCCCATTTTGAGAAGCCACGAGTACATGATCAAGACCGCCCTGGAGCTTTGCGACGGCCTGCTTCTGCACCCCCTGCGCTCCACGCCGCACGCCAACGCGGTGCCCACTGAGCTCAGGATGAAGTGCTACGAGACATTCATTGAAAATTACCTCCCCGAGGAGCGGGTGCAGCTGGCGGTCTTCCCCATGACCCAGCGCTTCGCCGGCCCCAGGGAGACGGTCCTTCACGCCATCGTGCATAAGAATTACGGCTGCTCGCATTTCATCGTGGGCTACGACCACGCCGGCTGGAAGGATTACTACAACGCCATCGACACCACCAGGATCTTCCGGAACTTCGGTCCCACGGAACTGGGCATCCAGCCCATGTTCTTCGACCGGGTGGTCTACTGCAAGAAATGCAAGGCCATGGTGACCGCCAAGACCTGCCCGCACAGCAGCGCCGACTACGTCAGCCTGACCTGCACGGAAGTAAGAGAAATGCGCCAGAAGGGCATGCCTATGCCGGAGGAGTTCATCCGTCCGGAGATCGCGGAACTTTTGACGATGAAATAAAATGCCCAAGGTCTTTACTCACGCCACCGGCTGCAAGATAAGCTACTGCGACACGAAGGAAGCGGAAGAGCTTTTTTGCGCCGCGGGATGGGAGATCGCCAAACAGCCGGAGGAAGCGGATCTTTTCCTTCTGACGGCCTGCACGGTGACAAGCAAAGCGGACGCCGACTTGAGAAAGACCGCGAGGCAAATGAAAAACAAAAACCCCCGCGCCAAGCTTTGGGTCTACGGCTGCTGGGCCAACGTGGCGGAAAAGCACGAGCCGCTGGATCTGGCGGATGCGGTCGTAAAAAGCAAGGAAGAGCTGAAGGCTCTTCTGGCGGAAAGGAAAGGCGAAGCGCAAGCCAAGCCCGAATTGGAAAGGAACAGGCTCTTTGTAAAAGTTCAGGACGGCTGCGACAGGTTCTGCGCCTACTGCATCGTCCCCTTCGCCAGAGGCGTTCCCAAAAGCATGCCCTACTCCGAGATCCTCTCCCGCGTAAAAAAAGCGCGCGAGGAGGACATCAAGGAATGCGTGCTCTCCGGGATCCACATCGCCTCCTGGAAAGAGGACGGCAGGGACATCGCGGACCTTTGCGCCGCGCTGCTTAAGGACACCGACCTCCCGAGGCTCAGGGTCAGCTCCCTGGACGTGACCGGCGCTTCGGAAAAGCTTAGAAAGCTCATGAAGGAGGAGCCGAGGCTCATGCCGCATCTGCACATTCCCCTGCAGTCCGGCAGCGACCGCGTCCTCCGGCTCATGAACCGCCCGCTTTCCAGAGCGCAGCTCCTCGCGGCCATGCAGGCTTTCCTGAGCGAGGTCCCCAGGATGATGCTCTCCACGGACATCATCGTGGGCTTCCCCGGGGAGACGGAGGAGGACTTCCAGGAGACCTTGTCCTTCGTGGACAGGATCCCCTTCGGCAAGGTCCACTACTTCCCCTATTCCCCGAGGCCCGGAACGGCGGCGGCCCAGAGAACGAAGGACTTCGTTCCCGAAGCGGTGAAGAAGGAACGCGAGGAGCGGCTGAGAGCGGCGGCCCAAAAGGCCGCGGAGATCTGCCGCGCGCCCTTCCGGGGACAGACCTTCAAAGTTCTGACGGAGAACCGAACCAAGGACGGCGTCCTGGGCTTCACGGAAAACTACCTGAGGATCCTGACGAAAAAAGACCTAAAGCAAAACGAGATCATCGATCTCGAAATAGACGGCAATATTACGGAGTTCATACCCCAATAAACTATGTGGCAAAAAACCAAAGATGTTCTAACAGATCTCCTCTACAAAGTGATCTACTTTTTCGGCTGGTGCGGATTTAGGCTGCTCTTCTGCGTCGGGCACAGGTACAGGATCCACCGCACCGACAGGAAGAAGGCTCTGAAAGGCCGCAAGCAGGGAGTGCTCGTGGTGGCCAACCACGCCAGCTTCCTCGACCCCGGGATCGTTGGCATCATCTTCTTCCACCGCATCTGGTACCTGGCCAGGCAGTCGCTCTTCGACAACAAGTCTTTCGCCTGGCTCATCACCGCGGTGGGCGCCCTGCCTATCTCCAGGGAGAAACTGGACCTTGCCACGCTAAGGCAGGTGAAGACCTACATCGAAAAAGGCCGCGACGTCCTGCTCTTCCCGGAAGGCACCAGGACGGAAGACGGCGAGCTGCAGGAAGGCCAGGCGGGCGTGGGCTTCTTCGCGGACAAGGTGAAAGCCGACATATTGCCCGTCTACGTCAAGGGCTCCTTCGAGTCCTGGCCCAAGAGCGGAGAATATCACTTCGCCAAACTTGATTCCATCGTCGGCGACCTGATCCCCTACGAACACTGGCAGACGCTGCCCAACGGCCGCGAGCGCTACCAAATGATCGCCGACGGCATCATGGAAAAACTCGCGGAACTGAAAAAGGAACTGGAAGAGATAAAGAAGTGAAGGAAAGACAGGGCATACTTTTCCTCGGCACGCCCCAAATGGCGGCCGACTGCCTGAAAAGGCTCATAAAGGACGGAAGACCGGTCACGGCGGTCATCACCCAGCCGGACCGGCCGGTGGGCCGCCACCGGATCGTCACGCCCAGCCCCGTCAAGACCGTCGCCCAGGAAAACGGAATTCCCGTCTACACTCCCGAAAGCCTGAAAACGGAAGAAGTCAAAAAACTCTTCCAAGAGCTTAATCCCAAGGTCGCCGTCATCGTGGCCTACGGCAAGATCATTCCCGAAGACCTTCTTTCCATCCCCGAAAGTTTCATCAACCTGCACTTCTCCCTTCTGCCCCTATACAGGGGCGCCGCGCCGGTGCAAAGGGCCCTCTACGACGGCCGCCCCACCACCGGCGTCTCCATCCAGTACCTGGCGGCCAAATTGGACGCCGGCGACATCATAGCCGAGGCTCCCTTCCCCATCAACCCCAAAGACACCACAGAGACCTTGTGGGAGCGTTCCGTGGCCATCGGAGCGTCGCTCCTGACCAGAGTGGCCGCCCAGCTTCTGGAGGGACGGCTCCCCGCCACTCCCCAGGACAGCCAGAAGGCCACCTACGCCGCCAAGATGGCCCGCGAGGACGGCTTCATCGACTGGACCTGGAACGCCAAGATGATCCACGACCACATCAGGGCCTGCAACCCCTGGCCCGGCGCCGTCACCTGGCGCAAGGGCAGGGAAATAAAGCTCTGGAAGAGCGAGTGGCCCGTACCCGCCCCCGGCCCCCTGGGCATTCCCGGAGAGATCTTCGCCACGAAAAAAGAGCTCTTCGTCTCCGCCCGGGACGGCTTAATCAAAATAACGGAACTCCAGCCCGCCGGCGGAGCCCGCCAGACGGCGGAAGCCTTCGTCGCCGGCCTCCGGGGAGAAAAAGTTTATCTGGAAAACAAGCCAGAGGATCTCTGATGGCGAAAGTCTCCCCCGCCAGAAATTTGGCGTACTCGGCGCTCTCCTCCTGGCAGAAAGACAAGGACAGCCATTTGGAGCAGCACCTGAAAGGCCAGCTGAACTCCAAAGATCTCGATCTCGCCTACACCATCTGCCGCGGCGTCCTGAAAGAAAAGACTTTCCTGCAAAAAACGCTCAGCCGCTATCTCGTAAAGAAAAGCAAAAAACTTCCCTCGGAAGTCGAAACGATCCTTCTCCTCTCCTTCTACCAAAGACTCTTTCTGAAAAAGATCCCCCGCTACGCCGTCGTCTCCGACGCGGTGGAACTCTGCAAAGAGAAAAAGCCGGCTTTCTCCAACCTTGTCAACGCGATCTTAAGAAACCTGGACCGTGATCTGGAAGCCGGCTTCGATCCGCAAAAAGAGCCGATGTCTCTTGAAGAGCGCTACTCCCATCCCAAGGAACTCATAGACCTCATAAAAGAGGAAACCAAAGACGAAGCGCTAATTGAACAGATCCTCAGATGGGACAACGCTAAACCGAAAGCTTTCCTGAGACGCAAAAACGGCAGCCATGAAGAATGTCTCGACGTCAAAGCCGCCCTGCAAAGCGACGATTTCAAAAACGGCGAAATTTATTTCATGCAGCTCTGGTCCCAGGAAGTCGCCAACGCCGCGCCCGTAAAGGACGGCGACCAAGTCCTCGACCTCTGCGCCGCCCCCGGCGGCAAGAGCCTCGCCCTCTTGGACCGAGCCAAAATAAAACTCACCGCCTGCGATTTCTCCGAATCCAGACTTGCGCAGCTAAAGGAAAATTTCGCGCGCATGGGCTACGCAACCGATCCCGGTATCACGATAAAACAGCTTGACGCCCGCGCCGCCAACCAAGAATTCCCGCCGGAATTTTTTGACCTCGTCCTTCTGGACGCCCCCTGCTCCAGTTTAGGAACCATCCAGCGCAACCCCGAGCTCCGCTGGCGTTTCAAATTAGAGCAGCTCGCTGAATACGCCGCGCTGCAAAAAAGCATCCTCCAAGCCGCAAAAACCCTCGTCGCCCCCCAAGGCTATCTCCTTTACGCCGTCTGCTCTTTTGCCAAAGCCGAGCGCGAAGCCACAGACCTCCTCCGTCAAGACACTTCCTGGACTCTCGTCAAAGAAAAGCTCACCTATCCCGGCGAGCAAGATCTTTTCGACGGCGGCTACTACTCCCTCTGGCAAAAGAACTGAACTGGCGCCACAGGAAGAAAGCCTTTTTGGGCAAAAGCCAGAATTTAAAGCCAAGAAACAAGTTATTAATTTTTTGCATATTGATTTATAAAAACAAATTTTATATAATAAGTTAAAGTCTGGCCCATATTTATCATCTGAGGAAAGAGTTATGAAAAAAATATTGCTGCTGTTTAGCCTTTTGATATCTTTCAGTCTTTGCGCGGAAAACGTATCGGTAAAACCTGCGGGTGAAGGCACCGCGGAAAGCCCTTATTTGTTTGACCGTTTGGAGAACTTCTTCTGGCTTAGAGATAATATCCTGGACATGGATCCTAATGTCCCGGTCTATTGTAAGCAGACAAAGGACATCGACGCCAGCGCGACGCAGAAGGGAGGAGATTACGCTTGGCAAACGATAAAATTTAACAGCCACATCTTCGCTTATGATGGTCAATGTTACACCATCTACGGTCTTGAACCGGAAGATAAAGGAGCTTTGTTCGGGGCCGGGTATCTTCAGCTAAAAAATATCAGGATACAAGGCGCCGAAGGGAAAAAGACCTGCACCTTGGCAAAAGGCTTAGATTCAGAGCCAAACAAAAAAGGTTATTTTGAGAACTGTCACGTAAAAGGTTTCTTAGTGGAAATGCCGGCTTTGGCAGACATAGTCAGAGGCAGAGATATTAGAATTGAAAATTGCGTTGCCGAAGCGGATATAGACGAAGGGGAATTAAAAACGAGCGGTGTGTTAATGTCTCATGTGATTGCGAGGGGGGGAAAAAACATAATAAAAAACACTTGCTTCAAAGGAAAAATAAAAACAAAACCGTTAACGCAAGTTAGCGGTTTGGCTGTAACGGTGTCGGTGGGAACTGTGTTTAACAACACCGAGCTAACCATAGAAGATTGTTACACAGATTTCGCTGTAGAATGCGATCCGGATGACAGGCACTCCGTTGCTGGATTAATACGCACAGCGTTCATAGACATGCATACTAACGAAGTTTTGAACATCGAGCGTTGTTACACTGCGTGTGAAACAAGCGAAAGCCTGGATTATGGCAGCGCGTTTATTTACCAATTGACCAATACGGTCAATACGGTAAACATTAAGGATTGTTATTACAGAGAAGCGCCTAATTTTATGGACGATTTGGCTATTGCCAAGACCGATGATGAAATGAAACAGCGGGCGACGTTTGAAAACTGGGATTTTGAAAACGTTTGGGATATCGACGAAGGCGAAGGAATGCCGTTCTTAAGATGCGAGATTCCCGAACCATATGTATTGTTTATTGTGCTGCTTTTCGCTTTGTTAAAAAGACTAGAACGATAAAACCGCAAAGGGAAAAAAATATGATAAACAGAAGCAAAAAGGCATTCTTGATGTTGTTAATTGCGATTCTGGTAGGCTTGATTCCTTTAACAACATATTCTTCTCAGGATGAATATTTAAGCATTGGTGGTTCTTCGCATTTGGCAGTTGGAAAACCAAATGCGGCATACAATGTAAGTTATTATGTTAACGGAACGGTTTTTGGTTGTGACTTTTGCGCTTACGAAATAGTGGATGGCAACATTTATGGCAATTGTCTTGCCGAAAATGATCCCAACGATCAAAATCTTGGCCTTATATTTAATGCGCCTAATTACGAATGCATGTTATTCGTTTCGGCATTGCTAAGATATCAGTTAAACACATATCCTTTTACATATCACCAGCTTGGCGACTTTAGGCTTATAAAAGTCCAAAAACCGTTTTTACAAACCATGAGAACTGGGTTAAACGGCACGGTTTATGAAAACAACAACACTGCAGTGCCAATACATTGGAATATAGATGACGATGACCGATCGGGGTTTGGCGTAGTACATCCTAATATTAGTTACGGAGAAGATTATAGGCAGTACGAATTTCTGTCTGAAAGCGGCGTTGACGATGATCTATATTGTATACAAGCTTGCGTGACGAATGTGGATTTAAACACTTCTGGCTGTAATTTAAAAATAAAAACGCCGGATTCAATGCGTTTGTGGTATACCCAAAACAAAAGCGCACTATGCTGCGACTCCAACAGCGTGTTTGAGACTAATTGTGATATTGTTAATTGGTTCAACACACACGCCAATTCACCAGGGAACAGATTGTATGTTGAATGGGTAGTTCCGCCTAACACGACAACAAACGAATATATTGAATTTTATTGTAACGGAGTTCAATTTGCCAAATTGCGCTATAAGGGTTATGCGCTTTCCAATCCGGCGTATATTAATATGCCAACAAAATCTGAAAGAACATTTTTTGAGGGGTTTTGCGAATTAGACGGATGCGAATGGGGAATAAACAGACAGGGCAGTTTGCGAGATCCCAGTCGCAATTCGATAGCTGAAGCGGTTGACCCACACTGGTCAAGGTATGGAGAACCATTTGTTGCAACCAAAACAAGTCCTGTGTGTCCAGACATCTATACTTTGCGGAACGGGGCGTACAGTAATTTTGTGTGTCGCTGTATGAGCATGGATACTTTTAATAACCAGAACTATTTGTTTGAAGAAGCTGACGCCACAGCATTTTTTACCAAACTTAATTTTTGGACATACAATTATCTTGACATAGATTTGCATGGCGCCCTTGGCGATATTGTTTATTATAGTGGTCCCTTTGCCTCAACGAGAGTGCCGTCCTATTGGTTGACCAATTGCAGACCTTCCTGGGATATATTCACAAGTCGCTTTTTTAATCAACCAAAGATTGTTCACAATCCATATCAACTCGAATCTACAAGAACCATTTTAGACACATATGTTATAGAACTGCCTTAATATTTATTGGAGAAAAGCATGAAAAAGTTTTTGTTTTGTTTCTATATGATCTTGTTATCATTGGTTGCTTTCGGAATAAATACTGATGAATACGCGCTTTTGTTAGAAAAGGCGGAGCAAACGCCAGCCATTGTTTTTGACAAGGAAGAATTTTCTTGGGACAAATATCCGGCTGAAGTTAAAAAGCAATTTTTTGATGGCGTTAAGGCTCAATGCGAACTTAACAAGGTGTCTCCGTCAGAATCAATACCGTTGCTTTTTGATTTTGTAGAGAACGGCAAAAACATTGATAAAAAAGTTGTGGCATACTTGGAACGATACGGATATTACACCAATTATTTCTTTGAAGGGATTTATAAGCAAATAAGGAATCAAAACGGTATTAGCTGCGGATACAGCGGATTAGGGAATTTGGCTTTTCCTTGGCTGACAAAGAAAAACAGGGGCAAAGATTTTAACGAATACGAAATACAATATTTCTGGTGGGTCTATGATAGGCAACACCTTCCTAAGATCTGGCAGACCTGGTATCATTGCTGGCAGGAAGAAAACAGCAGGTCGGTGCCGAGAAGATATGTGTTGGAGCGAATGATTTCTGACGTGTTGTGCCTCGGTTTTTATTCATTTCCTTATTTGGCAGAGTCTTTGGCAAACGACAAAAGTTTGGAAAATGTGGCGGACGCTTTAAGACCTTATGCTTGTTTTTCCATAAAAGGAGATTTTCAGACCTGGTGGGAAGAGAATCAGAACAACTATTCTTTTCAAGAAGCGAAAGGTTGGGCTCATGCTCAAAACATCTTAAAGAAAGGAAAAATCGCAATATCCCAATCGGCTAAAGAAAACATGCCGATTTGGCATGAGTTGGCGGAAAACTATTATGCCGGCAACGAAAACCGTTATTGGTACTTTTTCCTTTCCGATAAAGAGGAAATATCAGAAGAAGATATTACCGAAGCAACATGCAAAGCAATCGAAGACAAATGATCTTCAAGGAGTTAAATATGAAAGCAACAACAATATTAATCTATGCTCTTGGGCTGGCTTGTTCGGTGTTTGCCAAAAACGCTGATGTTAAGCCCGAAGGCGAGGGCACGCAGGAGTCGCCATATCAGTTCGTTCAGATGGAGAATTTTGTTTGGCTGGCTCACCAAAGAGACAAAATAGACGCCGGAACGACGGTTTATTGCATTCAGACAGTCGACATAGACGCTGCGGAGACAGATGAGTGGCAGAACTTCCCTGAAATAGAAACCAACAATATCAACGGCGAGAACAAAGGGGCCTGGACTTTGAATTACGACGGGCAAGGATTTAACATAGAAAATCTTTGCATCGGTCAAACCGCTGGATATTACAGCGCGTTATTTGCCTTGGGCAGCTTTCAACTTAAAAATATCAATATTACAGGGGTGAAAAGCAAAGCGCCATATGGCAGCACGGGCATTTTGGTAGGAGGCATGGGCGCCGGATATATAGACAACTGCCATATCAAAGGAACATGCGTTCGCGCGACGGCCGGGCTGATCCAGGAAGTGACCGTTCCGCAAGGAGACAGAGTTGAAATCAGCAATTGCTCTGTAGAGACTGATTTAACAAACGCCTGGGCGGGGGTAATAGAGCTGGTTCGCAATTACGGAACGCTAGTAATTAGAAATACATCTTACAAAGGAAAAATTACGATTGGGGATGAATTTGGCGGAGACGTAATTTCGGCCGGCTTTGTCAAAGCGTTGCAGTTGGAAGAAAAGCATGCCAAAGTGATAATTGAAGACTGTTATTCCGCCGCCGAGATACAATGTGCGAATTCTCTTTTAGGCATTTCCGGTTTTTTAGGTATGATTAACAACGCAAATTATGGAGAAGTAGTTGACATAGAGATCAGCCGTTGTTATGCCACCGGGTCAATAAGCAATACGAGACCCTGGGGCAGCGCTAGTTTTCTGACGGTGGTATACGGATGCACACCGGTAATAAAGGATTGCTACTATAATTCCACGACGTTAAAGAAGGCCGACAAATACGCGCTTCCCAAGACAGAAGAAGAGATGAAACAGTTGGCGACCTTTGAGAATTGGGACTTTGAGAACGTCTGGGACATCGACGAAGGCGAAAGCATGCCTTATCTCATATCCGAGCTTCCCGAACCGTGCGGGCTGTTTGCGTTGCTTCTTTTGCCCTTGCTTTTAAGAAGAAACAGAAATTAAAATTCTCCGGCGAAGGGGCCGGGGAGGATCTTTCCTTCGCGCTTCTTGCCCTCAAAGTCGGTGTCGAAAGTGATCGGCGTGCCGTCGGGGTTCTCGAAGGGCTGGTCGGGCTGGAAGGCTTTCCCTAAGATCTCCGTGGTGACAAGGCTTACCGGATGGTCCTTTATGAGGTCGTAGAGATTGGTCTTGAGCTTAACCTTGCCGTCCTTTTCTTCCAGTTCCACGAAGACTTTGCTTTTGTCGTCGACGATGGCGTTCTGCTCCTTTTTCCAGGGCTTGGCGCCGTTTAAGTAAACGTTTCCTTTGGCCCAGACCGGCAGATAGCGGAAGTGGAATTTTTCCAGGGCGTCCATGTCGGGCGTTTCGTTATCCATGTCGAAGTTGGCGATCCATTCCTCGTAGGTGGGGAATTCGTCGAAGACCGAGGTGCCGGTTTCGGTCTTGAACTTGTAGTCGTCTTTCTTTATGAAGATATTGTTGTAGATGCGGTCGTCGCCGTGCAGGATGGTCATGAAGCCCATGACTTCCGTGCGGTGAGGGATGTGGTACGGCGTGTAGCGCTGGCGGAGCTTGCCTTCGACCATTCCGTCGCAGCCGGCGTCGATAGAGGCGATGGGGCCCATGATGAGGTTGTGAACGAGGGCGAAGCCTTCCGTGGCCATCCTGAAG
>JAGCGH010000109.1 GCA_017649705.1 bacterium
CACCGTCTTCTGGTGCGACTGGGCCAAGGATTTCGTCAACGAGGACGGCGTCCTGGACAGAAGGCTTATGCCGGACTTCGTCCATCCCAACGAGCTGGGTTTCCAGAAATGGTTTGAGGGATTGAAGCCTATGCTGGACTGGATGCTCTACGTTGACGGTCCGCCGGAAGCCTACTATCCCCAGACCAAGAGCGAACAGGGCTGGTGGATGCAAAGGATGCGGGAAAGGCGCACGCAGATCCTCCAGAAAGAAGACCACAAATTCGACCTGGTCATGTGCGGCGACTCTATTACCCACATGTGGGAGTGGGAAAGCAACGGAAAGACCGTCGCCGACGAATTCTTCTCCGACATTTCCGTTTTGAACAACGGCTACGGCGGCGACTGGACGCAGAACCAGCTTTGGCGCGTCCAGAACGGCGAACTTGACAACTACGAGGCGAAACTGATAACGCTGCTTATCGGCACCAACAATCACAAGGCCAAAAAGGAAGACGTGGCGGAAGGTATCAGGCTGATCCTCCAGGAAATGAGGAAGCGCCAGCCCAAGGCCAAGATCATTCTGCACGCCATCTTCCCCTGCAACGAGAAGCCCGACGATCCCATCAGGATAAAGAACGACGAGACCAACGAGCTCATAAAGAAGTTCGCGGACGGGGAGAACATCATCTGGTTCGACATCAGAAAAGAGCTGATGAACGAAGACGGGACCATCAGCAAGGAAATGTTCCCGGATTACCTGCATCCCTCGCCCAAAGGCTACCGCGTCTGGGCGGAAGCTTTGAAACCCTATATTGAAAAATACTGCAAGGAGTGACCATGAAAAAATTATCCGCTTTTGTTTTCACTCTGCTCCTGACGTCCCTGACCTTCGCCATGGGCGTCATGCCGGCCTTGACGCCCGCTCCGCAGAGCACGGATTCCAATTACTGGTGGTGCACCAAGCACAACGCTAAGCTTAACGAGATCAAGGAGCGCGGCGACGCGCTGGTCGCTTTCTACGGCGACTCCATTACCGAACTGTGGGAGTGGCAGGACCGCGGAAAAGCCATTTGGGAAGAACAGTTCGTCAAAGGTCCTTACAAGGGCATCTGCTTCGGATACAGCGCCGACTGCACGCAGCATCTGCTGTGGAGGCTTGAGAACGGCGAAATGGAAGGGCTTGACCCCAAGGTGGTCGTAGTTCAGATCGGCACCAACAACAGCTGGCTGCATCCGGAATATCCCGCCGCCGACACGATTTTTGCCATTTCGGCTATCCTCCAGAAGATCAGGAACGGCTTCCCCAAAGCGAAAGTCATCATGTGCCCCATCCCGCCCTGCGGCGAACTGCCGGAGGATCCGAGGAGAATAAAGAACAACATCGTCAACAAGGAGATCGCGAAATTCACGGACGGCAGGGAAGTCTTTTGGCTCGACTGGTCGTATCCTCTCCTAAAATCGGACGGCAAAGTTGACAAGACGCTCTTCTACGATTTCGTCCATCCCACCAAGGAAGGGTATGAGAAATGGTTCCAGGCCCTGAAGCCGCTCCTTGACGAATTCCTCGTCCCCCAAAAGGAAAAGGAACCGGAAGCCATAACTCCTGCCTCAAAGCTTGAGGAAGAGTGGTGGAGGAAGCGTCTCTTCGATCACAGGGTCAAGATCTGCACCAGCACCAACAAATTTTTCGACCTGGTCTTGTGCGGCGACTCCATAACCCACGGCTGGGAAGGCTGGGGCAAACCGGTCTTCGAGGAATACTTCTCCGGGATACAAACTTTGAACTGCGGCTACGGCGGCGACAAGACTCAGCATCTGCTCTGGAGGCTGCAGAACGGCGAACTGGACGGCTACAAGGCCAAAAACGTAGCCGTTATGATCGGCACCAACAACGTGGAGGATCCCGCCGAAGACGTGGCGGCCGCCATTAAAGCCTGTATTGAAACGATAAAAGAAAAACAGCCGGAAGCCAAAATACTTCTCATGCCGATCTTCCCAAGGGACAAGCAGCCCACGAATGAGAGAAGAATAAAGAACGGAAAAGTCAACGAGATCATAAAGGAACTCGCCGACGGCGAAAAGGTCGTTTGGCTCGATTTCAACGATAAGCTTGTGCAAGAGGACGGAACGCTCTCCGAATCGGTGTTCCCGGATTTCCTGCATCCCAACGAAATAGGCTACCGCGTCTGGGCGGAAGCTTTGAAACCTTTTACTGAAAACAATTAACAATCCATAGAGGAGGACAAATATGAAAAAACTCCTTGTGCTTCCTATCCTGCTCGGATGCGTCCTGGCGTTTGCGGCTCCCGAATCATGCGATCCGGTGATCCACAATTACAACGGCTGGATGGAACGCCATAATCAGAAGCTCAATTTCATCAAACAGTACAGTTCCGAAATACAGATCGCGTTTTTCGGCGACTCCATCACCCACTTTTTTGAGGACACGGGAAAAACAGTTTGGAACCAGTATTTCAACGGGACGCCTTACCGGGCCCTCAACTGCGGCTACGGCGGCGACCTTACCCAGCACGTTTTGTGGCGCATGCTGAACGGCGAGCTTGACGGTTACAAAGCCAAGGCTCTCGTTCTGATGATCGGCACCAACAACGCCGGCGCCAACACGGTCTACAGGGAACCGCAGGGCGACACCGTCCTGGGCATCAAAAAGTGCGTGGAGCTCATGCAGGAGAAGCAGCCTGACGCCGTAGTCATCCTCTGCTCCATCTCTCCCAGGGGCACGGACAAAAACGACAATTACAGGAAACGCAACGACATCGTCAACAAGGAGATCGAAAAGTTCTGCGACGGCGAAAAAGTCATTTGGTGCGACTGGGGCCCCCAGATGCTGGAACCGGATGAAACGCTGCCCGTGGAAATGTGCTCCACCGACTATCTGCATCCTACCGTGAAGGGCTACAAGATCTGGGTGAAGAACCTTCTCCCTCTCTTTGCCAGGATCATCGATCCCAAGGATCCTGATTCCGCCGTGGCGCCGTCCATCAGGACGGAAAGGGAATGGTGGGACGCCATCGAAACCGTCAGGGGAGACGTGAGCGACAAGAACGTGGCCTTCCTGGGCGACTCTTTCCTGGAGGGCTTTTACAGCGTGGCCCCCGAGGCCAGGAAAGACCTCCTCGGCGAAAAGAGCGAAGTCAACCTGACTTTCCAGGGCGATCAGGTGCAGAACGTTCTGTGGCGCGCGAAAATGGGCGAGCTGAACGGATACACGGCCGACACTCTGATCATTTGCGCCGGGAACGCCAACACCAACAAGACTCCTGTGGAAGTCGCGGCCGGAATCACGACGCTCGTTGAAGCCGCCAGGGCCAAGCAGAAAAAGGCCAAGATCCTTGTGACTCCCATACTGCCCATGGGCAGGGAGAAAGATTCCGTCATTAGAAAGTGGGTCGAAGAGACCAACGAGCTTTTGAGAGGCATAGAAAAAGAAGGCGTTAAGCTTGTCGACCCCGCGAGCGTTTTGCTTGACGAAGCCGGCACTCTTCCCGAAAAGTATTCCGCCGACGGCGTGTCGCTGACCAAAGAAGGCTACGAAGCTTGGGGCGCCCTTTTGAAATCTAATCTTTAAGGATCAGCCAATAGGAGAATTGATATGAAAAATATAAGTTTGCTCTTAGTTGTTTTGATGTCCGGCAGTCTTTTTGCCGGCGTCAGAGCGGCCACTCCGACTCCTCAGAGCACCGATCCCTCCTCCGCGTGGTGCCAGCGCTTTGAGAAAAAATGCGCCGCTTTGAAAGAAAAAGGCGCTCCGCTTCTTCTCATCGGCGACGAAGTCACCGAGATGTGGGAGGAGAACGGCAAAGGTATGCAGCCCTTCAGGGCGTATCTGCAGAAGGAACCCATGAGCGCCGTGGATATCGGCTACGGCGGCGACAGGACGGAAAACGTTCTCTGGCGTCTCCAGAACGGCGAACTGGACGGCTACGAGCCGCCCAAGGCGGCCCTCCTCATGGTGGGCGCCAACAACACCCTCGGCTTCACGGAAGACGAGGAGCCGCCCTGCGACACCATCCTCGGCATCCGCAGCATCATCGACACAATCAGGGAACGCTGCCCTGAAACGAAGATCTTCGTCTTCGCGATCCTTCCCTGCGGCCGCACGCCAAACGACCAGAGAAGGACCAGGAACTTCAATGTCAACTCGGCCCTGAGCCGTCTGTGCGAAACGTTTGGCGCGACCTACTACGAGATCAACAGCCAGGTGATGGACATTGACGGCAATTTCGGCGAGGACTTTTCCTACGACGGATTGCACCTGAACACCAAGGGCTACAAGGTCTGGGTCAAGAACATCACGAAGCTCATTGATCCCATTTTCTTCCCGGAAGAAACGCCAAGTTACAAGCTCCCGCTTTCCCGCTTCGGCGAACCGTGGTGGCATGATAGAGTCTTCGAGATCAGGTCCTCCATAGGCACGACCACCACCCGTCCCAATGTTGTTTTACTGGGTGACGATCTGGCCAAAGGCTGGGAAGAGCAAGGCGCCGAGGCGGCCAAGGAAGCCTTCGGCACCCGCCGCGTGAACAACGCCGGAATCGAAGGCGACGCGCTGGCCCAGATTATCTGGCGCGCCAGATACAGCTGCCTTTCCGCTTTCCGTCCGGCCCTTGTGGTTCTGCATGCCGGGCTGGTGGATTCCGAGCTTTCCGTCGAGGAATTCCTTGACGCTTACAGCGATCTGGCGGCCGAGGCGAGAGCGAAGCAGTCGGCTTCCAAGATCGTCATAATGGCCGTTCCTCCCAGGGGCGCTTCTCCAAACGATCCCATGAGGGCGAGGATAGAGGCGATCAACGACGGGCTCGAAAAGCTGGTCAACCACGACAAGACCTTCTTCGTAAACTGCAACGACGAGCTTTTGGAACCGGACGGAACGCTGTCTCCTGAAATGTCGCCGGACCAGATCCACTTCAGCGCCAAGGCTTATGAGATCTGGGGCAGCGCCATCAAGAAGATCCTCGAGAATTAAAAGATCTGATGAAGATCCTTGTAGTCAATTGGCGCTGCATCAAAAACCCTGAAGCGGGCGGCGCGGAGATCCATATGCATGAGATCTTCCGCCGCGTCGCTTCCATGGGGCATGACGTTACGCTGGTGGCCCACGCCTACAAGGGCGCTCCCAAAGAGGAGGTCATCGACGGCATAAAGACCGTAAGGATCGGCAACCGCTACCTTTTCCATTACGCTTTCAAGCGTTATTACAAAAAGTATCTCGAGGGCAAATTCGACATCGTGGTCGACGACATCTCGAAGATCCCGCTCTTCACGCCCCAATATGTAAAAGAACCGCTGGTCGGCATCTCCCTTCACATCCACGGGAAGACGCTCTACAAGGAGCTTCCCAAGCTGGTCGCGGACTACATAATAAACAGGGAGCTCAGGATCCCGGAAGTCTACAAGGGAAAACTTATCTTCGCCGACTCTCCCAGCGCCCGGGACGAACTCATCAGGATGGGGCACGCCCCGGACAGGACGGCGCTTTTGTACGCCGGCATCGACCACGAGCTTTTCAAAAACAACAAAGCCCCCAAAAGCGAGCGCCCGCTCATAAGCTACATCGGAAGGCTGAAGCGCTACAAGCAGGTCGACCTAATCGTGAAGGCCATGCCGATCATCTTGAAAGAATTCCCCGACGCTATGCTTGAGATCGGCGGAAAAGGGGACGACCTTCCCAACATTGAGGCGGCCGTAAAGGAAGCCCACGTTGAAAAGAACGTCCGCTTCCTGGGCTTCCTTTCCGAAGAGGAAAAAGCGAAGGCCATGGCGCGCGCCACCGTAACCGCCACCATGGCGGAAAAGGAAGGCTGGGGCATAACCGTAATAGAATCCAACGCCGCGGGAACTCCCGTAGTAGGCTCCAACGTCCAGGGGCTCAGGGACTCCATCGTGGACGGCAGGACCGGGCTTCTGGTCGAACCGGGCAGCAGCGCGGACCTGGCCCACAAGATCATAAGCCTTCTCAATGACCGCCGGATGCTTGACTCCATGCGATCCGAAGCGGAGAAATGGGCCGCCTCCTTCACCTGGGAAAGATCCGCCCGGGATTTTTTGGAAGCGGCGGAATCAGAGATAAAGAATTTTAAATGCAAATAAGAGACCACAGAGTTTTCCTTACGGCCGGAGCGGCCGAATACCCCGCCGAAGCGCCCTTCCACCCTTCGGAAAAATACCCCGAATTCGCGGGATCGGAGTGGGTCTCTTTGCAAGCTGATAAAGAAAATCACGTTTACGCCGAACTGCGGGAGCTTTTGATGAAAGCCTATCCCGACAGCCGGGGGAACTTTTTGTCGGCGGTCATAAAGCCCGGGGACCGGGTGGTGATAAAGCCCAATCTGGTGAAAGCCTGCCGCGAGGAAAACGGCGAGTGGGAGCAGGTCGTCACCCACGGCGCGGTCTTAAGGGCGGTGATGGATTACGTCCTGCTGGCCCTGGAAGGCAAAGGCGAAGTCGTCATCGCGGAGGCCCCGCAGACCGACACCTGCTTCGAAGAGGCGGCTTCCCGCAGCGGTATCGCTCAGGTTGCTGAATGGTACGGGAAGACCGCCCCCGTGAAAGTCTCGCTCCTCGATCTCAGGAAAGAGGAATGGCTCTCCAAGGACGGCATAACCGTCAAGCGCACGGAACTTAAAGGAGACCCAATGGGATACCACGCGGTGGACCTGGCCGGGGAAAGCGCGTTTTCCGAAGTGGAGGGAAAGGACGCCGAGGCGCCATTGTACGGCGCGGACTACGATCTTAAGGAGACCGCCGCCCACCATTCCAAGGGGAAGCACGAATATTTGCTCTCCGAAACAGTCTTGAGCTGCGACGTCATAATAAACCTGCCGAAGCTGAAGACCCACAAGAAGACCGGGCTTACCTGCGCCATGAAAAATTTGGTGGGCATCAACGGCGACAAAAACTGGCTTCCCCATTACAGGCTTGGCTCCCCAGAAGAGGGCGGCGACCAGTTCGCGAAAGGGGGCTGGAAATCGAAAAGCGAAAGGGGGCTGGTCACTTTCGGGAAAAACTTAATGTACCGCCTGCCCGCCTGGCTCAACGAGATATTCAGGCCCGTCAAGGCCCTGGGCCGCCTGATCTACGGCGACACCTCCAAAACTGTGCGCAGCGGCAACTGGCACGGCAACGACACCTGCTGGCGCATGGTCTGGGACCTTAACACGGCGCTTTTAAAAGCCGCCAGGGCCCGGACCATAATAACCATAGCGGACGCGGTGGTGGCCGGAGAAGGGGACGGGCCCCTCTCGCCGGACAGGAAGGAGTGCGGCTGGCTGGCCCTGGGCGAGGATCCCCAGACCCTGGACAGGACCCTGGCTTTCTGCATGGGGTTCGATCCGGCCAAAATAGCTTATTTAAACAAGCCTCTGTCCGGCGTATCAGTCGACTGCGAGGTGGTTTTCACCTCCGAAGACGCCAAGGCGGCGATCAGATCCACGCCCCCCTTCAAACCCCATTTCGGCTGGATCGGAAAAATAGAACTTAACACTGATGCCAAAAAAAGTTTATAATATTAGTGAAAGTAAATCTTTTAACATTTCAGGAGGAAAAAATATGAAAAAGATGTTATTGGCGCTGGCAGTGGTTATGTCGGTTTTTGTCTGCAGCGCGAAAGAGTACTCCAGCGCTTCAGACTGGCCCTGCGAGGTTAAAACGGAAGGAACGACCTTCCAGATCTTTGAGCCCAGCGTGGAGCTTTTTTCCGGCAACAACCTCAAGCTCCGCTCCGCTGTGGCGATCCAGAAAGCCGCCACAACCAACGAGCCGATCTACGGCGCGATCTGGATCACGGCGCTTTCCAGCAACGACACCGTCAACCGCAAGGTCGTCTGCGACAGCATGAGGGTCGCCAAGTTCAAATGCCCGGACGCGGAGGATATGGAGATATCCTACGCCGCCGATCTGCAGAACGCCCTTAAGACGGTGGAAATGACCTTGGACCTCGACTACGTTCTGCGCCTCGAAAAGGAAGAGGCCGCCCAGACAAGGAACGAGGCTGAGCTTTTGAACGATCCCCCCAAGATCCTCTGCGTCACCAACGCGACGGTTCTGGTGGAGATCGACGGCGCGCCCATTATGCGCAAATTGGACGATGCCGGAAAATACGAAGCGGTCGCCAACACGCCTTTCTGCCTGGTCTTCGACACCACGAAGAACTGCTACTACCTGAAGGGCGCCAACTACTGGCTCACGGCTCCCAATCTTCAGAGCGACTTTTTCCTGATCGCCAAAGTCCCGGATGAAGTCAAGAGTTACGGCGAGTCGCTCGAGCTTACGGATGAGGAAAAGGAAAGCTTCAAGGATTCCGTCTCCACCATAGTTCCGAAAGTCATCGTGGTCACCGAGCCCACGGAACTCATAGCGATCGACGGAGTCCCCAGATACAAGAACGTGGAGGGGACCGACATCATGTACGCGGAGAACACGGACAACGACCTCTTCTACTGCGCCGCCGATTCCAGGCTCTACGTGCTTCTGTCCGGCCGCTGGTACGTTCACAACCAGAGCGACGATTCCTGGGAATTCGTCGCCCCCGACAAACTTCCCTCCGGCTTCTACAAGATGAACGCCCAGAACGGTAAAGAAAGCGTTCTGCCGCACATTAAGGGAACCCCCGAGGCGAAGGAAGCGGTGGCTGACACTTACGTCCCGCAGACCGTGAAAGTCGCCCGCAAGGCCGAGGAAGTCCCGGAAGTGGTTTACGACGGAACTCCCCAGTTCAAGGAGATCCCGGAGGCTTATCCGGTGGCTTACGCTGTCAATACGCCCCACGACATCATCCGTGTCAACGACCGCTATTACCTTTGCGAAAACGCCATCTGGTACGAATCTGTCGACCCTGTCACCGGCTGGCAGGTCTGTATCAATGTTCCCAGCGTCATCTATTCCATTCCCCCGGCTTATCCCGTATACCACGTGCGCTACGTCAGAGTGTACAACTACACTCCCGATTACGTTTACGTCGGTTATTATCCCGGATACGTCGGATGCTTCGTGGACCGCGGCGTAGTTGTCTACGGCACGGGCTACCGCTACGCGCCCTGGGTGGGCACTTACTATTATCCCTGGCCGGCCACTTTCGGCTTCGGCGTTTCCTACAGCTTAGGCTTCGGATGGGGCTTCAACATTAGTTGGGGCGCGCCCATCGGCTGGGTCGGCTTCGGGTTCTGCTGGAGCAACTACCACTGGGGCTGGCGTCATCACCATCGCTGGCACGGCGGACACTGCCACTGGTGGGGCAGAGGCTGCGGCCCCTGGGACCACCACCACGTCTACCGCCGCCACGGCCACGGCTGCGGCGACAGGTATCATCACGGGAAGCATTGCCCGGGCGGCAAACCCGGCCCCGGACAGCCGCCTAGGAAAGCCCCTGCCGGACGCTACCTTGTTGACGAGCCCGTCAAGAGCGCCAACCGTCCCGGCGTATCGGCCGGCACCCGCAATTCCAGACAGAGCATCGGCAATCCGCTTCAGACCGGCCTGAGAGCCGACAAGAACGGCAACATTTACACCGGCTCCTCCAGGAGCAGCCGGGTCGGCACGCCCGCCAGCGGCTCCACGAGAGTCGGCACGCCTTCCAGCGGTTCCACTAGGGTCGGCACGCCCGCCAGCGGCTCCACGAGAGTCGGCACGCCTTCCAGCGGTTCCACTAGGGTCGGCACGCCTTCCAGCGGTTCCACGAGAGTCGGCACGCCTTCCAGCGGTTCCACTAGGGTCGGCACGCCCTCCAGCGGCTCCACTAGAGTCGGCACGCCCTCCAGCGGTTCCACGAGAGTCGGCACGCCCTCCAGCGGCTCCACTAGAGTCGGCACCTCCAGCGGTTCCACGAGAGTCGGCACCACCGTTGGCGGCAGCACCACCACAAGGACCGGCAGTTCCGGCGCCACGAGAGTTGGAACGCCTGTCAGCGGCGGATCTTCCACCGTGAGGACCGGAAGCTCCAGCGGCTCCACGATCCCCGTGGCCGGCCGCGTTGACACTTCCTCTTCCAGCGGCAGCAGCACCACCAGGACTGCTACGCCCGTCAACCAGACCCGCAGGGTCAACAACCCCAGCGTCATCAGGAACACCGGTTCCGGCAGGTCCGGCAGCGGCTCCACTATCCGCTCCGGCAACAGCGGCGGCAGATCCGGCAGCGGCGCCGGGCGCCAGGGTGCCAGGACCAGTTCCTTCTCCGCGCCTTCCGGCTTCTCCGGTTCCAGCGCTGTTAGAACCGGCAGCAGCCTGGGCAGCGCTTCCAGGATGAGCTCCGGCATGGGCGGCGGTTCCAGAATGAGCTCCGGCATGGGCGGCGGCGCCAGAATGAGCTCCGGCATGGGGAGCGGCGCCAGAATGGGCGGCGGCGGCGGAGCGCGCATGGGCGGCGGCATGGGCGGTGCCAGAATGGGCGGCGGAGGCCGCGGCGGCCGCAGATAAAAGCGAAACTATTCCGCGAAAAAATAAAGGCTCCTTTCGGGAGCCTTTATTTTTTTTAGTGATATTGCGCGGACGATTTTTAATGAACGCTTATTCGTCCGCGTGACGGAGCGTGGTGCCCACGTGGGTGGAGGAGGGACGGTGGACCGGGCGCTTGTAGCCGGTCTTCTGTCCGCTGCTCTCGGCCTTGTTTTTCTTCATGGCGGCCAGCTGGTCGTCCCTTATTAGTTCGGGATCGAACCAGAAGACCTTGGGGTTGTCCTCGGGGCCAAGGTTGACGGTCTCCAGCCGCAGTATGGAAACGTCGGAGACGTCCACGTTGAAGCTGTGGGCGGAGTCGTTCTTGGCTTTGGTGCTGAAAAGTTTCTTGTCGTCGCCGTATACTTCGAATTTGACTTCGCCTTTCTTGCCGCGCTGGAAGCCGACTTTGCCCACGAATTTTTTCCAGCCTTTGTTGAGCCTGAAGATGTAGTAGGTGGGGGCCTGGGCGGTCAGGGAGTCGTTGTAGACGGCGTCTCTGGCGGCGGCGCTCTTGGCTTCAGGCTTGTCCAAGCTTTTGCTCTTGGCTTTTTCCCATTTGATGTAGGCCAAATAGACGTTGGTGGCGTCCAGGTCCACTTCCTCGATCATGATGGGGTCGGGCCGCGTTCCGTGCAGGCTCATGAAGAAGTCCCACTGCTCGGTCGTGAAGAATTCTTTCCTGACATCGTGGCCTGAATGGAGGGAGAGGCGGTCGATGAAATAGTTGATCTTTTCGTTCTGGGTCTTCAGGGGAGGATGCTCTATCTCGTGGAAATCCCGGAAGGCTTTCTTGACGTACTGCCAGCCGAGCTTTTCGCCCATGTCCCACATTTTCATGGCGTACTGCCAGGGGCCCATGATGAAGCCGTCTTTCCTTTCCAAGTCGGCGGTGCCTTTGAACCAGGTATCGCCGTTGGGCTTTGGCCCGGCCCAGGGTTTGTCGTCCACCGAGAGCCCCGGGGCCTGGACGGCGTACATCTGCAGCAGAGCGTGGGTGTATTCGTGTCCGGAGGGGGACCAGAGGGCGTTGTTGTAGTTGTGGGCGCCCTCGTGGACGAAAACGCCGCTCACAAGGTTTTCCTTGGCGTGGCGCCAGTTGGAGGAATAGAAGCCCGGCGTGACAAGAATGGGGCAGCCCGACCAGCCGCCGGCCCTGATCGACCAGTGGATGGGGGTCCAGATGGGGAAGACTTCCATCGCTCCCGGAGGAGCCCAGCCGGTCAGATCCTTCATGGCCGCGAAGGCGGCTTCCGTGTTCTGGACCATGGCCTGGGCCACGGAGGGTCCGCCTACGGTCTTCAAGATATCTTTGTAAAGGGGAAGAATGACGTATTTGCCGCGGAAAATTGTAACTTCCGTGTTTTCCTCGAAGGAGAGGTTGTCGAAATAGACTTTGCCTTTGCTCATGCCGCCCTGGTTGTCTTCGATGTCCAGGTCTCCCAGGCGGCAGACTATTCTTACTTCATGGGTGTTGCCGGTCATGACGTCCACGGTGTATTCCGTCCAGCCGGCGTTGGGGTCGGAGCCCACTTTCGGTCCCGTCTCGCTTTTGGCGTTGATGTATCCGCCGATGGTGGCTATGCAGTATTCGCTGTCGCCGGTGACGCCGCTGAGCCTTATGGAGCCTTTCAGAACGTAAGGCGTGAAGGGCTTGACCTTGATGGTCTGGGTCCAGTAGGCGTTGCAAAGTTCGTCGGAGGCGATGGAGACGCATTTCGAGCCGCCCAGCCCGGCGTCTTTTTCATAGACGAAGCGGGCGCTGCCGGAGGAGCCCCAGAAATCGGGATATTCGTCTCCGCTCTCAAAATTGCCGTTGCGCAGCCCCACCTGGTTGAACTGCTTGATGAGCTCCGGGCTGACTTTGCCGCCGGGGCTTACAATGATCGCCCTGAGTTTGGCGGAGTCGCTGAGAACGATGTCGCCGGTATATTCAAGGGAGAACTCGTTGGCGGGGCTTCCGTCCAGGGTGTACCTTATTTTGGAGCCGTCCGTGGGCAGGGCCAGGATCACTTTCGTGCGGCCGGTGAAATATTCGTCCCCGGCTATGAGCTGGGGAGGCATGGGCGGCAGGTCCGCGCGCTCCAAGGGAGCAAGGTTGGTGATGGTGGTGGAGTTCCAGTTGTTGCTGGTGGCTTTCAAAAAATAACGGTAGGCCACTTCCGCGGCGGTAGGGGCGCCCTGGGCGGCGAGGGCCGAGCCGAAAAGGAAAATCGCAAGATAGGTAAATGTTTTAGCCATGATTTGATTATATCAAAAACACAGGGTTTTTAAACTGCGGCGGCGGGGATTTATGGGGAAGTCCGAAAGGCGCATTGAAAAAAGACCTTTTATTTGATACCATAATCACATAAATAAAACCATAAACAGAAATTAACAACTTACCTTTTTGGAGGCAAATTTATGTTGCGTACTCTTTTCGCGGCTCTTTTACTCTGCTTGGTCTTAACCGGCTGCGGTAACAAGGAAGAAGTTCCGGCCACCGAGATCAACCCTTGGGGTCTCAATGACGACGGCGCCATTTTAGGCTCCGGCGGCGGAAGCGATTATATGCCCGGCGACATGCCCGTGGGCATGAGCGGGACTACTTTCTACGCTCCCGGCCAGTATCCCGATCCGAAGATCGCGGCTGAAGC
The DNA here is from genome assembly GCA_017649705.1 of bacterium. Classification (GTDB taxonomy): domain Bacteria; phylum Auribacterota; class UBA3054; order UBA3054; family UBA3054; genus UBA3054. The sequence continues at coordinate 13,068 of JAGCGH010000109.1, forward strand.
TCAGGCTGCTTTGCGCACGCTTTACTTCAAATACAACAGCTACGATATCCAGCCCGCCGAGGAAGCCATCATCCAGGGCGCCGCTGTCTTCATGAAAAAGTATCCCAAGCTGGCTCTTAAGATCGAAGGCCACTGCGACGAACGCGGCACCGCCGAATACAACATGGCCCTTGGCTCCCGCAGAGCCGGCGCGGTCAGAGAATACATGGCCAACCTGGGCGTGGACGGCTATCGCCTTGAGATAGTCAGCTACGGCGAAGAGCAGCCGGCCGTTCCTGGCAACACTGAAGAAGCCTACGCCAAGAACCGCCGCGCCGAATTCAAGATCGGCGACCTGCGCTAAAAAACAAAAAACTCACAAGGCCGGGCTTAAAAGGTCCGGCCTTTTCATAGGAAATTATGCTGAATACTAAAACCATCTTCGCGCTTTTTGCCAGCGCGGTCATACTGGTTGGCTGCACCACTCCCGACACGGTAACCCCCGAACAGATCCAGATCGCCAAGCTGCGCACGGAGCTGACGCGGACTTCCTCCGACACGAAAAGCCTTGTGAACCAGATCGAGGATCTCTCCTCCCGCTGCAGAAGCCTCGAAAGCGAGAACGCCTCACTGAGGAACATGCTCAGCCAGACCCAGAGCTCCCTGAGGGACGTGTCCTCCAAGGTCTCCGAAACTCAGCAGGGCGTCAGGGAGCTTGCCAAAACATCCTCCCGCACCGAAGACATCGCGGCTTTGAACAAGGCTTACAACCAGATCGTGGCCCAGCTTAAAAATATGAACGAGGCGACGCTGGAATCCCAGCGCAAGACCGACAAGAACCTCCAGGTCATCCAGGGCGACGCCAAGACGCTCCAGGGATACATCAACGAGAACCGCACCAAGCTCGCGCAGCTGGAAGCCAGGCTCTCGGAAGTCGATTCCCGCGCCAGGCAGGCGGCCCAGCAGGCGGCTCAGCGCCAGACCTCCTCTTCTTCCGGCTCCGGCTCTTCCTCCTCTGCCCAGCAGATCGTCAGGACCGGCAAGCCCAGTTCCCCCAACATCAGCTACGATTCTCTCTATGAGCACGTGGTGGCCGCCGGGGAAAGCATTTGGATGATCGCCAGGGACTACGGCGTGACGATCACGGACATTTACAACGTCAACCCTGACCTAACCTCCACCTCCCTGAGGGTCGGCCAGAAGATCCGCGTTCCCAAACGTCAGGAATGAGCGGAAGCTCCCCTTGCTTGTTTTTCCAAAATAGCCGCTTGTGAAAGCGGCTCTTTATTCCTGATGCCCGCGCCTCTCGTTTCCATAGTCCTGCCGCTGTACAACGGACGCCTCTTTGTCGAAGAGACGTTGAGATCCGTAGCCGAACAGAGTTTCAAGGAGGCGGAGCTCATCGTTGTGGACGACGGTTCCTCTGACGACGGCCCCGCTTTCGTGGAGGAGTTTTGCCATTCTTCGGCTGATCCCGTGCTCAATTCCCTGAAACTCATCAGGGAGGAGAACGCCGGAGTGGCCGCGGCCAGGAACCGCGGGATATCCGAAAGCTCCGGGAAATACGTCGCGCTCCTTGATCAGGACGACATCTGGGAAAAGGAAAGGCTTTCCGCAATGGTGGAAAAATTGACCGCCGAGGGCGCGCGCTGGGGCTATTCGGCTTTTTACCGTTTTTACGCCGACGGAAGAAAAGTTTTGAAGGCCGACGGCTCCGGCGACAGGGGCGAAACGCTGAAAAGGATCGTGGAAGGACGTCTTTTTATCCCGCCTTCCGCGGCGCTTATAGAAAAGTCGCTGCTTGAGGAAATAAAAGGCTTCGTGCCAGAGTTCGCGCCCAGCGACGACTGGGATCTTTTTCTGAAGCTGGCGGAGAAGGAGATGGGCGCCTACGCGGCGGATCCTCTTGTCAGATTCCGCTCCCACAAGACCTCCACGGGAAAGCGTCAGCGGGACCGCATATTTTTGGCGCAAAGGGAAGTTTTCAAGCTGCACGAGGAAACTTTGAAAGGCTTGGTGCCTAATTCCGCCTTGCGCCGCCGGCTGGGCAGCATTCATCTGCATCTGGCCCAGGTCGCCTGCGAAAAAGGCATGAAAGAAGAGGCCGGGGAGCATTTCAGGTCCGCCCTGAAGGCGCGGCCCTTCCGGGTCAAGGCCTGGTGGAAATTCCTAAGATTTCATTTGGGGATGAAAATATGAACATTGTTTTGACCCGGCTGCAAAACATCGGAGACATGCTCAATTTCATTCCCGCTCTGCGCACTTTGCGCCATGCGCTTCCCGATGCCAAATTAATTGTTCTGGCCAAGCACGCCGGGGGAATGGAGATCCTTAAGAACTGCCCCTACTGCGACAAGGTGGTGACGGCGCCCAAAAGCGGCGCTGTCTTTGACAAGTTCAGGATGCGCAGGGAACTGAGGGAATTCGGTCCTATAGATTATTTCGTCATCTCCCCCCAGGACCTGGGGCGCGTTCCCTGGGCGCTTTTCTGCGGGGCCAAGCACATCAGCGCCTATCCCTCCTTCGTCAACTACGGCGAGCTCCGCCGGGAAAAGCTGGTGAGCTTCATCGACCTGCCCTGCGTTTACGACCAAAGCCTGACGGAAATTGAAAACTGCCTGAAGCCGGTCTTGAACGTGCTGGAACATCTCAACGTTCCGCTTCCCAAAGACCACAGCCTGGCCCTGGAATATTCCTGGTACGGCGCCGACGACAAGGCGGAGGCCAGGCGCATTCTTCGCGCCTTCGGCCTGGAGGACGGCGAGGATTACGTGGTCATGGCGCCCGTGTCCAAGCGCCGCGCCAAGAACTGGCCCGCTCCGCGCCTGGTGAGGCTTTTAAGGGCCATGGGCGAGGAATGGAAGGTGAAGATATTCCTTTTGGGCGGAAAGGCCGAAAAAGAGGAGCTGGACGCCCTGAGCGGCGAAGCGGAGCAGGCGGTGTCGCTGGCTGGCCGGACCTCCCTGGCCCAGACCGCCGCCATTATGGCGGAAAGCGTGTTTTTCTTCGGAGTGGACTCCGGTCCGGCTTTTTTGGCCGCGGCCCAGGGCGTTCCCTCCGTGGTCCTGTACGGGCCCGCGGACTTTTACCGCTGGCGGCCGCCGGTGGTCACGTCCCCGCGCCTGAATCTTTTCAAGCCCTTTCCCTGCAGCCCCTGCCGGGAGCAGGTCTGCCCCAGGAACAACGCCTGCCTCGCGGCCATAGGCTACGACGAGGTCTGGCAGGCCTGCAAGCGTTTCTATCATCCCGAAAAAAAGGAGGAGATAGGGGACGCGAAAGCGGCTCCGGAGCCTGTCAGCGAAGAAAATCCAAGCGGTGAATAAAGTGAAGATAAACTGGACATATGGCAAAGGCTTTGACAGCCGCTCGCTCTCCGAGGCGTTTCTAAACGCTCCGGAGGAGACGCTGTCGCAGTCCGGGCAGCTGTTGAAAAGCAGCGGCTACCATCGTTTCGTTTACCGCCTGGGCGGCGATCTGGTCAAGTTTTTCGAGTTCTCCTCTTTCTTCGAGAAGCTGAAATGGAAGCGGGGTTTTTCCGCTCCCCAAAAAGAATGGAACATTCTCAAGGTCATGTCCGAAGAGGGCTTGAGCGTTCCCGAGCCCAGGGCGTTGGGATTTTGCCTGGAAGGCGGAAAGATCAAAGTCTGGCTTGTGACGAAATACATAGACGGCTGCGTGACCTACGACGAGATGCGCCCCGAATGGCAGAGGGCGGACGCCGCGGAGCGCGCGGAGAAACTGGCGGAGCTTATTTCCGGCATGCATGCGGCCTTCGTCATCCACAGGGATCTGCACGCCGGCAACCTGCTTTGGCAGCCCGCGGAAAAGCGCTGGTACATTACGGATTTCCAGCACGCGAGAAGGGGCTTCTCCACGAGGGTGCAGCTGGAGGAGGATCTGACGCAGCTGCAGCACTGCCTGGGGAAAAAGGTTCCCTACAGGCTGCGGGTGGTCTTTTTGAAAGCCTATATCTGGAATTTCGCCGTGGCGACCGGGACCACCGAGACCCACGACCGCCGGGACTGGCACATGGTCTGGCGCGAGGTGGCCGACATGCTTCTGGGCTACGACAACGCCCAGGCTCGCTCCCGCAGCCGCCGGGCCCTGAAGAAAAACCGGGATTTCGAGCCGGTGAAGGTTTGGAACAACGGACAGGGCTTTTTGAAGAAAGGCGAATCGAGCCGGCTCTTCAGTGACCTCACGGCGCTTTTGGAAAAAAGGGATTGGAACAGCGACCCGCTGGTGACGCGCTTCGAGAGGGACAGGAACACGGCCTTCTTCGTTTACGACCATCCCCACGGGAGGATGGCGATCGTCACCAGGGCGGTGAGGATTAGCCTTTGGGAAAAACTTTTCCCCTGCTTCCGCCGGGAAAGGATCCTGTGGCGCCGGACGATCCGGGCGATCCTTTTGCACATCCCCATGGAAAAGCCCTTCCTGATAGGGCGCACGGACAATTCCCTCACTTATGTTTTTTTCCAGAAAGCCTCCTTCAGTTTCCGGGACGCTTTCCAAGCCGCCGGGTTCGACAAGGACAAAAGGGCGAAGCTTCTGCGCTCCCTGGCCCAGCTGGCCGCCAGGATGCACAACTCCGGCATGGTCCACGGGAACTTTAACTGCGACAGCGTCTGGTGCGGTGGCGAGGGGGAACTGTACGTCAGGGATCTTTATTCCTCCAGCTTCGCCTCCGGCGTTTCCTGGTTCGGCCGGGTGAAGGATCTGTCCTCTCTTTTGGCCTCCGCGGAGGGCGGACTTTCTTATTGCGAGCAAAGGCTCTTTTTGCGCAAATATCTCGCCCACCTGGTGGACAAGGTGGACGTGAGGCTGCTGCTGAGCGACGTGAACTACAAAGCCTCCGTTATATTGAGCGATGAAAAAGAAAGAAGATGAACTTCTCGACACGGTCCTGAAAGGTGAGCCGCCTTGGAAAAGGCTGGAGCGCAAAACGCTGGTCAAGTGTCCCTGGCTGACGCATTACGCCGACAGGATCGTCTGTTCGGGCAAAAAGGAAATAGAATTCCACGCCCTCAGCTATCCCATGCCCGTGGTGGGCGTGCTTCTGATAGACGCCGGGAACAGGGTGCTGCTGACGAAGCAGTACCGCTACATGGTGGAAAGCTTCGACTGGGAACTCCCGGCCGGCAACGCCGATCCCGGGGAGGCATTGGAGGAAGCCGCCAGGCGCGAGACTCTGGAGGAGACGGGCTACGCCATGAAGTCCTGCCGCCTCGTAAAAACTTTCTATCCCCAGATCGGCCGCAGCGACCACTGCTTCAGCCTTTTTGTGGGAGAAGGCCCCGAGAAAGTCAGCGAAAAATACGACGAAGGCGAGACCTTCGGTCTTAAGTGGTTTACGGCTGAGGAAGCCAGGGCGCTTTGCAAAAGCGACCGCTGCCGGGACGGCTTCTGCCTTCTGGCCCTGAACATGTGGTTCGCCGGGGAGCTCGGCGGGACAGGGGCCCTCTGATTTGACTTCCGGAGGCGATTATAGTACTATAATCTTCACCATTCTTTGAAGACCCATGCGCGGGTGGTGGAATTGGTAGACACGCTAGCTTGAGGGGCTAGTGGGATTAAACCCGTGCGAGTTCAAGTCTCGCCTCGCGCACCATTCAAAAAAAAGACCGCCTTGATAAGGCGGTCTTTTTTTATGTGTCGGGTAAATGAAACAAAATCAACCAGAACTTGACTTTTGTTTATTCTTATGTGAGAATAGAAAAAAATGGAGTCATATTATGATAAATACTTCCAGATGCCTTCTTTTTTCCTTTTTGGCGCTTAATGTCTTAGTAGCAATTGGTGAATTGTCAGAAGAAATCAACGCTGACACTCTTCAAGGCCTGACCCAAGAAGCTTTCGTTTCCACCAACGACTTCGAAAATCTCAGAGTTACAATAGACCGCCTTAAAAGCAATGCCGAATCCTGTGCTGACAGTATAGTCGATCTTCAGTTGGGCTTATCAAGCCTGAGCCATGATGAGCGAATCGTAAGAGAAAAGGATCTTCAAAGAATAATAAACGACTATTCCAATATAAGTTCTGAACTAGTTTCCATTTCAAGTGTTGAAGGGCAGGGAGACAGAGCGCAAACTTTATATGCCCTTCAGACAGACCTTGAAGCCCTTGAAGATGAATTGAACGCACTTCAAACTTACGTCCAAACATACCTTGGTCACCTGACAACCGGGGATAAAAAATGGTACTTCTTGGACTCCGGTTTTCTGGCCGGAACCAACAATTCCTTTACGGCGGACGCTTCAATTTCACAATATGTTTTCCTAGTCGGCCAAACTTTTCGCACAAAAACAGACAGCGTTATAACTAAAATTAAAATACGCCTCCCAATAGGGATTCCATTATCTCCGGATAGGGTTTTCATCTCTCCATACAATTCAACTCTAAGCACAAACACTTTTATAAACGCAGTATCGGTTGAAACGAACGAGGCTCCGGTTTATACATACAATTTCCTAAATTTTCACACATACGCGTTAGCTCCATACGTATTTGGTTTAAGAGGGATAGGTACAAGTCCTATTGGAGCCTATTGCTGCACCAACGAATATATCGACGATTTCGGTTACCTTTGCTTAGGAAGTTTCACAAGAGCAAATCCCACGCAATACGCCATGTCTTTGCAAACTCAATACGACTTGTGCTTTGATATGGTTTTCCAATCAGACACAAACATGATAGTTAGTGCAGACGGGATAGACCTTAATAACGGCGCCAACATAAGAATAAGCGGCAGCCGAGTCACTACAATTTCAGAACTAAATACAACAATAGCTCAGGCGACGCAGAGCTTGAGTTATGCCATCAGCAACCATGTCTTCGGAACAAGTTCAATAGCAAACAATGCAATTACAACTGACAAAATCGCCAGCAATGCGATAACGTCAGACAAAATCGTTAGCAATTCTGTGACAACCGTGAAGATAGAGGATAGCGCCATAACTTCGGACAAAATAGCAAACAATGCTGTGATCACAGACAAAATAGCGAACGGCGCAATAACCGGAAGCAAAATAATAGCCGGTGCTGTAACCACTGAAAAAATTAATGATGGAGCTGTAAATTCTTATAAGATTGCAGCCAGCTCAATTACTACAGAGAAAATAACCGATGGTGCTGTGAATGCAGACAAGCTTTCTGCCAATTCTGTGTCAGCTAATAAGATCATGGATGGAGCAATAACAACAACTAAAATATACGACGGAGCTATAACGGCAGACAAGATAGGAAATGGCGCAATATCAGAAAACAAAATATCAACAGGTGCTGTAACTTCAGATAAAATCGTAGCCGGTTCAATTACGACAGCAAAAATATGCGATGGCGCTGTGAATTCAGACAAACTGGCTTCCAATTCTGTGTCAGCTAATAAGATCACTACTGGAGCAATATCTGCTGATAAAATAGCCGATAATGCAGTATCATCTGCAAAAATTGCTGAAAACGCTGTAACCACAGTTAAAATAGCGGACTATTCGGTAACTTCAGGAAAAATAGATAACGATGCCGTAACTTCTGATAAGATAGCAATAGGAACTATTACATCCAACAAGATTGCAAGTAATGCAGTTACGTCTGATAAAATAGCAGATAGCTCAATAACAGGCATTAAACTTGCTGAAGATTCAATTTCAAGCAATAAGATTATTACCTCATCTATTTATAAGAAACATTTATCTTCAAACCTAACGAGTGATCTTATTTTTTCAGGCGGAGGAATGGTTACAGGATGTCTGGAAGTTACCCACATGAAATTTAACGCAGAAGCTGATTGGTTTATAGGCCAAACAAATATTTGTAGTGACATAGTCCTGTTAAATGAAGATGCTAGGATACGTAGTAATGCAGGTCAATTAAAACTTTCTGCTAGCCAAGGCGAGGCAATTTCTGCAGAATCTTTTTTTAGTTTCGATTCCGGGTCTCAGGCAGGAATAGTAATGATAACCAATGGCTTAAAAGAAGCAGAAATACCATGCGAAAACATTACTTCCGAGGCTATAATAATGTTAACTCCAAGACAAATTGTTACCAATCTTTGGTGGAGTGTGCAACCTGTTCCCAGTGATTCTAAAATTAAGATAACGATTGATAAAGAATACCCTATTGATGTGTTTTTTAACTATTTTATAATCAGAAAATAAATAAAAATGACCAATAGATTCACAACAATTTACTTAATATTGGCCTTCCTTTGGCTAGGAAGTTCAAAGGTTTTGGCTGATAATGAATCAATCTCTCCTGAGATAGTTAAAACTAATTATTTTGTGTTCACTCCAGATTGTCTGACAAACTGTTTTTCTATACGGACATTTTATCCATCAAACATTTATGTTAATGTTTCTTTGCAAAATTTACCACATTGGCTGAATAGTCAGAGAGAGGATTCTACCAATGCTGAAAAAACTGTAAAGTACACATTTTTTTTAAAATCATTTTTTTATAACACTCGTGATTTAATTGGCAATATTAGAATAAGGCAAGAAGTTGTTAAAGACGAGTCTGGAGATCCGGGTTTTTTTGATGATGAGAAAGTTAGCGAAGCAATGCCGATAGATTGCACATTGCTTTTTATTTGCTTTTGGGATCCCGCGAAAGACTCTATATATGATATAAATGAAACCAATAAATATTCCTATATTTCGTCTGAAACTTTTATTACGGCGCCAACAAACAATTTCATATTATTTAAAGAAATAGAAAATATAAAAGATAGCGATAAGGATTATTATCTTTTGATTCCACGTCAATCTTCTTATCAGATATGGACTAAAAACAAGAAAGAGGGGAATCGAAACTTAACATTAAAAGTGATACAAAACAACGAGATAAAGGCAACAGCAAATATTCCAAAATCTTATGATTTTGTTAAAGCGCTAACATGTGAAAATTTGAGCACAAACAATAACACTTATGCGCTTATAGAATACGAGGGTGGTTCATTGTCCAATAATGTATCATATAACCTGACTCATTTTGTAGCAACGCCTATCGAGGAAAGTTTATTTTGGGGTAATATGCCAAGACCGCAGACATTATCTGCTTTTCAAAAGTCAATTATGTATTCTTTTAAGCCTTTAGACGATGAAGTGGCTATAGAATTCTTATTTGATAACGATACATTTTTTACAAATGTGAGCATAGATATTTTGAATAACCAACTACATTCAATAACGAATAACTCAATAGTTTTTGAGGGTAAGGTAGGAGAAAATTCGTTCCCTTCTGTTGTAAATAACAGGTATTTTAAGCGATATTACTTTAATAATCTGGATATATCAAATACATATTTCGCTACCATATCTTTAAATCAGCAATCTAATCTATTTGTAGATGTCAGAGCGAAAATAAGTAGAATTCGACCTGTTTTTCTTGTTCATGGTATCGATGCGTGTCCAAGATACGATGGAGATGCTTCTTTTTTTGGTAATTTGATAGATGCAACACAATATTATAATATTAGACCATATCGTGTATATGATTTTCCATGGACCTCTTATAATTACGAGGACTTATTTTTTAAAAGCAATGGTATTTTGGGATATGTTGGAAAAAGAAATGGAACTCTAGGAAAGTTTATAACAGATAGAAGGACAGATAATGATTTGAAAGCTACAGTCGTAGCGCATTCTATGGGGTGTCTTCTAACCTATTACCAATGTAACAATTCTGAGATCCCTTTTAGACAAATTGTTGATAATATTGTTCTAACTGCTCCTCCTTTTTTCGGATCTTCATCTGCAAATACAGCAAATCTGCCTGTTTTAAATTGGTTCACCCCTTTTTTGAAAAGAACATCTAGAACAAATTTTCGATTGCTTTCAAGAACCACTGAACATGTTTGGTATCGATATAAAAATCCTTTCAATTTCGATAAATCAAAGATAACGGTCATAATCGGGACAAGAAAATATATTGAGATAAACGAAACTTTTTCGTCAACGTTAGACTCTCTGTTAAAAATAGAATCACCAGGAGATATATTTGATATTCGTAAAATTTTTGATGCTTTTGTAGACGTTCCATTAGATGGAGCGGAAGCGCTTCTAGAGTTACTTGCACATCTATATAACTGCGGACAAGAAAAAATACAATTAGACACATTTACGACAAGCGAACTATTTTATAGGAACAGGAGCGATAGCGCTGTAGGTACTTATTCCGCTAATATTCAAGCGCAAAGTTCGTATAGAAATGTAAAAAAAATAATTATAGATGATATTCATAGTAATCTGCAAAAATTTCAGAAAAGTAATCCTGATTTTGTTAATGCCGTAATTGAAAGAATTAATAACAAAGGAGATTAATTAGTGAAAAATCTATCAAGTTTAAACATTTTAGCCGTTGCTGCTTTTTCCTTGTTATGCAGCGGAATTGAAATTGATTTTTCTTCTGGAGGATATTCATTGAAAAAGGAAGAGAGAAACGGCAAAGAAAAATATGAACGCCGATCTTCTGATGAGATATATAGCAAAAAACGCCAGGCAAAAGAAAAATATGAGAGACATATTAACGAGCCAATACATCAGTCTGGCCCTCCTCCCGCATGGAAAAAGATAGTTGTTTACGATGGTGGTATTATTACCAATGATTTCATAAATACAACGAGCAATAGATTAGTAATAACAGTGCTTGATTATGCTAAAGCAAAGAAAGATGGAATAAGTGATTTACAATCTCTTTTTGATAATTATCAATTAAATTTGATGCTTTTGCCAGGGGACAAATATCACCTTATGAATGACGGCGGCAATGGGGTTAGAATGGAGAAATATCTTCAGGCTCATAAATTTTCTGATGATATGACAAAGAAAAACACCAATTACAACAAAGTATTAAAAGACGAATATAAAAAATTTACAGTTACAAATGTCATAATAAAAACAGAGGAATATAGTAAAAATTTAAAGATTGTGCCTGCAGGTAGTGATATTGATTCAGACGGAATTCCTACGCATGTAGAGATTCTAGGAAGAAGAGGTTTTGTCACTGATCCGACAAATTCTGATACAGATAATGATGGCATTCCTGATAAACATGATAAAGAACCTCTGACGAAATGCAAATCAGAAAATCCAGAACAAATGCCAATGGAATGGTGTAAATATCGGTGTAAAGGGAAAAATGAAAACATTAATCTTCTTCTTCCGGCAAAGTCAGATCCGGATAATGATGGCATTATCAACGAATATGAGAAAATCTTACATACAGACCCTTTAAAGGAAGACGGAAAAATAATATGTTTTCCTGATCAACCTGTTTTTGAACATCAACAGGATGACACTTATGTGGCATATCTTAATGTCTATGTTAATTATGATGAACCTGTGACTTTAATTGTTCTCTCTTTTAATCAACATTACAATATACCTGAAGATACACCATCTATTTCATATGTGTCTAGCACTCCATTGGGATGGGAGCCATCTATTTTTAAAGGTCTTTTTCATGAAAGAAGATTTTTAAAAAAATATTATCGATTAGTGGCTGATGTTCAGCCCAAAACAATTCATACTTTTGCTATAACTGACAAAGGACATAAGATAAGGTTTTATCAAACGATAGAAGTCTTTGCTTATTCTAGGGAACAGGAAAGAAAAGCTTATGATAATACTTCGCTTGGACATCGCTGGATTAGAGTTTGGCGTTTGGAGGATTACTCCCCATGGCCTGATCCTGATTATTGGCCTGCTCCGCCTGAGTCAGCCTTCCCCAAAGCCGACTATATCTATAAGGATTATTCAAAGATAGTATTTAGGCATGAGCCTTTTCCCGAAAGAAACAAAGGATGGCATACTGATACAAACGATATCATACAGATAGGAGTTAATGCCTGTAGTCCTACAAGTATAGACAAATATGATGTTGTTCCCAAACCCCTCCAGCTGGTTGATAATGGTTTTGAAAAAAGTAAAACAAAAATAATCAGCTATAAATATTATGATCCATATTTTGGAGTTCACTGTATTAACTCTAAATATTTTCCTATTTTCAAAGAGGAAAGAGTAGACGAAAACTCGGAGTTTGTTTTTAAGGGGAAAACTGTAAGAGAAATTAAAGAAGAATTGAATACGAGAATGGGACGAGAAGTGGAGATCATAGAGGAAGAAGATTAAACTATTTGTTCAATCAAACGAATTATCGTTTTGAAATTATGATAAATATGAAATTTAATAAATTAATCATTATCATGTCAGCAATGTATGGACTATTGTTTCTGTCCTATGCTGACGATGTAGTTATCGGCATAGAAATTAGGTCTGATTTTTCTGATATACAACAAATGGCAGTTTCAACAAACTTAAGTTCTACAGTTCCGGGATATGTAATTGTAGATACAAATTATGGAAAACAGAAAGTTAAGCTCAGTGACTTTATAAATGATTCGGCTGAAATAACATGTTATCCTGATCTCGTTATAAATTACTCGCAGGGAGGGAAAAAGAAAACCCTAGAAAAAATAAACTTTACTAACAGTGATAAGGGATATAAGTATGCTGGCCATAATTACTATGGAGATGAATTGCCAGAAAAAACTACTGTCGAGCTTTTGTACGATGCTGGATGGGGATTTTCTTCGCTGTTTGGTTCTAGCCATACAAATCTTATTTTGGCCCAACTGAGTTACCCCTCAAACGATGCTATGCATTTTATCGATTTGAGATTTAAGAATGGCAATTCAGGAGCGATGATAATGCCTCCCAAACAACTTTCAGACATAAATTCAGATTATATAACGAATAGCTTTATAAATAATTATGGAACGTCAAGGTGGGTTAAAGTAATCGCACCGAACAATCCTCATTTTAGAGAATACATGTCGTATTTAAGCGCATCTCAAAACACTAACGTTGTTATGCAAGGCTATGAATTGATGAATTGGGATGAGATAGCTGACGAAATTGAAGTAGATTCAGGAGTTCCTTTAATGGTATTTAATGAAGACAATTACGTTGAAATAAATGATTTTTCACTTTCTTATGATAATGATCACGATAATATTCCTTCATACGTTGAGCTATACAATACTTTTACCAATCCTATCAATCCAGACAGTGATAATGATGGGCTGGAGGATTACCCAGAAGTTTTTGGAATGAATATTACACTAAAAATATCTTCCGGCGATATAATAAAATTTATTCAAACATGCCCTATATGGCACGACACAGACAATGATGGGATTAGCGATGGGCAGGAAGTTTACGCTAAATTTCCCTACATAAAAAATGGAATTACTAATTTTTATACAACGGACCCAACTTCTCCAGATACCGATAACGATGGTTTAACGGATAAATTTGATCCTCATCCTTTATCTCCTTGTTTTATGCCCGGCTCAAATAATCTTAGTGAAGATTGGATAAGTTATTGGAAAAATATAGCTTTCTTGGCGGGGTTAAATGTTAATCAATTGAACGACCCTTTTGCCGATAGCGACGAAGATGGTGTTTGCAATCTTACTGAAATGCTAGGAAAATCTAATCCTATTTTTAGCAATGGATTTCGCAAAGTAGTTTTCGAACCGAGCATACTTGAGCTTGGTATAATTGATAATGTAATTACAACTTCTTTTACAGCGACCTTTTTTGCTTCCCATTCTATAACAGGTAAAATTCACATGAGTAAGCTGGACCTTAACCCAAAGCTTATGATGGATGGCTTAAGCGTTCTTTGGCCGTCGTTTTTGCCAAAGAAAAACGATGAAATAGCTTTAACATTTTCGAGCGATATTTTTCAAAAGAAAGACTTTCTTTTAATAATAGACGGAAGCTCTATTAACAATGCAATTACTCAAACTTGGATAAAAGTTACAGATCAATTTGGGGAGTACAGAGAAAAACTTAGCGTTACTTTTAATGAAAACATCGATAATCTGGCTCCTTCAACTCCGGAACTTATATTCCCAGAAAACAATGATGTCTTGCTGATAAATAGTTCCAATGATTTTTTATCTTTATCTTTTACCAACACCTATGATTTTGAATGGACAGAATCAGTAGACCCAGAAGGAAGTGCTGTTAACTATATTCTTAAGTTGTTTTTCAATAATTTTGTCGATACGGTTTCATTTACAAATAATTTAACCTCAGAGTCACTATTAATTGTCGATTATTTAGCGCAAACAGGAGATTATTACTGGCAGGTAATAGCTTTTGATGAGAGTGGAAATATTCGTCCCAGCGATATGAGAAAATTTTATGTTTCAATATTTGTTGATAGCGACAATGATGGATACTATGATGATTTCGAATTACGCAATGGATCTGACCCTAATAATGCAGATTCTTTTCCGCTCACTATTGATACTGACGTTCGTTTGCCGGATGGATATGTTGACAGAGATTATTATCTATTATTAAAGGCGAAGGGCGGGTCACAAAGGCCTTTTTTATGGTTTTTAGATAAAAATAGTTCTACACCGGCTGGACTGAGTTTAAAAACAAATGGAGAATTGCATGGTATCCCAACGAAAGCCGGGGATTATTTGATGAAAATCTCTGTTTTTGATGGAGTGAAATTTGAAACAAAGGAATTAAATATAACTATCAACCATAAAAGGACTGGCCTTGGAATTGAGGCAGGGAAAGGCGAATTATGAAAAAAGCATTTTTTTATTTTTTGGTGATAACGCTTCTATGTTCTTTGGACTCGCAAGCCGAATTTGTTTTGAAGGAGATCCCGTCTGCTGGGCACATTATAAAGGCAAAGCAGGATAAAACTTCTTGCTCTTATAATTTCAATGACAAGACTTTTATCTCAATTGAGCATGACGAAGGGACGATGGTCAATATGGGCGAAGATACCAACGATGTTTATTGGACCGATCCTTTGAAGGAGATATTGACGCTCTGGTTCAACGAGAATAAGATTCACAAGCTTAGGATCACTATTCATCTTAGCGGTACGGCAGGCGTGATGAGGAGCAGAAGAGCTTTTGGGGGAGAAGCAATTCTAGGGCAGGTGGGGAATCCTTTGATCTATGGAGTGCCAGGGTTGTACGATGTAGAAAATGACGCTTTGTTGGAATGGCGTTGTGATGGTTGGAAGTGGGAGGATAAGAGGATGAAGGTGGATGAGAACGGCGATCTGACAGCAACGTTTTCAGCCACTATATCAAATTGTTTCATGAACTTTGTTTTCCGCCCGCATTTCTATAGTGATCATTTGGGGTTTAGCGGTCATGAACCGTGGATGAGAAGGATGAATAGTAAGAGTATGAACGGCTGGTGCTCTTGGGCGGCTTATCACAATGACATAGATATGAATATTTTGACCAAGACAGCTGATTTTATTACGAATAATTTCCTGCCCTACGGTATGAATTTTATGCAAGCTGACAACGGTTATATGGCTAATAGACCTGGAGTCTCACTAAGCAGACGTTCTTATGCTGAGAGCTGGATGGCGCCTAGCAAGAAATTCCCCGGAGGTCCTGCTGGGATAGCTAAAATGATTAATGAAAGAGGACTGGAACCTGGCATTTGGGTAAGGCCAGATTTTTTCAGTTACAATATCGGACAATTTGACAGAGACGTTCTCTGCCGAAGGCCGAACGGAAATCAGACACAATCAGACTGGTTCGAGAACATTCCCGACATGTCTGACTATACTATTACCAATTATTTCGTCCCGCTCTTTGAGGCTTTTAAAAACGCGGGATTCAAATATGTCAAGGTTGACGGACTAAGGCATATATTTTTGGAAGGACTCAACACTGCTTACGAGCCTAAGGAAGCCAGAAGAAGATTTCGTAATTTTGCGCTTGCCGCAAGACTTGCGAGCGGTGATGATGTGTATCTGATGGGGTGCTGGGGTTTGATGCCGGAATTGGCTGGCACTTTTGATGCATGTCGTATTTCTTTTGATTGTGCGCGTGGTTGGAAAGCTTTTCACAGGCAGCTTTTTTATTTTGCTGAATTTTTCTCTACACAGAGAATAGTATTCTTGAACGATCCTGATCATATAGTTATGCACGAAAATGCGGACTGGGCTCGTTCTAGATTGTCAAACATATCGTTGGGTGGCGGGTTGCTGACCTATAGTGACAAAAATTCAGAGATGACGCCTGAATTGATAAACATTCTTCAGAGAGGACTTCCTTCGCTTGAGACTAGAACTGCCGAGTGTGGAGAAATGCATTACAATCATCCAACAGGTTATATGTATGGCAATAAGTTCAATACTGATGTAATAACGGCAGAAAACGCGGATAAACAGTTAGGGCCCAGTATAGAACCGAACGTCAATTCACCTTTTTCAACGCTTTGGGCGATTCATATTGAAAAACCGTATGAAATCTGGTGCGTTACACAAAGAACGGCTATCTGGTCTTTAAAGGAAGATGAAACTCCTCTGGAAAAATTGGGACTGGATCCTAGCATAACTTATCTTGCCTATGATTTTTGGAAACAGAAATACCTCGGTGAAGTCAAGAATAAACTGCATTGGGAACCACTGACATTCGGGCATACGACAGTAGTCGCATTAAGAGAAAAACTTGATAGGCCGCAACTAATAGGCTCAACGCGTCATGTGAGCATGGATGCGGAAAGCGTGGAAGATATAAAATGGGAGGAACCTTCTTTGAAACTAAATTTAAAATGCGTTCCTAATGCTGAGGAAATATATACTTTCCATGTTCCTTCAGATTACAAGTTTTCTGAAGTTACATGTTCTGACGGGTCCGCCAAAAAATTGGAACTCCCTGAAGAATCACCGGAAATTTTAAAAATCTCTGTAAAAGCGAACGCCAAGAATGTCATTCTTGGTCTAAAATTCGTTAAGAACGATTAGTGATTTTTATTCTTCCCTGAGCCAGACGATGACGCTGCCGGGCTCCCGGTTGTCCCAGGCGTAGTAGGGGACGGCCTTGAAGTCGACCTCTCTGCCTTTAGGGGTCTTCGTGGTGTAGAGGGGGGAATTGTCCTTGGCGCTTTCCTCCAGGAAGGCTTTGCCGCTCAGGGCAACGACGCCGCCAAGAAGGCCTGCTTCGAACTTCGCTTCGATCTTTCCGTCTTTGGGAAGCAGGAGTTTGTCCAGGTCGTTGGTGGCGTTGTCGCAGGTCTCGAGGCAGTAGACCACAGGTCCCCTCTGCAGGGCGACGCGGCCTCTCAGCTCCTTGGATCTTTGGTTGGCGTAAACTCTCTCCACCGGCATGTCCATAGTGAATTCTATCTTGTCGCCCTTATTCCAGTTTCTCTTTATGACGAGATAACCTTTTTCCATGGGGGCGTCGTATTTTTGCCCGTTGACGGTCAGGTTGTAGCGGCGGCACCAGTAGGGATGGCGGAGGGCCACTTCGAATTCGCCCTGCTTTTCAGGATCCACGCTGACCACTACTTTGCCGTCCCAGG
This sequence comes from bacterium, assembly GCA_017649705.1. GTDB lineage: Bacteria > Auribacterota > UBA3054 > UBA3054 > UBA3054 > UBA3054. The sequence continues at coordinate 30,416 of JAGCGH010000109.1, forward strand.
GATAGTCGGTCTTTTGCAGGATCCGAACTTTGTTGTCTTTCAGGGGAACGGTGGTCTCGCTTCCGATGTAGAGGTTGATAAAAAGGGAATCTTCTTTCTTGGCGTAGATGTAGCCGCCGATCGAGGCCACGAAGCGGGCCTGGTTCGGGGGGCAGCAGGAGCAGCCGAACCATTCCCTCCTGTGCAGGTCGGGATGCTCATGCCCTTTGCGTATGTGCTCCCTGGGGGCGCCGGGCTCGGGGTCGAAGGTCAGAAGCTGGTTGTTGTAGAAGAAAGATCTTCCGTCCAGGGAAACGCCGGAAAGGCCGTTGTTGTAGGCAATCTTTTCCAGAATGTCGGCGTATTTGCCTTCGCCGGTAAGGGAGAGCATGCGGTGGCAGAAGAAGGCGTTGGCGATGCCGGCGCAGGTCTCGTTGCAGATGTGGGAGGTGGGCAGGACGTAGTCGCCTTCGAAGCCTTCGTTGCCCAGGTACGGTCCGGCGCCGCCGGTTATATACATTTTGCGTTCGCAGACGCTGGTCCAAAGTTTTTTGCAGGCTTCGAGAAGCCCGAGGTCGCCGGTCTCCCTGGCCACGTCGGCCATGCCGCTGTAAAGATAGAGCGCCCTGACGGCGTGGCCCACGGCCTCGTCCTGGTCGCGGACCCTTTTGTGGATCTGGTGGTAATTCTTGTCGCGCTGCCAAAGGTTCGTGTCGCCGCCTCTTTTTCCTTCCTCCAGGGCGAAGTAAAGCGGTTCCTTGCCCCTTTCATCGAGGAAGTAGAGAGCCTGGTCGAGATATTTTTTGTTGCCGGTAGCCTTGTAGAGTTTGACCAGGGCCAGCTCGATCTCCTCGTGGCCGGGATAGCCGTGCATCTGGTTTTCCTTCGGCCCGAAGGTCTCGCAGATGTGGTCGGCGTAGCGGCAGAGACAGTCTAAGAAATCTCTTTTGCCGGTGGTGTAGTAGTGGGCGACGGCCGCTTCCATAAGGTGACCGGCGCAGTAGAGCTCATGGTTGTGCCTTAAGTACTGCCACTTTCCTTTGGGATCGGCGTAGTGGAAATACGAGTTAAGGTACCCGTTGGTCTCCTGCATGGCGATGATGTCGGCGACCACTTCGTCAAGGGTTTTCCTAAGCTCGGGGTTCGGCGTTGTCTGCAGGGAATAGTAGCCGGCCTCCAGCCATTTGGCCACGTCGGAATCCCAGAAGATATGCCTGCCGCCCTTGTATTCCGGCTTGAAAGCGTCAAGGCGTCCGGTCTCCTTGCACATCTTGTAGTTGGCCGGGATGCAGCCGGTGCGGTTGGCTTCGATTCTGGGCGACCAGAAGGGGTCTTCGATCCTTACGTCCTTGAAAAGCACGGGTTCCTGGGATTGGGGCAGAGGGGCGCCGAAAGTTCCCAATGAGGCGAAGAGCAGCAGAAGAAAATATCTCAGTTTCATTTCATCCTTAAGTGACGGTTAATCGTGGTTCCTTACCTTATTCTAGCATAAAGAGCCGGGCCTATTCCGGGGGTCCGCGGAAGAAGGCCGCTATTGCTTTAAGAAATCGGGCCGTTGTGGTATAATTCAATATTAATAGGAAAATTTAAAAACCTTTCATGGATAAGATCAGAAAAACCGTGCAGGCGATGCAGGGCTACGTTCCTGGGCGTCAGCCCAAGGGCCGCTTTGTCAAGCTAAACGCCAACGAGAATCCTTATCCGCCTTCTCCCAAAGCCCTGGAGGCTCTGGGGAAAACGGCGGCGGATTCCCTGCGCCTTTATCCCTCCTCATCCGCGGAGGAACTGAGGCAGGCCGCTTCCGAGATCTTCGAAGTGCCCGCCGACTGCATCGTGGCGGGGAACGGCAGCGACGACGTCTTCACCATGATCATCCGCTCCTTCCTTGACGAGGGCGACACCCTGGCGGTGGTTGATCCCACCTATACGCTGTACGAAACTTTGGCGGAAATACAGGGAGCGAAGACCGAGCGCCATCCCCTGAGCGAGGATTACGCTTTGCCGGAGAGCTTTTTCGAAAGCGGCGCGAAACTGAAGATCCTGCCGAACCCCAATGCCCAGACCGGCACGCTTTTCCCCGAGGCTGATGTCATAAGGCTCTGCGAGAGCGCAAAGGGCGTGGTGGTCATCGACGAAGCTTATGCTCTTTTCGCCGGTTCCAATTCTCTGCCGCTTTTGAAAAGGTTCAAAAATCTGGTGGTCACCAGGACCATGTCGAAATCCCATTCCCTGGCGGGACTGCGCGTGGGCTTCGGCATGTCTTCCCCGGAGATCATAGAGGCTTTCAACAAGGTGAAGGATTCCTACAATCTCAATGCGGCCAGCCAGCTGGCGGCCGCCGCGGCCATAAGGGACACGGAATACACGGCGGGCGTCGTCAAACGGATCAACGAAACTAAGGATTTTTTCGCCAAGGCGCTTGCCTCCCTGGGCTGGCAGGTGACGCCCTCCGGCGGAAATTTTCTCCTGGCCAAGCCCGGATCCGGCGACGCCGCCGGGATCGTCGCTTATCTGGAGCAAGAAGGTTATTTGGTGCGGCATTTCAACACGCCGCGCCTTTTGGATAAAATCAGGTTTTCCATCGGCACCACGGAGCAGATGGAAAAGCTAATCGAATTACTGAAAAATAAAGAATAGCGAGGTGCGAGCATGATCTTAACTGCAAAAGCCATCGGAATCGCCGCGGCTGCCCTCATCGGCGGCGGCTTGCTTGCCACGGGCATCCCCCTTATGAACTCCAATTACGACGTGAGCGGCAGGGCCACCAGCAACGACGTTCCTGTTTTGGGAGCCGAGGTCTGCCTCGTGAATTCCAACGCTTACATCAAGCTGGCCTCCAAGGCTGAGGAAAGGGATAACCTTAACGATTCGGTCTGCGAGACGGCCTACCGCAGGCTGCAGTCCGATTTCGCCCAGAAGGCTCAGGCGGCGTTTGAGAAATACAAAGCCGAGCACAAGGACGAGCCCGCAAAAGAAGCCAAGACTTCCGAATCCGGAAAGGTCCTCACCGAGGAAGAGCAGGCGGAAATAGCCAAGCGCGTGAAGAACTACAAGGAATACGCGCTATACTGCCGCAAGAGAGCCCAGGAATCCCAGGCGGGGCGCGCCATGTACGAAAGGGGTGCGGAATTCTGGGAAGCCAAGCTGGAGACCCTGAAGGAAAAAGGGCGCCTGGTCTTCGACGAAGTCAGCTACAACTACAGCGTTGAGGAAAAGCAGTACGCCGGCATCGGCGACGAGCCCGTGCAGATCATTAGCAAGGTCCAGAGAGTGACTCCGGAAGAGCTGGCGGTCATGGACGTAGTGACGATCGCTCCGGAAAAGCAGAAGCCCGTTAAGACTTCCAAGGACAAGAACGTCAAGTTCGACGCGGAAAAATACATCGACACCAACGCCGTCATGCAGGCGGCGGCCCAGGCCTGCGAGCAGATAAAGGAAAGCATAAAGAACCTGAGCTCCCAGGAAGACGAAGCGCTGGTCCAGGGACAGATTGAAAAAGTCATGACGGACGACAACGGCCAGTTCTCCTTCAAAAATCCCGCTATCAAGCCCGGGCTTTACGGAGTCTATCTCGAGCACAGCATGCTGACTCCCTCCGGCGACATGCTGCCGGTGCGCTGGGTCGTTCCTGTTTATATCGCGAAGAAACCCTTGTCCTGGAACAAAGCCTCCGTCGTCACTCTGGACGACAAGAACATGGATCCGGGAATCATCAAAGACGGCGCCGCTCCCCAGACGAAAGACATCTACGCCAGGTTCATCAAAGACCTCAAGGAAGAGGCGGCCAAGATAAAATAAACGCAGATTATGGAAAAGAAAGAACGCATTTCCGAAATATCCCGCAAGACGGCGGAGACAGACATCAAGCTTAGCTTCAACATCGACGGCAGCGGCAGCTACGAGGTTTCCACAGGCGTGCCTTTCCTCGATCACATGCTGGAGCTTTTCGCCAAGCACGGCTGCTTCGACCTGAAGATCAAAGCCACCGGCGACACCCAGGTCGACGACCACCACAGCGTGGAGGACGTGGGCATCTGTCTGGGCAAAGCGCTTAAGGAAGCGGTCGGCGACAAGGCCGGGATCTTCCGCTACGGCTTCATGATCCTTCCCATGGACGAAGCGCTGGCGGAAGTGGCGCTTGATTTCAGCGGCCGGCCTTTCCTGGCCTGGAACGTTGTTTTCCAGCAGGAGACCATAAAGACTTTCCAGACTTCCCTCGTGGAGGAGTTCTGGCGCGCCGTGGCCGTTGAAGCGGGCCTTGATCTCCATGTAACCGTCAAAGCCGGCAAGGACGCTCACCATGTTTCCGAGGCCATCTTCAAAGCCGCGGCCAGAGCCATGCGCTCCGCGCTGAGCTATGACCCCAGAAACCAGGGCATCCCCAGCACCAAAGGTTCTCTTTAATGGCTGACAAAAAGCAACAACAGAAGTGGTCCCTGCTGGGACTGGTCTTCGGAAAGACCCTCAGCATGCGGGTCTTGAATTTCTATATACTGAATTCCGTTCTTCTGACCTTCATCATGGCCCTGGTGGTCCTGACTTTCATGATGGTCATGGGAAGTTTGCTGCAAGTCATCGAGCTGGTCTTCAAGAAATTCGACCCCATGACGATCCTGGAGTTCATCGTGATCGTCATGGCCCAGGTTTTGTGCTACGCCCTGCCTTTCTCCGTGGCGGGCGCGAGCCTTCTCGTTTACAGCCGCTTCTCCGCCGACGGCGAGATCACGGCCATGAAGGCCACCGGCGTTTCTATTTTCCGCATCGCTTTCCCGACCGTGGCTCTGGCGACGGTCATCGCGGTCCTTTCCTTTTACGCCCACAACAACGTTCTTCCCCTGGCCCAGCAGAAGCAGAGGGAAATAATCGCCAACTACGACATGGAAGACCCCATGGCGCTCATAGAGACCGGCTCCTACAAGCCCATAGGTCCGTACCGCGTGATAATAGGGGAGAAGAACGGCGACGAGCTGAAGGACATCGAGCTCATAGAGGACCTCAACACCCACTACCGCGTCATCAAGGCCAAGGAGGGCAGGCTGCACTACCAGCGCGCCCAGGCCAGGCTGCAGCTTGAGCTGGACCGGGTGACCTCCGAGGAGAGGGACACCCGCCGCACCAACTCTTTCCTCATTTCCAAGGCCGGCAAAGTCATCGTGCACTTCTACCTCGATCCCAAGAAGAAGCAGATGAAGGAAGAGGCCGCCAAGATCATCAGGAAAGATCCCAAGGGCCTCATTACGGAAGACATCAAGGAAATGATCGCGGACAGGGAGAATTTGATGCTGAGGAACGCCTGCCGGCGGGAGCCCGGCTTCAAGCAGCTTAGCGACGAGGAGAAGGACAAGTATGTCAAAGCCCTTTCCCCGGAAAAGAAGGAGGCGCTCCTGGCCCAGGCCAGAAAAGACATCAGGACCGGCAATCACCTTTGGTTCAAACTGAAAGGCAAAAAGCCCTTCCGCCAGATGCTCTCCAAAGTCGGCATCAAGAAAATGAACGACGCCTGGGTGGCGGCGGTCAACGAGAAAAGCTACGAGGAGATGCTGGCGGCCCTGAAGGAGATCGACGGCCAGAACGGCGACGTCACGAAGCTTTTCGAGGAATGGCATGACACCTGGCTGCAGTCCTTCCACAACAACATGGACTACCGCAGCCGTTATCTCACGGAGATCAACAAGAGAGCCTCCTACGCCTTCGCCTCCATCGCCTTCGCGCTCCTGGGAATTCCCCTGGGCATCAGGGCGCACCGAAGCGAGAAGACCATCGGCTTTCTAATTTGCCTCGGCCTCATCGCGCTGCACTACTCCCTCATTATATTGGTCGAGACCTTCAAGGAAAACTACGCCCTCTATCCCTATCTGTGCATTTGGTTCCCGGACATTCTCTTTGTGATAGCGGGCCTCTTCTTCATGTGGCGCAACCATAAGTATTCTTAAAGATCATGCTTATCGCGCTCGATGAGAACATCAGGGAAGCGCAAGCTGCCTTCTCTTCAATTGGCGTCGCCAAAACTTTCCGGGGCCGGCCTCTCGACGCTTCCGTTATCAGGGACGCCGACATCATCTGCGTGCGCTCCGTCACGAAAGTGAACGAGGAGTTCCTTAAGCTCGCTCCCAAGGTAAAATTCATCGCCACCGCAACCAGCGGCAGCGAGCATCTGGACAAGGAAGCCCTGAAAGCCCACGGCATCCCCTGGGCCGCCGCCAGAGGCTCAAACGCCACTTCCGTCACGGAGTGGGTGATGGCTGTATTGCTTCTGCACGCCTGCCGCCACAAGCAGTCCCTTTCGGGAAGATCGATCGGCATAATCGGCGTCGGCGAAGTCGGGTCCCGGGTCGCGAAGTATTCCGAAGCGCTGGGCCTTAAGCCTGTGCTTTGCGATCCTCCGAGGGCGGAGCGCGAAAAAGATTTCCAAAGCGCCTCTTACGAAGAAGCGCTCTCCTGCGACATAATCACGCTGCACACCGACCTTACGACCGAAGGGCCTTACAAGACTTACCATCTCATCGACGCGGAAAAACTTTCCAAAATAAAGGAAGACGCGGTCCTTATCCAGGCTTCCCGCGGCGCCGTCATCGAGAGCGCGCCCTTGAAGGAAAGGCTCATGCGCGTGAGAGACCTGGACTATTACGCCGACGTCTGGGAAGACGAGCCGACCCCAGACAAGGACATTCTCTGCTGCGCCCAGATCGCCACGCCGCACATCGCTGGCTACTCCTGGGACGGCAAGCTCCGCGGTACGGAAATGATCTACGATGCGGTCTGCGAATTCCTGGGAAAAGAAAAATCCTGGCAGGCGCCCTTCAATGAGGGCGGCAAGGTCGAGATAGATCTCAGTGGGCTGACTGGCGAAAAGGCCCTCTACAAAGCCGTCAGCGCCCTCTACGACCCGGAAGCGGACGACGCCGCCATGTGCGAGACGCTGGACATGGGCGACAAGAAACGCGCCGAGCGTTTCGACGAACTGAGGAAAAAATATCCCAAGCGTTTGGAGTTCTCCCACGGAGTAATAAAGAACGCCGCGGCCTCTGAAAAAAATATTCTGAAAGCCTGGGGCTTCGAGGTTAAAAATGACTGAGGAACTCATCTGGCGCCGCGCCGTTTCCCTTGCCCAAAAAGGCTGCTTGACCTGCGCCCCTAATCCCATGGTGGGCGCGGTCATCGTTAAGGGCGGAAAAATAATCGGCGAGGGATACCATAAGACAGCCGGATGCGACCACGCGGAAATACGCGCCATCAAGGACGCCAAAAGGAAAGGCCATGACGTAAAAGGCTCTGTCATCTACGTCACGCTTGAACCCTGCTCCACCTACGGCCGCACGCCTCCCTGCACGAAAGCCATCATCGAAAACCAATTCGCCGCGGTGAAAATAGGAACGATCGATCCCAATCCCAAGCACGCCGGCCGCGCTGTCAAGATCCTAACGGACGCCGGCATCAAAGTCACAGTTGCTGACAGAGCCGACTGCAGGGAACTGAACGAAGTCTTCAACGCCAGAATGGAAAAAGGCCGTCCTTTCATCCATCTGAAATGGGCCATGAGCCTGGACGGAAAACTGGCGGCCGAAAGCGGCGACGCGAAATGGATCTCCAATGAAAAAAGCCGACGTGAGGCTCACAAACTCAGGGCGAAATACAACGCTGTCCTGGTCGGCTCCAAGACCGTCTTCGCGGACGATCCTTCCCTCAGCATCCGCTTGACCAAAACGGAGCGCCAGCCCTATAAGATCGTGCTCGATTCAGAGGCCAAACTCAGCTACGACGGCAAACTCACAAAAAACACTCCCAGCGAAAAAATTATTATCGCGGTCTCCCAAAAGGCCAAAGCCGACAAAATAAAAAAACTGAGAGAGCGCGGCTTCACCGTCATAAAAACGAAAGGGGAGAGAGTCTCACTTACAGAGCTTTTGAAGGAGCTGGCCAAGTTAGGCGTCAGCGGCGTTCTCGTGGAAGGCGGAAGCGAAACGCTCACATCTTTTCTCAAAGCGAAGCTGGCGGACAAACTGACCGTCTTTATCGCTCCCAAGATCCTGGGCGGAAAGAGATCCCCTGTGCTTGAAGCCCTCTGTCAAACTCCTGAAAAGTCTCCCAAGATCGCCTGGACAGCTGTCAAAAAATTTGACGGCGACCTTATGCTGGAGGGAAAAATAAATGGCTGAGAGCAAGGGCTTCTACACCACCGGTTCCATTGGCATGATAATGCTGAAGACCAGCTCGGCCATGCTTATCGGCACCATCGCCATTTCCCTCTACAACGTGGTCGACACCTACTTCGTCGGCAAATTAGGCACCGGCCCTCTGGCCGCCATGGGCTTCACTCTTCCCGTGGTCATGCTCTGCGGCTGCATCTTTAGGGGCATCTTCGCGGGCATCATGACCATCTCCGGCCAGGCCCTGGGCGCCCAGGACAAACAAAGAGCCCAGGAGACCATCAGGAGCGGTTTTTACCTGGCGGTGCTGCTCTCATTCCTTCTGGCCATAATCGGCAAGTGCTATTCCCATCTGCTCTTTCTGAAGCTGGGCGCCGCGGGCGACACGCTGGAAAAAGTCTGCGGCTACATGGACATTTGGTTTCTGGGCTGCGTGACCGGCATGGTCGGACTTTTAGGCGGCGACATTCTGATCGTGATAGGGGACACCAAGATGGCCAGCGCGGCTATTTTGACCGGCACCATGACAAATATCGTCCTGGACTACTGCCTTATCTTCGGTAATTGCGGCTTCCCGGAAATGGGCATCCAGGGCGCGGCCCTGGCCACCATTATTTCCCAGGCCCTGGGCGCCATCCTTCCTTGGGTGCTCATCAATAAGAAATACGAGCTGATGCGCTGGAAGCCTCTGCCAATGGCCACCACGTTGCAGTATTGGAAAAAGGAGATCTCTTTCGGCGTTCCTGTCATGCTTGGCTCCATCATTCTGCCCGTCGGCCAGACCGTGGTCACCCGCATCGCGGCCCACTTCGGCGACGTGGCTGTGGCGGCCATGGGCGCCGTGAACCGGCTCGAGACGCTGGCTTTCATGATCCCCATGTCAGTGGGCTTCGGGCTTACCGCCATGACGGCCCAGAATTACGGCGCCAAGGCTTACGACAGATTGAAGCAGATCTACAAGACCGCCAATCTTTTCGCCGGGCTTTATCTTCTGGCCATAGCCGTCCTCTTCACGGTTATCGCCGATCCCCTGGCCCACCAGTTTTCCAATGATCCCGAGGTCTGCGTGCTCATGCGCCACGGCCTTTACATTATCTCCTGGGGCTTCGGCCTCCTCGAGATCCACCGCTATTCCGGTTTCTTCCTGACCGGCTGCGGCAAGCCCTTGGGCGGCGCGCTGCTCAACATATTAAGAATCGTGGTCCTGACCATCCCTCTGGCCTTCGTGGCCCTCTGGCTCGACCAAGTCCTGTGGCTCTTCTGGGGCCGCCTCATTTCCGACGTTCTGGCCGGCTCCGTCGGCCTCATCGCCAGCGGCGTCATGATCTGGCGCCTC
>JAGCGH010000110.1 GCA_017649705.1 bacterium
GCTCTTGAAAGGCATCATCGCCCGTTCAAGCATGCCCCTGTCGCGGTTGGGATGCTCCGGCGTCACTTCGGCCGTCTTGGTCTGGTAGAAAATGTCGATCATGCTGAAGACGCCGGCAATAAAGAAGACCACCATGAAGCCCAAAAGCGGCAGATCTTTCCAAATGCCCGGCAGGATATCCAGGGCGTAGCCGGAAAGGAAGATCGTTCCCAGATAGACCGTCATAACGATGGTCATGCGGCGGCCCCAGTAGTCGCCCGCCTTGTCGTTGGGGATAAGGTCCGTCATCCAGGCCAGCCAGGAGCCGGTGATGAAGTTGCCGAGTGCCATACTGAGAACGCAGACGGCCACAAGCGTCAGGGCCAGGATCTTGTAGTCTTTGGTGAAGAGCGGCATGAAAGCCGGGATGAACCAGAGGAAGCGCTGGATGAAGGCGAAGAAGACGACCATGGGCCGCCTTTCTTTGAGCATCTCGGAAATGAAGGCCCCGGGCAGCTGCAGTATCATGGTGAAGTTCGTAATGGTGCCGGCCAGACCGACCAGTTTACCGGAAGCCTGCAAGACCGACAGGTACATCTGGTAGGGGAGATTGACGGTGATGGCCGTCCAGACGTTGCTGAAGACGCCGGAAAGAATGGTCATGTTCAGCGCGCGGCGGATGCCGCTTTCAGTCACGGGCGCGCCGTCGGTGAAGCGGCGCACGGTCTTGGTGCTGGTCTTTTGGGCGGAAGCGGATTCCATAAAAGGGGACTGAAAAATCCTTTTGATTATTATTAAAGCATTATAACATTTAGGAGATTTAGTTGGTAGGGCGTTTCCCCCCCCCTCCGGCCGCGCTCCATCCTTTTATTTCCAAGGCTCTTCTAGTATAATTTAAATTAGATATGAGAACACTCCAAGAGATCAAAGAGACCCTTAGGGGCGTCTGCGTTTCCCCCTCGTTGCTTTCCTGCGATTTTTCCAAGTGGGCGGAGGAAATAGCCACGGCGAAGGCCGCCGGCGCCAACCTCATCCACTGGGACATCATGGACGCGCACTTCGTTCCCAACCTGACCTTCGGGCACCCCGTATTGAAAAAGCTGCGGCCCCACTCCAATCTGATCTTCGACGTGCACCTGATGATCGACGACCCCGTCACCTACGCCCCCAAATTCAGGGAAGCCGGCGCGGATATCATCACCATGCACATCGAGAGCCCGGCCTTCAAGGACGCCAAGACCATAACCGACACCCTTGAAAATCTCAAAGCCTCCGGCTGCGCCGTCGGGTTAGTCGTGAAACCGAAAACACCTGCCGAGGCTATTTTCCCGTATCTTGATCTCTGCGACATAATTCTCGTCATGACGGTTGAGCCCGGCTTCGGCGGACAAAGCTTCATGGCCGACATGCTGCCCAAGATCGAAGCGATAAAAAGCGAGATCGAAAAAAGAGGCCTCGACTGCGCCATAGAAGTGGACGGCGGCGTGGACGGCGAGACCAAGGATCTCTGCTATAAGGCCGGCGCCACCGCTTTCGTGGCCGGCAGCTACCTTTTCGGCAAGCCCGACATGGCGGAGCGCATAAAAGCTTTCTACGCGATGGAAAAGAAATAGAATGGCTGAGAACATCATAAAATTCGGAACCGACGGCTGGCGCGGCGTTATCGCCGACACCTTCACCTTCGAGAATCTGGCCAAGGCCGCCCAGGCCTACGCCGACTATCTCAAAAGTGAAGGCAAAGAAGGCGCCTCACTCGTCGTTGGCTACGACCACCGCTTCCTGGGGAAGCGCTTCGCCGAATTGGTGGCTGAGATCCTCTGGGCCAACGGCTTCAAAGTATTGCCCGCCGACAAGCCGCTGCCTACGCCAACTGTTTCCTACGCCGTAAAGCATTACGGATTGGCGGGCGGCGTCATGATCACAGCCAGCCACAATCCCGCCAACTATTCCGGTTTCAAGATCAAGACGCCTCCGGGCTGCTCCGCGGACGTTAATACCACCAAGGGCATCGAAGCTCAGGTGGGCAAGAACGAGCCGAAGAGGATCTCGAGAGCCGAAGCCGAAAAGCAGGGCCTCGTCCTGCAGGGCGACCCCGAGAAAGTTTACTTGGAATGGGTTGATTCCTTCATCGATAAAAAGCTCCTGTCTTCCAAACCGCTCAAGGTCCTCGTGGACTCCCTTTACGGCGTGGGCAAGACTTACATCGCGGACATACTCAACAAGCTTGGCCACCAGGCCGAAACGATCCGCAGCGACCGCAACCCCGCTTTCCCCGGCATCGCTCCCGAGCCCGTTCCCCAAAACATGGCCGCCAGCCTTGAAAAGATCGCGAAGGAAGGCTTCGACATCTGCCTCGTCACCGACGGCGACGCCGACAGGCTCGCGGCCGCTGACAGCAGGGGAGAGTACATCATCACTCCCAAGATTGCACTGCTTCTCGCCCTCTATTTCATGAAGTGCAAGAAGTGGTCCGGCAAGATGGTCAAGACCGTTTCCTGTTCCGTGACCATCGACCGTTTCTGTAGGAAATACAATATTCCCCTGGAAGAAAAGCCCGTGGGCTTCAAATATATTGTTCCCCATCTCATCGACGGCACGGCCTTGGTCGGCACGGAAGAGAGCGGAGGATTGGGCTATCAGAAGCACATCCCCGAAAGGGACGGCATCCTCTCCGGACTTCTTCTCGTCGAGGCCCTCATCGGCCTGGGCTTCAAAGATGCCGGCGAAGCCATGGACTACATCGACAAAGAATTCGGCGCCATGCGCTACCACCGCATCGACAAGGCCTGCGACCCCAACGCCAAGGACGCCTTCATGCGGAAGCTGGAAACGGAGCCTCCCTCCGAGATCCTCGGCCGCAAGGTGAAAAACATCAAGACCATCGACGGCGTCAAGTTCGAGCTGGAGGACGACTCCTGGCTCCTCCTGCGTTTTTCAGGCACCGAACCCGTCTGCCGCTTCTACGCGGAAGCGCCTACCTTAAAGGAAGCTGAAGAGATGACCATCCTCGGCTCCAAAATGCTCTGATATGGAAGAGCTAGTAGAAGTCAGGCTGACAGCCGACCCAACTGTCTGCGAACAACTCGCGGAACTTTGGGACGATCCCGAAGCCGATTTTTCCGTGGAAAAACTCACGGATTCAGAAAAGGCCGTCTTCTCTCTTTTTTTGAAAAGCGAAAATGAAGCAAGCCAGGCCGAAACAAAACTTCTTGATCTCGCCAAGCTCCTGACCTCCGATCTTTCCTTGGAAAGAAGGCTCGTCAAAAAAGAAGACTGGGCGGAGAAGTGGAAAGAAAATTTCCACGTCAGCAGAGTGGGGAAGAACCTTGTCATCGTGCCTTCCTGGGAAACATATTCTCCCGAACCTAACGACATCATTCTCGTCAACGATCCCGGCATGGCCTTCGGCACAGGGAGCCACGGCACCAGCAAAGCCTGTTTGGAATTCCTTGAGGAACTCGCGGACCAAAACCATCCCAAGAGCCTCCTGGACGCCGGCACCGGCACGGGCATCTTAGCCGTCGCCGCCGCCAAATTAGGCATCCCTGATATCGACGCCTTCGACAACGAGCCCCAGGCCATCATGGCCGCCAAAGAAAACGCCGAAAAGAACAACGTCGCAATCAACGTTTTTCAGCAGGACCTCTTTTTTTACGCCCCTCAGAAGAAATACGATATAGTTATCGCCAACATCCTCTGCGCCGTCTTAGAGCGCAACGTAGAGCGTCTGATGGCCGCCGCAGCGCCGGGAGGCAATCTCATTTTGGCCGGCATATTGGACGAGCAGTATCCCGCCCTCTCGCTCCTTTTCACCGGTTTGGGCGCCATGGAGCAAAGGTCGACGCTAATAGAAGGCTGGAGAACGGGCGTCTTCAGTATTCCCAAGATCGCAAGGCCCATCGAGACCGTCCCCCAAACCGAGCCTGAAATGGAAGAAGCGGCCACTTGGTTCAGCGACAAGTGGCATATCCCAAAAAGCGCCTACATATCCAGCATGAAAGAGCCCAAGGACAACTACTGGTACGTCATAAAGGATCCTGAAACGAAGAAGATCATCGCCGGCGCCGGCGTCATTCCCAACGATTTCCACGTGAGGCCTGACCTCGCCCCCAACGTCTGCGCCGTCTTCGTGGAAGAGCCCTTCAGAAAGCAGGGCTTGGCTGGCGCGCTCTTAAACCACATCGCCAGGGACATGCAGACAAAGGGCTGCGACACGCTTTACCTCGCCACCGAGCACACCTCTTTTTACGAACGCTACGGCTGGGATTTCTACACCTTCGTCAAGGAAAGCAATTCCGACCACATGACGAGACTTTACCGCCACGTATGGATGGACGAGCGAAAATAAACCTTGCCGCCGCCGTTCTGGTCATATTGGCTATAATCGCGTTTTTCTCCTTTGTTGATCCAACCGCGTCTCCATATTTTCCCCGCTGCTCTTTCCGCACCCTCACAGGTTTCGAGTGCCCGGGCTGCGGCACCTCCCGCGCGCTGCACAGCCTTGCGCACGGACATCTGATCGAAGCTTTCAGCTACAATCCCATCCTCTTTCTGGCCATACCCACCGTAATAGTGCTCATCTTCTCCAAGAAAGCCAGACGCTCCGTCGCGCTCCCAATCGTCGTCCTCGTCGTCATCCTGCTCTACTGGGTCATCCGCAACCTCCCACAATTCCAGTCACTACTCCAGTCCCTCCGCTGATCCTAGACGCATGAAAGGGGTCGAGCTCGACCCATTTAGATTTCTGGCGCTTGGACATCACATGGACATATCCTTAGCACATTTCAGCACATAGTCATTACTCTTATCATTTCTTATCATTTCTTATCATTTCTTATCATTTCTTATCATTTCTTATCATTTCTTATCATTTCTTATCATTTCTTATCATTTCTTATCATTTCTTATCATTTCTTATCATTTCTTATCATTTCTTATCATTTCA
>JAGCGH010000111.1 GCA_017649705.1 bacterium
CGGTTGAAAAGGGATCTTCTCACGAAGTCTCCGCTGTACGGCTCGTCTTCCAGTTCGAAATAATTTTCCTTTTCCCTCAGCTGCTCTATCATGTGCGCGTCGGAACTGACGACGACGGTCTTGCCTTCCAATCCATGCTCTTTCACGTAGGCTTCGGTGTTCTCCCGGTCGCGGATCTCGACGGCAGCGAATTCCGGATTTTTCGGCATTTCGCCAAGGATCGCGATGATGCCGTTGGCTTCGCGGTCGATGTGCGCGGGGTAGCAGACGCCCTGGAATTTTTCCACAAGGCTTGGCGCTTCCTCAAGGGAGACGGTCGTGGCGTTGGGAAGGAGGTCTTCCTCTTCGCCCAAAACGTTGTCCTCTTCGTCCATGATGAGCTGGTCTCCGAAGATGTCTTTCCGATTCTTCACCCTTATCCTGCGCTTGTCGATCTCCTCGCTGAAGCTCATGGCGTCTTCCAGGGTGGGGAAGAGGCAGACGAGGTGGACTTCCTCGGCGGTCGTCAGTTCCATGCCGGCCACCGGGATGACGCCGTAATTCTTGGCGGCCTTATAGAAGGCCGGGCAGTTCTTGCCGCTGTTGTGATCCGTCAGAGCCACTATGTTGAGGCCGTTCAAGGCCGCCAGCCCCGCGATGTTGCAGGGCGTCATGTCGTTCTCCGCGCAGGGAGAAAGGCAGGAGTGGATGTGCAGGTCGTAGTAGTAGCGGTTCATTTTATTTCGTGACAGATCTCGCAGGCCACTTCGAAGGCCGGGTTCTTGGTCGTCAGGACGTTCACGCCTTTTGCCTTGGCGTTCTCTATTATGCTTTCATCCAACCTGACATCCTCCGCCAAAATGATGCAGGCAACGTCTATCAAAGAGGCCACGGCGATGATGTTCTGGTTGGACATAATGGTTATCCAGGCCTGGTCCGCTTTCGCGCGGCCCATGACCCAGGAGAGAAGATCCCCCATGTATCCGCCTTTAATTTCCCTTGAGGGATCGGGCAGGGAGAGAACTTCCATGGAATATTTTTCTGCGAATTCGGCTACCGTCATGCTTTGCCCTCGCGTTCTTTCAAATAGGCTTTGACGTCTTCCAGGTGCGTCAATACGCAGTCGTACCTGCTGGCGCTGCCCTTTACGACGTCCTCCGCGAAAGCGCGGCAGGTGGGAGCTCCGCAGGCGCCGCAGTCGAAGCCGGGCAGCTCCTCCTTGAGCTCCCTTATTTCTTTCAGCATGCGCATGGATTCCGCCATGTTGTCGCTGAGCTGATGAAGGGGAGTGTAGGAGCCCATGTCCTTTACGAAATAGTTTTCCGGTATGGGATCGTTTTCGTCCACGAAGTTCTGGGAGACCGGCATGAAACGCCTCAAGGTCTGCAATCTCGCTTTGGCGATGAAAGGATCCTGTATCGTCAGGGCTCCGCCCACGCAGCCGCCGGGACAGGCGTTCAATTCCACGAATTCCAAATTGGGGAAGTCGCCGCCCTCGATGCGGTCCAGCACGCGGATGCAGTTGTCGATGCCGTCCGCCGCAAGGTAAGCGTCGTTGAACAAAGCCGTCGCTTCGCCGCCGGAGGCTGCCCAGCCGATGCCGATCATGCCTGATTCCGACAAGGTCTTGGGGCGGCGGGAATATTTCATTTCGTTCAGCAGCAGGAAATAGACGTCCTTGAAGCCCACCACCACGTCCACCTGGCTCTTGTATTCCGGCAGCCCGTTTTTCACGTAGCTCATCTTGGCGGGGCAGGGGGAAATGAAGCAGACGCCGACATCTTCCTTTCTGAATTCCGGATGGTCTTTCAAAGCCTGTTCCCTGGCCATGGCGGCCGCCACTTCCATGGGCGGCAGAAGGTCCAGGATGTTTTGCTTAAGACTCGGGAAGCGCAGGGCAATGAGCCTCACGATGGCGGGGCAGGCGGAGCTGATGACGGGCCTGGGCCCTTTCCTCAGCTTCAGGTACTGCCTGGTCCTGGCGGTCACCAGTTCCGCGCCTCTCGAAACTTCGAAGACGTCGTCGAAGCCGATGTCCAAAAGCCCCTGCAGCACGAAGTCCACGTCCTCAAGATTGTTGAACTGGGCGTAAAGGCTGGGGGCGGGGAGAGCGATCTTCCATTTGAAGCGCTGCAGATCCAAAAGGTCGTCCCGCAAAGCTTTTTTCGCCTGGTGGGGGCAGATCCTGATGCATTCTCCGCAGTCGATGCAGCGCATGGCGTCTATTACGGCATGGCGGTCCCTTATCCTTATCGCCTCCGTGGGGCAATGATGGACGCAGGAAGTGCAGCCTTTGCACTTCTCGATGTCCAGGGATACTGAATGCTTATATTCCATGCCGAAATTAAATTACTTAAGTTTGATCTTCATTGTGACCGTGGTGCCGACGCCCACGGTGGATTCGATCTCCATCTCGTCGGTGTAGCGCTTCATGTTGGGAAGCCCCATGCCGGCGCCGAAGCCCAAAGAGCGGATGTTGTCGGGAGCGGTGGAATAGCCTTCCTGCATCGCTTTTTTGATGTCGGGAATGCCGGGCCCCTTGTCCTTCAACACGATCTCTATGGCGTCTTCCGTTACGGCCACGTCCGCCACGCCGCCGTGGGCGTGTATGACCATGTTTATTTCGCCTTCGTACATGGCGATGGAGGCGCGGCGGATGATCTCCGGATCCACGCCCAGTTCGCGCATGTTCTTCTTGAAGCGCACGGAGGCCTGGCCGGCGGAAGTGAAGTCCTCGCCGTTCACGTCAAAGTGAAAAGTGAGAGCTTCGCTCATCTTTTCTTCACTCCCTTGCTGGTCAGCCCGTTGGAGTAAAGGATGCCGCAGGCTTCGTACATGCGTTTTTCCGTGGCCAGGACGACGAGCCCGTGCTCGTGGGCAAGCGCCACCATTTCCGGGGTGGGCTTTTTAGAGCGCACGAAGACGAGGCAGATCATGTCCATCATCTCGGCAGTCCTGATGACCTGCGGATTGACAAGCCCTGTCAGAAGCACGGACTGGTCTTTCACGTAAGCGAGGACGTCGCTCATCATGTCGCTGCCGCAGGCGGAAAAAACGTCTTTTTCAAGTTCGGATTCGCTGCCGCAGAGAAGCTCGGCGTCCAGGAACTCTTTGACTTCCTTGATCTTCATACGGGCGATCAGTCTTTGTATTTGGCAAGGATGCCGGGGATCTGGTCAGGAGTTAAACGGCCGTAAACTTCGCCGTTGATCATCATGACAGGGGCCAGGCCGCAGGCGCCCAGGCAGCGGCAGGCTTCAAGGCTGAACTTGCCGTCCGGGGTGCAGCCGCCGCCCTGAAGGCTGAGGATGTTCTCCAGCTTGGCGTAAACGTCGCCGGAACCCTTGACGTAGCAGGCCGTGCCGAGGCAGACCGCGATCTGATATTTGCCTTTGGGCTCAAGAGTGAACATGGCGTAGAAAGTGGAGATGCCGTAAACTTTCTCCAGGGGAATGTCCATTTCACGGGCAATGATGGTCTGAACTTCGATGGGCAGATATCCGTAGATATCCTGAGCTTTCTGCATGATGGGAATGAGATTGCCCTTCACGTCCTTCATCTCGTTGATGTAGGCTATGAGCTGCTCTTCCTGTTCTTTGGTGCCGTTGAAAGGAACCGTTTTTTTCATAGTGCCTCCATAGGGATTTTAGAAATAAAAATAGGTTATTTATTAGACGATATTTTATCAAAAAGGGGGCGGTAATTCCACGGGCTATTGGGGTTGACTTTTAGAGGCTGTTTAGGTAGAATACATGAACTGTTTTTTTAGTGGTGGATGTAGCTCAGTTGGTTAGAGCGTCTGGTTGTGGCCCAGAAGGCCGGGAGTTCAAGTCTCCTCATTCACCCCATCCTTTTTTGAAGGCTTTTTTATGATCCTGCTTACCGGAGCAAGCGGCTTTTTAGGCCAGCATATCTATAAAATTTTCAGTCCGGTGTTTCCCATGATCGGGCTTGGCTATTCCGGATCAAACTGCGACCGCAAGATCGACCTGACCGACCTCGAGGCGCTGGAAGCATTGCTTGACGAAGTAAAACCGGACACTATCATCCATTCCGCGGCCATAAGAGACCCCGACGAATGCGTGAGAAGGCCGGAAACCGCTAGGATATTGCACGTTGACGCCACCAAAGTCATGGCGGAATGGTGTAAATTAAACGGCAAAAGGCTCGTCTATATCTCGACCGACTACGTTTTCAACGGCAAAAATCCGCCTTACAACGAAAAAGCCGCTCCCGATCCCGTCAACCTCTACGGCGAGACCAAACTAATGGGCGAAAAAGAAGCCCAAAAATGCCCCGATCATCTTATCGTCAGGATCGCCTTGCAGTACGGCACCACCGACCGGCCGGAGCTCAGCTTCATACACAAGGCCATCAAAACGCTCTCTAAGGGCGAAAGGCTCGAATTGGACAACGTCCAGAAGCGTTTCCCGTCGCTAAGCGCTGACGTGGCAAGAGCCATTCTGGAACTGGAAAAGCGTCATTACGTAGGCATCGTCCATATGAGCAATCCCGTCGGCATTACGCGCTATCAGATGTTCAGAGCCATCGCGGCCGCTTTCGGCTTCGATCCAGAGCTCGTCGTGGATACCGGAAAACCGCCGCAAATGTCCGCCAACCGTCCGGCTGACTGTACCTTCGACCTTACGCTTTACAAAAGTCTGGGCCTTCCGCCGTTCCATTCCTTCGAGGAAGGACTGGCTATGATCAAAGACGAGGTCAAGGCCTCCCTATGACGGAACTGGAGAACTATCTCTGTAGTCTCAGGACCTTCGGCGTCCGCCCGGGGCTCGAGAACACCCAGAACGCCATCGCCGCCCTCAAGGACAAACATCCCGGGCTTCCGGAACCGAAGTTCCTGCACATCGCCGGCACCAACGGCAAAGGCAGCACCTGCGCCTTCCTGGACTCCATTTTGAAAGAAGCCAATATCAAGCACGGCCTTTTCACCTC